>VEQP01000022.1 GCA_018883185.1 Nevskiaceae bacterium | reverse complement strand
AAAAGGCCCGCATCGTTCGCACGATGCGGGCCTTTGTTCTGGCTGGGGGACTAGGATTCGAACCTAGGTAAACGGAGTCAGAGTCCGTTGTCCTACCGCTAGACGATCCCCCAAAAAGCGGCAGCCTGGACGGCGGCAATACCTCGCGACTATATCAGCGCTTGGAGTACTGCGGACCGCGACGCGCCTTGCGCCGGCCAACCTTCTTACGCTCGACTTCGCGAGCGTCGCGGGTCACGAACCCGGCCACGCGCAGCGGACGACGCAGAGTCTCGTCGTACTCGATGAGCGCGCGAGTGATGCCTTGACGGATGGCGCCGGCCTGACCGGTGATGCCACCGCCCGCGACCGTTACGCTGACGTCGAAGCGACCAGTGGTTTCGGTCAACTCGAGCGGCTGGCGCACGATCATGCGGCCGGTCTCACGGCCGAAGAAGTTTTCGATCGTGCGATCGTTGATGGTGATCTTGCCCGAGCCGGGCTTGAGGAAGACTCGCGCGGTGGAAGTCTTGCGACGACCGGTACCGTAATTCGTAGCAGGCATTCTGGATATTCCTGTCAGACGTTCAGGGGCTTCGGCTGCTGGGCCGAGTGCGGATGCTTGTCACCGGCGAACACATGCAACTTGCGATACATGCGACGGCCGAGGATGGTCTTCGGGAGCATGCCCTTGACCGCAAACTGGATCACCCGCTCCGGATGCTCCTTGAGGAGCTTCTCGAGGGCAATCGACTTGATGCCGCCGATCGCGCCGGTGTGGTGGTAGTAGATCTTGTCGGTGAGCTTGGCGCCCGTGACCCGGACCTGCTCCGCATTGACGACGACGATGTGATCGCCCATGTCGACGTGCGGGCTGTAGTCCGCCTTATGCTTGCCCTTCAGGCGCAGCGCAATTTGTGACGCCAATCGACCGAGGGTCTTGCCCTTGGCATCGACGACAAACCAGTCCCCGCGCACCGTGGCGGGCTTTGCAAATACCGTGCTCATATCTAATGTCTCCGCGGGGGATGCCGCGAGTCCCGAAAAAGGGGCGGAAGTGTACTCAAGCCCACCCCGGTTTGCAAAACCCCCCTCATCGGGGGGCCGAATCCCATGTTTATGTCACTATCTGGGCATCCCACCCTAAAGGTCCGCCCCCGGCGGCCGACACAAGGACTGACATGAGCACTCAGACGCCATTGGACAACCTGCTGACCCACGTGGATCGCGCCCTCAAGGCCGTCTTCGTGACGCCTACGGCAGCGAGGCCAATGCCCCAGCCCGGACCGCACCATGACCCCAACATGGTACTCAGCGACTCCGATCAGCGGGCCGCAGCAGCGCTCATGCGTGTGAACCACGCTGGCGAAGTCGCAGCCCAGGCCTTGTACCACGGCCAGGCAGCGTTCGCGCGGCGGCCCGAGGTTCGCACACTGCTGCTGCAGGCCGCACGCGAGGAGGCGGACCACCTCGCCTGGTGCGACCAGCGCTTGCGCGAACTCGGCTCGAGGCCAAGTGTGCTGAGCCCGCTCTGGTACGCCGGCTCGTTCGCCCTCGGTGCCGCCGCAGCGGCAGTTGGCGATGGCGTGAGCCTCGGCTTCGTCAGCGAAACCGAGCGACAGGTGGAAGGCCACATCGACTCTCATCTACAGAAGTTGCCAGAGCAGGATCGGCGCAGTCGCGCCGTCCTTGAGGCCATGCGAGCCGACGAGATCGCGCACGGCGCCACGGCGAGAGCCGCTGGCGGCGTGGAACTGCCCCCACCGGTGCAGGGTGCGATGCGCGCGACCGCCAAAGTAATGACCACGACGAGTTACTGGATCTAAGTCTACGGAGAAAGGTGCTATGCCCCCATTCAACAATCCGTCCAAGCCCCCGTCAGCCAACACTGCGAGCAACCCGGTGCGTCCGGGCTATCCGGTGCAGCGACCGGGTGTGGCGGTGACTAGTGGCTCGGCTGCAGCACCCGGCTCAAGGCCCGCAATCACGCCGATCCAGCGCTTCATCGACATGGCAGTGCGCCGCACGGTGCCGAACCGCACCGTGCTCGTGCGCGGCGGCGAACCACCCGATTCGCTGTTCTACATCATCTCGGGCTCGGTCGAGGTGGTGGTCGAAGATGACCAGGGCAAGCAGATGGTGCTCGTCTACCTCACCAAAGGTGAATTCTTCGGCACGATGGTGACGCTCGGCACCGACTCCGGTCGCAGCATGCTGGTACGCAGCCGCGGTCGCAGCGAAATCGCCGAGATGCACTACGCGCGCTTCAAGCAGCTCGCCTCCGAGAACCCGCTGCTGGCCCTGGAGCTCGCCGCGCAGTTGGCGGGCCGCCTCGAGCAGGCCACGCGCAAGTTGCGTGATCTCGCCTTCGTCGACGTCAGCGGACGCATCGAGCAGACGCTGCGCGAATTGTGCGAAGCGGACGACGCCATGACGCACCCCGAAGGCATGCAGATCCGCGTCTCGCGACAGGATCTGGCGCGACTCGTCGGTTGCTCACGCGAGATGGCAGGTCGCGTGCTGAAGAACCTCGAGGACGAGGGCGTGCTGCGCGCCACCGGCAAGACGGTGGTGATGCTCGGTCTGCGACCGCGTCAGACTCCCCCGTCGGCGATGGCGACCCGCATGCTGCGCAACACGGCGGCGTAATCGGTCGCACCGAAAATCGCCGAACCCGCCACGAACGTGTCGGCGCCCGCAGCCGCGATGGCGCCGATGTTCGTCGTCTTGATGCCGCCATCGACCTCGAGCCGCACCGCGCGGCCGCTGGCGTTGATGCGCTCGCGTACGGCGCGGATCTTGGCCAGCGTCGAAGGGATGAACGCCTGACCGCCGAAGCCGGGGTTCACCGACATCAACAAGACGAGATCGAGCTGCTCTAGCGTGTGATCGAGCCAATGCAGCGGTGTGGCCGGATTGAGCACGAGACCGGGCCGACAGCCCAGTTCGCGAATAAGCCCGATGGTCCGATCGACATGCTCGCTCGCCTCCGGGTGGAAGCTGATCCAGGTCGCTCCGGCCCGCGCAAAATCAGTCACCAGTCGATCGACTGGGCTGACCATCAAATGCACATCGATAGGCGCAGTGATGCCGTGCCGACGCAGTGCCTCACACACCAGTGGGCCGATGGTCAGGTTCGGAACGTAGTGGTTATCCATGACGTCGAAGTGGATGAGATCGGCGCCCGCCGCGAGCACCGCCTCGACCTCGGCGCCGAGCCGCGCGAAATCAGCGGACAGGATCGACGGGGCGATCCAGTAATTGTGGCCTGACGTGCTCATGACTTGATTCCTCGCGCTTCGCGGATGACGTTCCACGCCTCGATGATCTGCTGCGTGCGTTGCTGGGCGTGCTCCAGCATCGATTCGGGCAGCCCGTTGGATTTGAGCTTGTCGGGATGATGTCGCGACAGCTGCCGGCGGTAGGCCTTGGTCACCTCGCCATCCTTCGCAGAGGCCGCCACGCCGAGCACCTCATAGGCCTCGGTGACGCTCAGCCCAGCACCGGTGGGAGCCGCACGCGGACGTTCCTGCTGTTTCTCGCGTGCACCCGCGCGCGCCTGCTCGCGCTTCTCCTCGGCGCGCCGCGCGTACTCGCCCGTGCCTGGGCGGTTCCAGTCGGCCGCGGCACCGCGATTGCCACGCGCCTTGTAGCGGATGCGCAGCACGGTCTCGAGCCGCGCGAACTCGAGTCCACCGACCCCGAGCATGGCGGCAATGCGATTCAGCAGCGGACGCGCGGCCCCCTGCAGATCGGAACCCCCGATGGCCGTGCGAATCTGGATCTCGAGGAAGTTGTGCAGCATGTCGGGTCGACCTGCACAGGCGCGGCGTAGCGCCATGATGGCGCGCGACCATTCGTACTCAGGCTGCTTGCCGAGATTGAAGGCCTTGATCGCCCGCTCGAGCTGCTGAGGCCCGAGCTTGAACTCGTCCATCACCGCGCGCGCCGCGCGAATGTCCTGCTCGGAAACCCGCCCATCGCTCTTGGCGACGCAGCCCATGACTTCAAAGGTCGTCTGGAAGAACCGATCGGCCACAGCGCCCGGGTCGGACACCTGCGGCCCCTCGCCGCCGCTCTCGTTGAACTCGACCGGCTCGACCTCGATGGTCGCATCCTCGACGTGATGCACGCGTCGCTGCGGTGCGGCCTCGCGGGCGTTGCGCGCATAGGCCTCGGTGCCCGCGGCGCCGCGCCGCTGCGGCGGGCGCGGCTTGGAATTCTCCGCGTCGCGCGTCAGCTTGTCGTCGAGCAGATGGCCGGCGAGCACGCCGAGCGCCGCGCCCACAGGACCGCCCAGCACCAGCCCGGCTGCGCCCCCGACGAGTTTCCCGAGCCAGTTCATCCTGCAATACTACCAACGCCCGGCACCCAGCCGGAAACCGCGAGACCGCCGTGGACCCGATTCCGACCGTGCATACGACTGCCCTGCGACACCTGAAGCTGCTGCATCGCGGCAAGGTGCGCGACATCTACGAGATCGACGCAACGCTGATGCTGATCGTCACCACGGACCGCCTGTCGGCCTTCGATGTGGTGCTACCTGACCCGATCCCGCACAAGGGCCGGGTGCTGACCGAGATCTCCGAATTCTGGTTCGAGCGCACCCGCGCGATCGTGCCGAACCAGCTCTCCGGGCGCAGTCTCGATACGCTGCCGCTCGATGCCGACGAGCGACTTCTGCTCGAGGGGCGCGCGGTCATCGTGCGCCGCCTCAAAGCATTGCCGATCGAAGCCGTAGTGCGCGGCTACCTGATCGGCTCGGGCTGGAAGGACTACCAACGCACCGGCAGCGTCTGCGGTATCGCCCTGCCGGCGGGGCTGGAGCTGGCGAGCCAACTGCCGCAGCCACTCTTTACGCCCGCCAGCAAGGCTCCGGCCGGCCAGCACGATGAGAATATTTCCTATGCCGAGGTGGAGGCCACCGTCGGTGCAGTGACGGCTGCCCGCATCCGCGACACGTCGCTCGCGCTCTATGATTTCGCGGCAGCGCACGCGCGCGACCGCGGCATCATCATCGCCGACACCAAGTTCGAGTTCGGTCTGGATGAACAGGGGCAACTCACGCTGATCGACGAGGTGCTGACGCCCGACTCCTCGCGTTTCTGGCCTGCCGACACCTACCGCGTCGGCATCAGCCCACCCTCGTTCGACAAGCAGTTCGTGCGCGACTACCTCGAGACGCTCGACTGGAACAAGCAAGCGCCTGCACCACGTCTGCCCGAAGAAATCCTCCGCAAGACCAGCGAAAAGTATCGTGAAGCGCTCGCTCGGCTGACGAGCCCCGCCACGCGCTGAAGAGCCTGACTTGGCGCAGCGCCGGTGAGGCGCGACAACAACGACCGCGCGTTACTCGCCGGCGATCGTCAGTTCATCGAGCAAGATGGATCCGACGCGAATGCCGCCGCGCAAATCGACGTCGGTGCCGATGGCGAGCATGTTGCGGTACATGTCGCGCAGGTTGCCGGCGATCGTCAGTTCGTGCACCGGGTAGGCCACTTCGCCATTCTCGATCCAAAAGCCGGTCGCACCACGCGAGTAATCGCCCGTCACGCCGTTGACCCCCTGGCCCATGAGCTCAGTGACCCACAGGCCACGCTGCATCTGGCGCAGCATCGCACGCGCATCGCCCGCGCCCGGGCTGGGTTCGACCAAGAGGTTGTGCACGCCGCCGGCGTTACCCGTGCTGACCAAGCCCAGTTTGCGCGCGCTATAACTGCCCAGCAGATAACCCTCGAGCACGCCGTCGTGCACGAGCTGCCGATCACGCGTGCGGACACCCTCGCCGTCCCAGTTGGTGCTCGCGAAGCCTTTGTGCAGGTGCGGCCGCTCATGCATCTGCACCCAGTTCGGAAACACGGACTGTCCGGCGGCCCCAAGCAGGAAGCTCGCCTTGCGATACTGGCTGCCGCCGCGTATCGCGCCAATGAAATGGCCGATGAAGCCACGCGCCACCTCCGGCGCGAACAGCACTCGTGCCTTGCCCGTGGCCGGTCGACGCGCACCGAGACGCGCCACAGCACGCTCGCCAGCGATTCGCCCGACAGTCGCGACATCGAGCAGATCCTGTGGATCACGCGCGCTCGTGTACCAGTAGTCGCGCTGCATGTCATCGCCCGCCTGCGCGAGCAAGACGCAACTGACCGAGTGGCTGGAGGCGACATCGCCCGAGAGGAATCCGTGCGAGTTGCCGTAGACGCGTACACCGCGCTGGGTGCCAACGCTCGCGCCTTCGGAGTTGCTGAGCCGCGAATCGACAGCAAGCCCTGCAGCCTCGCAACCGCGGGCGAGTTCCACAGCCTCATCGGGGGTCAAGGCCCACGGAAAATCGAGACCGAGATCCGGAAACTCCGTCGCCAGCAACGCGGGATCGGCAAGCCCTGCACACTCGTCAGAGGCCGTGTGGCGCGCAATCGCACAGGCCTTGGCCACCATGTCGGTGATCGATGCCGTGGAGAGGTCCGCCGTGCTCGCTGAGCCCTTGCGCGTACCGAAATACACCGTGATCCCGAGAGCGCGATCACGCTGATACTCGACCGTCTCCACCTCACCGAGGCGCACCGTCACGCTCAAGCCCTGCGAGAGGCTGGCATCAGCCTCGGCCTGCGTGGCACCCGCGCGCGCAGCGGCCTCAAGCGCCGTGGACACGACGGTTTTGAGTTCGGGGATACGTGAGGCGTCAACGGCTTGCGACATGAGGCAGAATTGTAGCCATGTCACGCATCCACAGATACACGCCCGAGCCGGAGGCTGCCTCCGAACTCGACGAGTTCGAGAAGCCGAGCAAAAGCGCGCGCAAACGAGCGGCCCACGCCGCGCAAGCGCTCGGTGAGCAGTTGATCGCCCTTAAAGAGACCGACCTCATCCGTCTACCCCTGCCTGAGCCTGTGCTCGAAGCGGTGCGGGCAGCCCGCCGCATCAAAGCTCGTGGCGGCTTGGCGCGGCAGAAACAGTACATCGGCAAACTCATGCGCGACGTCGACACGCTCGCCATCGAGGCCGCGCTAGCGCAATTGCGCTAGAATGCCGCGATGCAGCCTCTCGTCGGCATCGTCATGGGCTCACGCTCCGATTGGGAGACGATGCGCCCTGCCGTGGAAACACTCGAATCCCTGGGCGTCCCTCACGAAGTTCGCGTGGTCTCCGCCCACCGTACACCCGATCTGCTTTTCGACTACGCCAACTCAGCGGCGGCACGCGGTCTAAAGGTTTTGATCGCAGGCGCAGGCGGCGCCGCGCATCTGCCCGGCATGCTTGCGGCCAAGACGCACCTGCCGGTACTCGGCGTACCCGTGATGTCCAAGACTCTCAACGGCATCGATTCTTTGCTCTCCATCGTGCAAATGCCGGCTGGCGTTCCCGTGGCGACCTTCGCCATCGGCGCCGCAGGTGCAACCAATGCCGCGCTGACCGCAACGGCTATTCTCGCCCTGCACGATCGAACGCTCGAGACCGCGCTGCAGGCCTTTCGCGCCAGGCAGACCGCGGCGGTGCTCGAACACCCCGACCCTCGTACGCCCTGACCGTGACCGTAGGCATCATCGGCGGCGGGCAACTCGGGCGCATGCTGGCGCTCGCCGGCTACCCGCTCGGCCTCGACTTCCTGTTCCTCGATCGCAGCCACGACACGCCGGCCGCAACGGTTGCGCCCACGCTGGTGGGCGAATTCACCGACCGTCGGTTGCTGCGCGAACTGGCGCGGCGCAGCGAGGTGTTGACCTTCGACTGGGAGAACATCTCGCTCGAGAGCGTGCAGGCGCTCGGTAGCCGCACGCACGTCGCCCCGCCGCTCGCCGCACTCGCCATGTCGCAGGATCGCATCAGCGAGAAAAAACTCTTCGAGAAACTTGGCATACCGACGACCCGCTATGCGGCGGTGGATTCGGCTGCAGCGCTTGGCCGCGCGTTGCGACGCGTGGGGCTGCCCGGTGTGCTCAAGACCCGGCGGCTCGGCTATGACGGCAAGGGCCAGGCCATCGTGCGCAGCACCGAGGACGCGGCTGCGGCGTGGACGGCGCTCGGCGGTGTGCCGCTGATCTACGAAGAATTCGTCGCCTTCGACTACGAGGTGTCGATCATCGGCGCCCGCAGCCGGCACGGCGAGGTGGCGATCTACCCGCTCAATCGCAACCTGCATCGTGACGGCATCCTGCGCCTCACGCTGGCACCCTGGTCTGCCCCCACGCTGCAGCGCGCAGCCGCCCGTCATCTGCGGCGCGTGCTCGAGCATTTCCGCTATGAAGGCGTGCTCAACATCGAATTCTTCGTGCACAAGGGTCGACTGCTCGCCAACGAGACCGCACCGCGCGTGCACAACTCGGGGCACTGGACTATCGAGGGCGCGGCGACCAGCCAGTTCGAGAACCACCTGCGCGCCATCCTCGGCTTGCCACTCGGCGCAACGCGCGCACGCGGCCATGCGGCGATGATCAACTTGATTGGCGAAATGCCCTCGCGCGAGCGCTGGCTCGGCGAGCGTGAATTGCATTGGCATGACTACGGCAAGAGCCCGAGACCTGCTCGAAAGCTCGGGCACGTGACGGTGCTCGGGGAAACCGCTCGCGAGCGCGATACGGCAGCCCGACGCCTGCTCGCCGCGATAGACCCGGCGAGCCTACGCGAGTGGCGCGCGCGGACGCGCTAGCCCGTTCCGCCGACCGTCAAGCCCTCGACCCGCAGCGTGGGCTGGCCCACACCGACTGGCACACTCTGCCCCTCCTTGCCGCAGGTGCCGATGCCATCGTCGAGTTTCAGATCGTTGCCGACCATGCTCACTTTGGTCAGCACGTCGGGTCCGTTGCCGATGAGGGTCGCCCCCTTGATCGGCGCGCCGATGCGACCGTTCTCGATCAAATACGCCTCGGCTGCGGAGAACACGAACTTGCCTGAGGTGATGTCCACCTGGCCACCGCCGAAGTTCACGGCGTACACGCCCTTGCTCACCGAAGCGATGATCTCCTGCGGATCGTGTGGTCCCGGGCGCATGTAGGTGTTGGTCATGCGGGGCAAGGTCATGTGGGCGAAAGACTCGCGCCGGCCGTTGCCCGTCGAGCGAGTGCCCATCAGCCGCGCGTTCATCTTGTCCTGCAGGTAACCCTTGAGGACACCGTTCTCGATCAACGTGGTGCACTGCGTTGGCGTGCCCTCATCGTCGATGTTGAGCGAGCCGCGGCGCGCCGACAGCGTGCCGTCATCAACCACCGTGCATTGCTCGGCGGCCACACGCTCGCCGATGCGATTGCTAAAGGCCGAAGTGCCCTTGCGGTTGAAGTCCCCCTCGAGACCATGACCGATGGCCTCATGCAGCAAAATGCCCGGCCAGCCAGCACCGAGCACCACCGTCATGGCACCGGCCGGTGCCGGCTGCGCTCCAAGATTGACCAGCGCCTGACGCGCCGCCTCCCGACCGAGTGCAAGCGGCCGATCACCCTCGACGAGCTGCGATAGCGAATATCGTCCGCCCATACCGGCGAAGCCTGTCTCGCGACGCCCATCCTGCTCGGCAATGACCGACACGTTGAAACGCACCAAGGGCCGAACGTCTGCGGCGTAGCCGCCGTCGCTGTCGGCGAGCAGTACGACCTCGAACGAGGAGGAGACCGAGGCCATCACCTGCACGATGCGCGGATCGATGCGCCGCGTCTCACGATCGACGCGCTCTAGCCAGCGCACCTTATCGTCATCCGACAGCGTGCCCTGCGGATCCTGCGGGGCATAGAGCGAGTGGCCCGCGGCGCGGCGCAACACAGGCTGTCGCCCGCTCTGACCCGCACGCGCGATCGCACGCGCTGCGCGTGCCGCTTCACTAAGCGCCGCAGGCAGCAGTTCGTCGGAGTAAGCAAAACCGGTTTTCTCACCCGACAACGCGCGCACGCCCACACCCTGCTCGATGTTGGCGCTGCCCTCCTTCACGATGCCATCCTCGAGGGACCAGGACTCATCGCGGGCGAATTGGAAGTACAGATCGGCTGCATCGATGCCGGGCCCCGTGGCCGCAGCCAGGGCCTGCACAATCGCCGACTCATCGAGACCTGCAGGTTCGAGGATCAGCTGTTGAGCGAGGGCGAAAGGGTCGACGACAAGCGCCGCAGCATCGATGGACAAGGATGGGTTCATGTCGCCATGGTAACCGGCGACGCCCGCCTCCCTCAAAGCCGTCGATGCGCCAGCGCCGGAAACTCCTCACGACTCTTGAGCTGGGCCGCAGGATCGAGCGTCGCGGTGACGACGCCCTCACCCTCGGGTAGCCGCGCCAGCACCGCGCCCCAATGATCGACGATCAGGCTGTCGCCATAGGTCTTGCGGCCGCTCGGATGGGTGCCGGTCTGGCCAGGCGCAATTACCCAGGCGAGGTTCTCAATGGCACGGGCGCGCAGCAGCACCTCCCAATGGGCGCGGCCAGTGGGGACGGTGAACGCCGAGGGCATCACGAAGCCCACGGCGCCGGCCGCCGACATCTGGCGGAAGAGTTCCGGAAAGCGCATGTCGTAGCAAACCGAGAGGCCGATGCGCCCCGCCGGGGTATCGACCAACACAGGCGCAGCGCCCGGCGCAATGTTCGTTGACTCGCGATGCGACTCGGCCTTACCGGGCAAGTCGACGTCGAACAGGTGCATCTTGTCGTAGCGGGCCACCTGCGCACCGCCCGCATCGAACACCAGGCTGGCTGCGGCCACCCGACGCTCGCCGGGAATCCGCAACGGGATCGTCCCGCCGATGATCCACAGCCCCAGTCGCGCAGCGAGGCTCGCAAGGCGTTGCTGGATCGGGCCAGCGCCCGCGGTTTCGGCGGCAGCGAGCTTGTCTGTGTCCCGGCGCCCCATGAGGGCAAAGTTCTCCGGCAACACCGCCAGCACGGCGCCGCGTTCAGCCGCCTGCTGCAACAGACGCTCGGCCACGTCGAGATTGATCGCGACGTCATCCACCGAGCACATCTGCACTGCTGCAACGACCACTGAACTCATGGCTTAACCTCTAGACCAGCACCACGTCGTAACGATCGATGTCGTAGAGGCTCTCAGCCTGCAGCCGGATCGGTCGCCCCACCGCAGTCTCGAGCTCGCCAAGCACTGCCGACTCTTCGCCGAGCAGCCGCTCCACCACATCCTGGTGGGCAAGCACCAGCAACTCGCGGCTGCTGAATTGCCGCGCCTGCCGCAGGATCTCTCGGAAGATGTCCTGGCACACCGTCTCGGCCGAGCGAATCGAGCCGTGGCCCTCACAGGTGGGGCAGGCGACACACAACAAATGCTCGAGACTTTCGCGGGTGCGCTTGCGGGTCATCTCGACGAGGCCCAGCGGAGAGATCGGTGCCACCTCCGTCTGCGCATGATCGGGCTGCAAGGCGCGCTCGAACGCCTCGAGCACCTGCTGCCGATGCGCCTCGTCGCGCATATCGATGAAGTCGATGATGATGATGCCGCCGAGATTGCGCAGGCGCAGTTGCCGCGCGATCGCCACCGCCGCCTCGAGATTGGTACGAAAGATCGTGTCCTCGAGATTGCGATGGCCGACGAATCCGCCAGTGTTGACGTCGATGGTAGTCATCGATTCGGTCTGGTCGATGACCAAGTAGCCGCCCGATTTCAGGGTGACTTTGCGCTCGAGCGCGCGATTGATCTCCTCCTCGATGCCGTGCAGATCGAAGATCGGTCGCGGCCCGGCATGCAACTCGAGCCGCGGCGCACCCTCGGGAATGAAATCATTGACGAACTGCTGCAACCGAGCGAGCTCGGCCGCGTCATCGACGAGCACACGCTCGACGCCGCGGGCGAGCTCATCGCGCAGCACCCGCATGCCGAGCGGCAGATCCTCATGCACGAGTTCGCCCGGGCTGGCCATCAGCGAGCGCTCGCGGACGTGACCCCACAGCCGCTCGAGATAGGCGAGATCAGCAGCGAGTCGTGCCGCATCCACCCCCTCGGCGGCCGTACGCACGATGTAACCGCCCGGGTGTCCCTCGCGTACCAGCCCTTGCATGAGTTCGCGCAGTCGCGCGCGCTCGGGTTCGGACTCGATGCGCGCCGAGATGCCGAGGCCACGACCGCGAGGCATAAAGACGAGGTAGCGCGAAGGCAAGGAAATGAAGGTCGTCAGCCTGGCACCTTTAGCGCCCATCGGATCCTTCACCACCTGCACGACGATGTCGTCCCCGCCGCTCACGAGGCGCCGGATGTCGATCTCATGCTCACGCAGCGCCGTCGATGGCACACCGGAAGGCCCTCCCGAGGTACCCGCCGCCGCCACGCTCTGCGCATCGAAGTGCGAGTCGGCGCTGACGATGTCGGTGGCGTGCAGGAAGGCCGTACGCGCAAGGCCAACGTCGACGAATGCGGCCTGCATGCCGGGCAATACCCGCGTCACTCGACCCTTGTAGATGTTGCCGACGATGCCACGACGACTTTCGCGCTCGATGAACACTTCCTGCAGCACACCCCCCTCAAGCAGCGCAGCGCGTACCTCACGCGGAGCCACGTTGATGAAGATTTCGGCGCTCATGCCCCAGCCTGCCACAGCGGCACGCCGGCGGCGACCAGCATCGCAGCCGTCTCGGCGAGCGGCAGTCCGACCACACCGGAGAAGCTGCCCTCGATCCGCTCGACGAACACCGCACCCAAACCTTGGATTGCGTAACCGCCCGCTTTGTCACAGGGCTCGCCGCTCTGCCAGTAGCGATCGATCTCCGCCGCTTGCAGCGCCCGGAATTTGACCCGCGTGCACGAGAGGCGCGTGTCCACGCCGCTCGCGCCGACAAGCGCCACAGCCGACCAGACTTCGTGCTCGCGCGCCGACAAGCGCCCGAGCATCGCGTGCAACGCAGCACGATCGGCTGGTTTACCGAGGATCAAGCCGTCGATGCTGACGGTGGTATCGGCGCCGAGTACAGGCAGATCCGCTACCGCATGCGATGCCTCGCGGGTTCGCGCGGCATGGATCGCCTGCGCCTTGGCCCTTGCAAGTCGTGCGACGTAATCGGCCGGCGACTCATTCGGCGCACAGCGCTCATCGAGATCGGCGGGCTGCACGAGGTGCGGCACACCGATTTGCCACAGCAGTTCACGGCGTCGTGGCGATGCCGAGGCGAGACAGAGCACGGGGGCGGAGGATTCAATAGTCATTCGCGATTCGCTGCTCATTCGCGATGATACGGGTGACCGAGCAATACGGTCTGTGCCCGATAGAGCTGTTCGACCAGCATCACGCGTGCGAGCCCGTGCGGCAGCGTCAGCGGCGAGAGCGACCAACTCTCGATCGCCCGCGTGCGTACCGCCGTGGCGTGACCATCGGGACCACCGATCAATAACGCCAGATCAGGTGCCTCGCGCGAGAGTCGCTCGAGTCGGTTTGCCAAATCGCGTGTGCCGAAGCTCTTGCCCGTCTCGTCGAGCAGGATCAGGCGCTCGCGATCCTTGACGGCCGCGAGCACTTTCTCGCCTTCCTTGTCGCGCGCGGCATCGGCACTACGCGTGGCGCTACGGGTTGCCGCCTCTACGACACACAACTCGCAGCGCCAGGGGGCACGGATCCGCTTGAGATATTCGTCGACTGCAGCATCGACCCACGCCGGCTGGCGCGCGCCTACGGCGATGATGCGCAGCCGCACGGCGGGATCCTTCGCTCGCCTGGACCGTCAGCTGAGGGTCGCGGCAGGACGGCGACGCTTGACGGGACGAGGGGCCGCGACAGGCTCTTTTCGTGGGGCGTCCCACAATTGTTCGAGTTGATACAACTCGCGCGTGCGCGGCAGCATGATGTGCACCATCACATCAGGCAGATCGACAAGCACCCACTCGCCCTGCTGCTGGCCTTCGACGCCAAGTGGTCGTTGACCCGCGGCCTTGGCCATCTGCACCACGCGATCCGCTACCGAACGCAGGTGCCGATCCGACGTGCCGCTCGCGACCACCATGTAATCGGCGACGTCACTCAGGCCGCGCACGTCGATGACGCGCACGTCCACCGCCTTCATGTCCGCGAGCGCGGCTTCAACGATGGGCAATGCACGAGGCAGATTGCTGGATTTGCGGGCTGCCGGGGCAGCGCGCTTCGGGGCAGGTCGACGGGTCTTGGCGCGAGGCTTGGCGGCAACGGTCTTGCTCGGTGTCTTCATGCGGGGTTGTTCAACTCCTCGAAAGATAATTAGGGACGAGCATAGCACTGCGTCCGGCGGATGATCTCGCAGACGGCATCGGGCACGAGAAAACGCGGGTCGCGCCCGGAGGTGATGATGGCCCGCAAATCACTCGAGGAAATTTCGAGCTGGGTCACCTCCTGCACACGAATCAGCCCCGCTGGCGTTGTGTGTAATTCATCGATCTCTTTCGCCGCGCGGGACTCGAGCAGCGAGGCGAGCGTCCCCGTCTGCGGCGTCTGCCAACCCGGGCGATGCGCGACCACGAGGTGTGCGTACTCGAGAACCTCTCGCCAGCGATGCCAGGACTCGAAACCGATGAAGGCGTCCATGCCCAGAATCAGGCATAACGGCCGTTGCGGGAACTCGCGACGCAATTCGCCGAGCGTATCGACCGTGTAGGTGATTCCTGTGCGGCGAATCTCGCGATCATCGACCACGAAACCAGGCTGATCGACGGTCGCCGCACGCACCATCTCGAGACGCAGCGTCGCAGCCGCGAGCGGCGCAGCGCGATGTCCGGGATTGCCCGCAGGAATCCAGCGCATTTCGCCGAGACTTAGCGTGTGCAGCAACTCGAAGCCCGTGCGCAAATGTCCAAAGTGGATGGGATCGAAGGTGCCGCCAAAGATACCGATGGGCGATGCGTTCATCGCAACGGTCGCATCCCGCAAAATTCCGCACACAGCAGCGACAGTTCATCCCACGGGTCGCCCGCCAGCCGGCCCTTGATCATGCGATCGGCGCGCAACGCGCGTGAGGCAAGCCGCGCAAACGGCAGTTTTTGAGCGCGGGGGCGTGCTCGCTCGAGTGCAGCCAGCTGTTGCGGCGGCAAGCGCGGTCCGGCACGTCGCGACAGATCGTCGCCGCGGCGCAGAAACCAAAGATTTCGCAACTCGCGGGTGATCGACCACAGCACCAGCGTCGGCTCGATGCCCTCGCCACGCAGGCCCGCCACGATGCGCAGCGCACGCACCGCATCGCCCACCAGCACCGCTTCGCCCAGCGTAAACACGTCGTAGCGTGCGCTCGGCGCCACCGCCTCTAGTACGGCCGGGGCATCCACCTTGCCTGGCGGCAACAACAACGCAAGCTTCTCGATTTCTTGCTGCGCTGCGAGCAAGTTGCCCTCGACACGCGTGGCGAGCAAGGCGACGGCGTCGCTCGTGGGTTCGAGACCCGCCTTGCGACAGCGCTGCATGAGCCACGCCTCAAGTTGTCGCGGCCCGACATCCCACACCGGTAGCCACACACCGCGCGCTTCGAGTTGCTTCACCCAGGCGGTGTTCTGCACGGCAGAGTCCAGACGGGGCGTGATGACGAGCAGCAACGTGTCACTGCCAGCGGTCTCAATCAACCGCTGCAGCACCGCGCCGCCGTCCTTGCCGGCCTTGCCCGAAAAGCGCACCTCGAGAATCCGCCGATCGCCGAACAGCGACAGCGAACCCGCGGAGGCATCGATCTGGGCCCAGTCGCCGGCACGCTCGGGAAAGTGCACCTCACGCTCGGTGTAGCCCTGCTGCCGGGCCACTTGGCGCAGAGCGTCGACCGCCTCGCCCACCAGCAAGGCTTCGTCGCCCGAGACGAGGTAGGCCGGCGCCAAGCGCCCCCCTTGCAGGTGTGTTCCCAACGTGTCGAGACCCAACTTCATGCGCCGGATTATCCGCCAGCGATGCCGACACTGGGTACGCCGTTCAGGGTCTGTACGGCTAACCTCATCTGTGATGTTATATAGTACTGTTTGTTATTGTATAACTCCCGAACCCCTGGAGACTCCGGCATGACCACCACCCTTCGCCTGCTCGTTGCGGTCGCGATCAGCGGCTCTGCCACTTCGCCCGCAGCCGACCTCGCTCGCGAAATCGAAGTACTCGAGGAGGTGGTGATCACCGCGACCCCACTGCGCAAGGCGGCATTGCTGACGGCGCAGCCGGTGTTCGCCTTAAGCGGCGAGTCTCTGCTCCGCGCTCGCGCGGCGAGCCTAGGCGAGACTCTCGCATCGCAGCCAGGACTCTCGGCGAGTTCCTTCGGACCCCTCGCGAGTCGCCCGATCATCCGCGGTCAGGGGGGCCTGCGCGTGCAGACGTATCAGGATGGCGCCGACACCCTCGATGCGGCGGCACTCTCGGATGATCACGCGGTCACGCTCGACCCCTTGCTCGCCGAGCGCATCGAGGTCGTGCGGGGACCGGCGGCCTTGATGTTCGGTAACGCCGCCGCAGCGGGCGCGATCAACGTCATCACGCCTCGCATTCCGATCGAGAGGCTCGAGCAGACGCTGCAAGGTGGCCTTGAGGTTCGCGCCGACAGCGCTGCGCTGGAGCGCGCGATGATCGGTCAACTCGCGGCCCGTCTCGGTGATCATCTGCAGTTGCACGTCGATGCGCACCAGCAGCGGAGTGCGGATCTGCATATTCCGGGTTTCGCCTGGTCGAGCACCGCACGCGCCGATGCCATCGCCGCCGGCGAACCTGTGGATCTCAGCCGCGGTCGGCTCGTCAATTCGGCGGGCGAAGCCGATGGTGGCGGTGCCGGCCTCGCGTGGGTGGGCGAGCGCCAGCGGTTCGGTGTCTCCTCAAGCCGCTATGACAGTGAATATGGCTTGCCAGGTCTTGGCGAAGAGGCGGGCGAGCCTCCCGATATTCGTCTGCGTATGACGCAGCGGCGCGAGGATTTCAGCGGCGAGTGGCAACCCGCTAGCGGTGCAGTCACGGTGCTGCGCCTGCGCGCCTCGCGCAACGACTACCAGCACGTCGAACTCGAGCCGACTGGGGACGTGGGCACGCGCTACGCGCAACTTGGCACCGAACTGCGCCTGAGTGGCGAACACGGTGATGCGATCGGCACCGCGAATGGTTCGCGAGGCGCGTTCGGCATCCAAGTCCGCAAACTCGATTTCGATGCCGAAGGCGAAGAAGCCTTCCTCCCGCCGTCGGTGACTCGCAATGCGGGGCTTTTTCTATTTGAGGAGCGCGAGTTCGGCGCTTTGACCCTTGAGGCGGGTGCACGGTACGAATACCAGACCGTGCTGGATTATGCCGACGACTCGTTCAGCGCATCACTCGGCGCCGTCTGGTCGATGCGCGAGGATCTGTCGCTTAGCCTGCAACTCGCCTCGACCGAACGTCACCCCACGGCCACCGAGCTCTACGCCGAAGGCCCGCATGTGGCGGTACGACGCTACGAGATCGGCGATGCCTCACTCGGCACCGAAACCGGTCGCAGCATCGATCTCGGTGTTCGTTGGAACACTGCTGACGCCTACGCCGCCATCAGCGTATTTATTACCGATTACCGCGACTACCTCTACGCCAAGCCGAGTGTCGTCCCGGACGATCTCGACACCGAGGGCTTGTCGCTGGTGCGCTATGTGGCAGGCGATGCTCGCTTCACGGGTGTCGAGCTCGAGTGGAGCCGCCCGCGTTTGCTGCAAACCGCAGTGGGCGCGCTCGGTCTGCGCGTCTTCGGCGATCTCGTGCGTGCCGCAGACGGCGCCGGCGAACCGCTGCCGTTCATACCGCCGCATCGACTCGGCGCCGCGTTGTCGCTCGATGGCAAGACGGTGGGGATTGGACTGGAGGCGATTTGGCATGACGATCAGACACGCGTGGCCGCCGCCGAGCGCAGCACCCTGGGCTACACGATGTTGAACCTCGAGCTCAGCCTTCGGCCGCGTATTGCGGGTCGACCCGTGCTTTTGTTCATACGAGGCAGTAATCTTTTGGATGAAGAGGCGCGCCGTCACACTTCGGCCCTCAAGGATTACGCCCCACTCGCCGGCCGCGCCGTCAGCGCGAGCCTAAGATGGACCTTTTAAAGGAGAACACTGCATGAAACTGCCTTGGCACCCCACCCGGCTCGCCCTGTCCTTGATGCTCTTGTCTTGCATGACCTTAGCCCAGGGCCAGACCCATGATCACGATCACGACCATGAGGGTGAATCGCTCGAACAAGGCAAGCACGTACATGGTGAGGTGACGATCAACGTGGCGCTCGAGGGTAACTCGCTCGCCGTCGAAGTGAATGCACCCGCCCTGCATGTGCTGGGCTTCGAGCGCGCCGCACGCTCGGCCGAAGAGCAGCGCGTCATGAGTGAGGCGAATGCGTGGCTGAAGAGCGGCACCAGCATCATCGGCGTGCCGACCACCGCGCGCTGTCGGTTGCAGAGCGTCGAGTTCACGCCGCCCTCAGCCACCGCCAAGCACCCGGACTATCGCGCAAGCTATCTGTATCGCTGCGAGCAACCCGCATCGCTCGCTTGGGTGGAACTGTGGGCGCTGCGACGGCTGAAAGGCGTCGAAAAAGTCGAGTTCACACTGCTCAACGGCAGCGTGCAAAAACAGCTGGAGCTCGGCAGCGCCCCCGGTCGCATCGCACTGCGCTGAGCGAGCGCTGCGCACCCCATACGCTGAGGGTGCGCGGCGCAGGCCAGCGCTTCGGCTAGAATCCTCTCATGGTCGACCCTGCCTCCCCCGCCATCGAAGTCGAAGACCTGCAATACGCCTGGCCTGGCAAACCGGTGCTGCTGCGGATCAACCAATTCCGCGTCGCCCGCGGTGAGCGCGTGTTCCTGCGCGGTCCAAGCGGCAGCGGCAAGAGCACGCTGCTCGGTCTCATCGGTGGTGTGCTGACGGCGCAGCGCGGCCACGTCAGGCTGCTCGGCACTGACCTGGCTGTGTTGGGCGCCGGGGCCCGCGACCGCTTCCGCGGCGATCACCTCGGGTTCATTTTCCAGATGTTCAACCTCCTGCCTTATCTCGACGTGCTCGACAATGTCGCCCTGCCTACGCGCTTCTCCCGCGCGCGTCGCGAGCGCATCGAAGGCGGCGACCCGCGCGCCGAAGGCCGACGGCTGCTGAGCGCACTCGGTCTCGCCGATCCCGCACTGCTTGCGAGCCCGGTCAACGAACTGTCCATCGGTCAGCAGCAGCGTGTCGCAGCCGCGCGAGCCCTGCTGGGCAGCCCCGAAATCCTCATCGCTGATGAGCCGACCTCGGCGCTCGATCACGACTCCCGCGAGGACTTCCTGAAATTAGTCATGGCCGAATGCGCTGAGCGCGGCACTACGCTGCTGTTCGTCAGCCACGATACCTCGCTCGGCGGCCTGTTCGATCGAGTGGTCTCACTCGATGAACTGCAAAGAAGCCCTGCGGAGGCTGCCTGATGCTCGCCCTGCGCTCACTGCGTAATCGCCGCACCACGGCGCTGCTCACCCTCAGCGCCATCGCTATCAGCGTAGCCCTGCTGCTCGGCGTACAGAAAATGCGGACCGCCGCGCGTGATGGATTCGCCAATACCGTTTCGGGTGTTGATCTGATCGTCGGCGCCCGCTCCGGGCAGCTGAACTTGCTGCTCTACTCGGTATTTCGAGTCGGCGATGCCACGGCGAATGTCAGCTGGTCGAGTTACCAGAAGATCGCCAACCATCCGGACGTCGCCTGGACGATCCCCATTTCTCTGGGGGACTCGCATCGCGGGTTCCGCGTCATGGGGACCAATAACGATTACTTTGAACACTACCGATTCGCCGGCGACAGATCGATCCGCTTTACGTCGGGGCAGCGCTTTGCTGATCTTTACGATGCCGTCATCGGCGCCGACGTGGCACGGCAACTCGGCTACAAGCTCGGAGATAAGGTTGTGATCTCCCACGGCCTCGGCAATGTGAGCTTCGCCCATCATGACGACAAACCCTTCCGCATCGCCGGGATCCTCGAACGCACAGGTACACCAGTCGATCGAACGGTGCACGTGAGCCTTGAGGCCATCACAGCTATCCACCTCGACTGGGGCGGCGGGATGCAGGCGCAGGGCGATGCGCGCATCAGCGCCGAACAGGCGCGCGCACAAAATCTGACGCCGGAGTCCATCACGGCGTTCATGGTCGGCATGCGCATGAAAGTGATGACCTTCACCATGCAGCGTGCGATCAATGAATACCGACTCGAGCCCCTGCTCGCGATCATTCCGGGCGTGGCGCTGACGCAGCTGTGGAACCTGGTCGGCATCGCTGACACGGCACTCATGATCGTCGCCGCGTTCGTCGTGCTCGCCGGCTTGCTCGGCATGCTGACGGCCATTCTGACCAGTCTGAATGAGCGTCGGCGCGAAATGGCCATCCTGCGTTCGGTGGGAGCGCAGCCGCGGCACGTGTTCACGATGTTGATCGCCGAGGCCGGGCTACTGGCCACCGCGGGCGTGCTGGCTGGCGTCGCCCTCTGCTACGGTCTGCTGTACGCCGCGAAACCACTGCTCGAGAGCCGGTTCGGAATCTTTCTCGATCCAGGCGGTCTCACCGGCTACGATGTCGGCCTGCTCGCCTCGATCGTGTTCGCCGCCCTGCTCATGGGTGCCGTACCCGCCTGGCGCGCCTATCGCAACACGTTGAGCGACGGACTCACCATCAGGGTATGACATGACTCGCACTGCCTCTCGTCCCGCGTACCTCGCCCTCCTGCTGCTCGGCATCGGTGCCGCAGTGGCGCAGGGCATCACGCCGCCCAAGGTCGGCACGCCGGTTCCGGCACAACCCGTCAAGCCGGCCGCGGCCGGTACGATCAAGGAAATCGATTGGGATGAACTGATCCCGCCCGACACCCGCTCGAAATTCATGGGTGGGCCGCCGCCCGCCGCGCACGACTACCTCGGCGAAGGCGGCATGGCGGCGCAGCAAGTGATGGACTTCTCGGTCAACGAGACGCTTGATGGAGTCAACCTCAAGATCCCGGGATTCATCGTGCCGCTCGATGTCGGCAAGGACGGGCTCGTCACCGAGTTTTTCTTGGTGCCGTACTTCGGGGCCTGCATCCACGTGCCGCCGCCGCCGCCGAACCAGATCGTCTACGTGCGCATGAACAAGGGCATCGCGCTCGATTCGATCTACGAGGCCTACTGGATCACGGGCCGCATGAAAGTCTCGCGCAAGGCCACAAGGCTTGGCGCCTCGGCCTACCAGCTCGACGCCAGCAAGGTCGAAATCTACAAGTACTGAGGCCTGTCATGCCGACGCTGTTCGAACGCATCATCGCGCGCGAAATCCCGGGCGACATCGTCCATCAGGACGACCGAGTGACCGCGTTTCGCGACATTCACCCGCGTGCACCGGTGCATCTGTTGATCGTGCCGAACAAGGCCATCCCCACAGCCAACGATATCGACGATGCCGACGAAGCGCTCGTCGGACACATGTTCACCGTGGCCCGCGATCTCGCGCGTCGTGAGGGCATTGCTGAGAACGGCTACCGACTGATCATCAACTGCAACAGCCATGGCGGTCAGGAGGTCTACCACCTGCACGTGCACCTCGTCGGTGGCGCTCCTCTCGGCCCGATGATCTGTCGCTGAGGACACTGCGATGACCGACGCTGCGCGTGCACTGTACCCACCGATCGACACCTACCGCTCAGGCTGGTTGCGGGTGTCAGACCTGCATGAGATGTACTGGGAAGAAAGCGGCAACCCTGAGGGTAAGCCGGTGGTGTTCCTGCACGGCGGTCCGGGCGGCGGCACGGATGCGCGCATGCGGCGTTTCTTCGACCCGGCGCGGTATCGCATCGTGCTGTTCGATCAACGGGGCTGCGGTCGCAGCCGACCGCACGCGAGCCTCGTCGACAACACGACCTGGCACTTGGTCGAAGACATCGAGCGCCTGCGCGCGCATCTCGGCATCGAGCGCTGGCAGGTGTTCGGCGGCTCCTGGGGCTCGACGCTCGCTCTCGCCTACGCTCAAACCCACCCCTCACGGGTTACCGAACTCGTGCTGCGCGGCATTTTCCTCGTGCGCCCCTGGGAGTTTCGTTGGTTCTACGAAACCGCCGACGGCGCAGGCGCGCTCTTCCCGGATCTCTACGAGGAGTACCTGAAGCCGATCCCGCCCGCCGAGCGTGGCGATCTGATGCGTGCGTACTACACGCGTCTGACCAGCCCCGATGCGTCCGTACGCGCCGCGGCGGCGCGCGCCTGGTCGATCTGGGAAGGTGCGACGAGCTATCTGCGCGTCAACACGCAGGATCTCGAGAAGTTCGACGAAGGGGCCTTTGCCGAGGCCTTTGCACGCATCGAGTGCCACTACTTCATCAACGGGGGCTTCCTGCGTACGCCCTCGCAACTGCTCGATGACGTACCCCGTATTCGGCATCTGCCCTGCACGATCGTGCAAGGGCGTTACGATGTGGTCTGCCCCATGAAAAGCGCTTGGGATCTGCACCGCGCCTGGCCGGAAGCAGACCTACGTATCGTGGTCGATGCGGGCCATTCAGCTTTCGAGCCGGGCATCGTCAGCGAACTCGTCGCCGCCACCGACCGCTACGCCGCGCGCTAAGTCTCGCGGCGACGGCCCGTCGGGCGCTCTGCTGCATCGATGATCGCGTGCTGCTGCAACCACTCACGCGCCTCGTCCGCATCATCCGCAAACCAACGAGCCGCCGAGCCGAGTCGAAAGCTGTAGCCCCAGGCATCCATATCGGCCATCAGTTGCTCGCGCGGCACGCCGAGTCCGTCGCACCACAGGATCTGCAGGTAACACACGGCGTTCTCCTCGGCATCATCGCCACCCGCATCGCGATCGAGTCCGCTACGTCGGGCAGCGCTCATGCAGACAAAGTGTGCCGCCTCGTGCAACGCCGAGTGTAACGGCGTGTCGTCGCGGACAAAGAGAGTCACGCCCTGTAGGCCCGCCTCGCTCTCGCCCCAATACGTGCCCGGAATCGCTCCCTGGGTCGGCACGGATTGCAGCTGCAAACCATAAGCATCGAGGCGCTCTGCGAGTCGGGCGCGTAACTGGTCGTCGTCGCCGAGCCGAATCACCGCTCAACGCACGCTCGAAAGCCGCACCAACACGACACCCGCGAGCTCCCGCGCCAACGCCTCGCGCAGCAGCTCGCGCTCGCGATCCTTGGCGAGGGCTGCCGTCTCATCGAAACTGAAGTCGCGAGACACCGACACCTCCTCGGCATCGATCCGCGTCTGACCTGCCAGCAAAAGCGAATAACGCACGACGTAAGTGAGTTCGTACTCCCGCGGCACGTTGCGCGCCGAGACCGATGCGACCCGCTCGAGCAGCTCGTCGCGCTCGATACGCAGCACCGCTCCGCCATCTGCTGCAGCGACGCCGGCTCGACGCAGCTCGCGCTCAAGAGCCTGTGCAAAATCGGTCTGCGCGTCGGCGGTCTGCACACGCAGGGAGACGAGCACGGGCGGCAAAACCGTGGAGCCCTGCAGCTGGAAGCCGCACCCCGCTGCGGCCAGCAGCACCACCAGCGGCAGCGCCAGGCGCAGCAGACGATGCATCAGACCACCACGTTGACGAGCTTGCGCGGCACAACGATGATTTTCTTGGGTACCGCTTCACCGACGAAACGCCGCACCGACTCTTCGGCGAGGGCTGCAGCCTTGATCGAGGCCTCATCAGCGTCGATCGCCACCTCGATCTCCCCGCGCAACTTGCCGTTGACCTGAACCACGAGCTTGATCGAGTCGCGAGCGAGCGCCGAGGCGTCGACGGTCGGCCAGGGCTCATCGATCAACGCCGTCGTATGACCGAGCTCATGCCATAACGCGTGGGTGACATGCGGAATGATCGGCGACAAGGCCACCGTTGCAATCTCGAGCGCCTCCTGCACCACGGCGCGCGATGCCGCTGAGGGGTCCTCGTTGCGACCGACTGCGTTGAGCAGCTCCATGACCGCCGCTACGGCCGTGTTGAAGGTACGCCGTCGACCAATGTCGTCGGTGACCTTGGCGAGCGTCTGGTGGGCGATGCGGCGCAATTCTTTCTGCGACGCCGACAGATTCTTCGATCCCGACAAAGCCGCAACCGCGGCCGGCTCGCAGCCGCCAGCCACCACGTGCTCGTGGACGGCTTTCCACAATCGGCGGATGAACCGAAACGCGCCCTGCACGCCCTCATCGGACCATTCCAGTGATTGCTCGGGGGGCGCCGTGAACATCATGAATAGGCGCGCGGTATCCGCGCCGTACTTCTCGACGAGGCCCTGCGGATCAACACCGTTATTCTTCGATTTGGACATCGTGCCCAAACCATCGTGCTGCACTTCGAGCCGCGAACCATCCTCGCGGGTCACGAAAAAGCGCGTCACGCCATCGACGAGTTCCTCGTCCACATCAAGCGGGTTGTGGTAACTGCGTCGCCCTTCCGCCGGCTGCTGCCAGTAGATGTGATTCAGCACCATGCCCTGAGTGAGCAAATTGGCGAAGGGCTCACGGATCTCAACGAGTTCGAGATCACGCATGACCTTGGTCCAGAACCGCGAGTAGAGCAGATGCAGGATCGCGTGCTCGATGCCACCGATGTATTGATCGACCGGCAACCAGTATTTGACCCGCTCATCGACCATGGCCGCGGCGTTGTCCGCGCAGGCATAGCGCAGGAAATACCAGGACGAATCGACGAAGGTGTCCATGGTGTCGGTTTCACGGCGTGCCGGACGTCCGCAGGCAGGGCAATCCACCTGCCAGAATGCCGGGGTTTTACCGAGCGGATTGCCGCTGCCATCGGGCACCAGATCCTCGGGCAGCACCACCGGCAATTGCGTATCGGGCACGGGCACTTCGCCACAGTGCTCGCAATGAATAAGCGGAATCGGGCAGCCCCAGTACCGCTGCCGCGAAATGCCCCAGTCACGCAGTCGAAACTGGATACGCTTGCGTCCGAGTCCGCGCTGCTCGAGGCCCTTGCAAAGCGCATCCACCGCAGCCGAAAACTCGAGTCCAGAGAATTCACCGGAATTGACGAGCACGCCGTGCTCGCCGTAACTCTCCTGCCACGGTGCGCTCACTTCGGCATAGGCGGCATTCGGCGGCTTGACCACCGTGACGATATCGATGCCCTGCTGCAGCGCGAACGCAAAGTCGCGTTCATCGTGCGCCGGAACACCCATCACCGCACCTTCGCCGTACCCCATCAGCACGTAGTTGGCCACCCACACTTCGATGGGCGCTCCGGTGAAGGGATGTCGAACGTGCAGGCCAGTGGGTCGACCCTTCTTCTCCATGGTGGCAACGTCCGCCTCCATGGTACTGCCGCGGCGACATTCGTCTATGAACGCCTGCAGCGCCGGATCGCGGGCGCCGGCGGCCAGGGCCAGCGGATGCTCCGCGGCGATGGCCATGAAGGTGACACCGAACAGCGTGTCGACGCGGGTGGTGAATACTTTGAGCGCACCCTCGCCGCCGAGGAGTGCACGGGTATCGTCGCCATAGGGGAACGAGACTTCGGCGCCCTCGCTGCGACCGATCCAGTTCGCCTGCATCGTCTTCACGCGATCAGGCCAGCCTTCGAGCGTCGCGAGGTCGCCGAGCAGTTCGTCCGCGTAGGCCGTGATGTTGAGGTAGTACATCGGGATTTCGCGCTTCTCGACCAGCGCGCCCGTCCGCCAACCGCGGCCATCGATCACCTGCTCGTTCGCGAGCACCGTCTGATCGACCGGATCCCAGTTGACCACCCCGGTTTTTTTGTACGCGATGCCCTTGTCGCGCATGCGCAAGAACAGCCATTGATTCCAGCGGTAGTAAGACGGGTCGCAGGTGGCCACTTCGCGATCCCAGTCGATCGCAAAACCGAGCGACTGCAACTGCTTTTTCATGTACGCGATGTTGTCGCGCGTCCATTTGGCCGGCGCTACGCCGTTGGCCATCGCAGCGTTTTCCGCCGGCAGTCCGAAAGCATCCCAGCCCATCGGTTGCAGTACATTGAGCCCCTGCATGCGCGCGAATCGCGACAGCACATCGCCAATGGTGTAGTTGCGCACATGCCCCATGTGCAGGCGACCTGAGGGGTACGGGAACATGGAGAGGCAGTAGAACTTGCCCCGGCTTGGCGCGTTCTCGCGTGCGGCGAAACTGCGTTGGGTATTCCAGTAATGCTGGGCCGACCGCTCGACGACGGCCGGTTCGTAACGTTCTTCCATGGGTGACACTCAAGGTATCCGTCAACGCGAGTTGCGGATGGTACACGAGCCCTAAGCCGCCGACATGAGCAGCCAGGCGCCTCCGGCATCGGCCGGCGCAACGCGCAGGCCTTGAGTCGTCTGCAAGCAGGCCACGCCTGCCGCGTGCAGGCAGGCGCGTGCTGCAGCAAGGTCGCGGACGGTGACGCGCAGCGCCACCCGCCCCGCGGCAGCGGTACCCTGATCGAGCTCAAGCAGGGCGTCGAACTCGCCATCACCCAGCAGGTTTACCCCGCGCGCGGCCGCGGCGAAGCGCAAGCCCGCCGAAGGCGTACCGCCCACCGCCTGATACACCCCGGTCAGTTCCACAGCCCCATTGGCATGCTCCTGCACGGCTCTTTGGAACACGAGTTCCGGCGTCAGGTGCCGCATCACGCACACCAACCACTCGGGCGATTCGCGGTGCTGCCACATGAACCATTCGAAGCGCGCCTCGCCGCGTTGCGCGCCGTATTCGATGCGACGCAGCGCCACACTCGGGCTAGACACGGCGTGCCCGACTGTATGCAGAGGCTCGAACACGGCGACCGGATCGGCTGCCGACAACGCGAGGATCACAGGGGCCTCGACGGCGCCGCGCCACGGCGCCAGATGGTGTTGAGGATCTGCTCCCTCGAGCGCGGTAATTTCGAGATACGTGCTTGAGAACATCACGTGTGCACTCGTCTGGCCAAGCGAGCGCGCTGCGGGTTGGGGACCCTCGGCCTGCCAAAGCGGCCGCGGCGAGGTGACGCTGAAACCCAGTCGACGCCACGCCGCCGCGGAGCGCTGCAGCGAGTCGGTGAGAAAGCCGATGTGGTCAAGCCGCAATGCAAGCATGCGGCAAGCCTAGCGAAACACGCTAGGCTACGCTGCACTCGTTGAAAGCTGCTTCGGAGGCTCGCGTTTCCATGGCTCGTCCACACATCATGTTCGTACAAGCCCAGATGATTCCTTGGTCGCGCGGTCTGCACGGCGATGCGCGTCCCGATGTGGAGTGCAAGACCTTAAGCCGAGACGACACGGACGACAGCGCCTCCTGTATCGTGCGCTACCCGGCAGGTTGGCAGCGCAGCACTGTCGAGCAACTCGCCTGCCACGAAGAGTTTCTCGTGCTCGATGGCGCGATCGAAATCAACGGGCGACTGTACGAGAAACACACCTACGCCTTTCTGCCCGCGGGCTATCGACGCGAACGGGCCCGAGTTCGGCACGGCTGCGTACTGCTCGATTTGTTTTACGCCACGCCGAGCTTGCGGACTGCCGGGATGTCGCAGCACACGCCGAACCCTGCAGAGTTCGACGAGCGCTTGCTGGTCGAGTACGTCAATCCGCTGTTGATGGACTGGGACCCGGGCCTTGTCGACCCGCAGCTCTCCAAGGGCGTGGCCATCAAGCCGCTGCGCACCGACCCTTACACCGGAGAGACTTCGTTCTTGTATTGCTCGCCGCCGCACCGTGTGCCGCCCGGCATGGCCAAACCACAGTGGACGCACCCAATGGTCGAGGAGCTATATACGCTCGAAGGGGATTACGTATGGGGTGATCTAGGCCGAATGCAACGCGGCGGCTATTGCTGGTGGCGCGAGAACGTTTACCACGGCCCAGCGGGCACCGACACCGGTTACAACCTGTTCGTGCGCACGGTCAACGGCCCGCTGATCAACACGTTCGATACGGTCAAAAAACCCTTCAGCTGGGATCCGCCGCACCGCCCGATGCTGCCGCCGGAACTCGCGCCCTACGGGCAACCGCTGCCGCCGCAGCCCAATTACTGAGCCGCCGATGAGCGCCGCCACACCGCCTTGGCCGCCCGAGCGCGAAGCGCGGCGCGCCGTGCTCGTGCTGATGGTCGCGTACATCTTCTCCTACATCGATCGCCAGATCCTCGCGATGCTGGTCGGTCCGATCAAAGCCGATTTAGGGGTCACCGACTTCGAGCTGAGCCTGCTCAATGGTCTCGCCTTCGCGGTCTGTTTCACCGTGCTCGGCGTGTGGCCGGTCGGCCAATGGGCCGACCGCGGCAATCGTCGCAACCTCGCCGCAGCCGGCGTATTTCTTTGGTCATTGATGACCGCGATCTGCGGGCGGGTCACGAGCTATGCGGGCCTATTCGTGGCACGCGTTGGCGTCGGCGTGGGCGAGGCGACACTCGCGCCTGCCGCCTACTCGATGATCGCCGACTACGTACCGCCAGCGCGGCGCGGCCGAGCACTCGGCCTTTTTTCGATGGGCGTTTATCTCGGCATCGGGGTGGCCATCATGGTCACGGGGCTTGTGGTGCAAGGCGTGGGCAATTTGTCCGTCATGCACTGGCCGCTGATCGGCGAGGTGCGTGGCTGGCAGGTGGCTTTCCTCATTCTCGGACCACCGGGCATGCTGGTATCACTGTGGCTGCTCTCGCTCCGGGAACCCACGCGACGTGACGCCGGCGATACAGCCGGCGTGCGATACGCCGACGTCTGGCGCCGCATACGCGAGGAGGCCGGGTTTTATGCCAACCTGACCTTCGGCGTATCGATGCTGACGCTGACCTTCAACGCGGTCGCCTTCTGGGTCCCCGCCCACCTGCTGCGCGCCCACGAGTTGTCACCCTTGCAGGTTGCCTTCAGCTACGGACCGATCATGTTTGTCGCCGGTTCGCTCGGCATCCTCGCCGGAGGCATGCTCGCCGATCGCTGGCGCGCGGCGGGTCGCGCCGACGCGGAATTGCAGGTGATTTTGTACAGCGCCTTGGCACTCGCACCGCTCGTGATCGCCGCGTTTCAGGTCAGCGATGCAGCACTCGCCATCGCCCTGCTGGCGCCGTTGCTGTTCGTCACCAGCTTTCCCTTCGGCGCCGCCTCGGCCGCACTACAAATGGTGACACCCAATCGGCTGCGGGCACGAACCTCGGCCATCTACCTGCTGGTGATCAACTTACTCGGCATCGGCCTTGGCTCGAGCGCCGCCTCGTTCGTCTCCGATGTGCTGCTCAACGACGAACAGCGCATCGGCGATGGGGTAACGGCCGTCGCCGTGCTGGCCGCACCCCTCGCCGCGGCTTTGATCCACCGTGCCCGACCGACCTACCGGCGCCTCACGCTCACCGCCGCGAGCTGAGCGGACAAGGCACTCGAACCGCTGGGCTTCGATCAACTCGCCGGGCGTACGGCAACGAACAAGGTATTACCGCCGCGATTGATCAATAGCGCCACCGTCTTGCCCGCTCGCGAGACGCGCTCACGAAAATCTTTGATGGTTTTCACCGGGCTGCCGTTGACGCTGACCACGATGTCGCCACGCGTCAGACCCGCATCGGCGGCGGCACCCGTAGCCCGCTCAACGAGCAAGCCTTCGGGTATTTCGGCGTTGGGATTACGCTGCCGCCCGCGCGGCCCACTCCCCTGCCCAAACCCTTGACTGCGCTCTTCGGCGGTCAGCTCGCGCACTACGAGCCCAAGGCGATCCGGTGAACGCTCGGGTGCCGGCTCGTCGTTCGCCGCCACGACCGGCTCGGTCTGCAGCTCCGCCACTCGCACGCTCAACTTGCGTGCCGCACCATCACGCCACACTTCGAGCGTGGCTTCGGTGCCAGGCTGAATCACACCGATCACCGTCGGCAACTGCTCTGAGCGCTCGATCGGAGCGCCGTTGGCCGAGAGGATAATGTCACCTTGGCGGATACCCGCCTTGGCAGCCGGTCCGCCGGCCTCGACGCCACCCACCAACGCTCCGCGCGGCCGATCGAGACCAAAACTCTCCGCGAGAGCCGCATCGACGGGCTGGATCTGCACGCCGATCTTGCCGCGACTCACGCGACCCTTGGCGATGATCTGGTCACGCACATTGACGGCCAGATCGATCGGGATGGCGAAGGAGATGCCCATGTAGCCGCCGGAGCGACTGTAAATCTGCGAGTTGATGCCCACCACTTCACCGGCGAGATTGAACAGCGGGCCGCCCGAATTACCGGGGTTCACGGCGACGTCCGTCTGAATGAAATTCACGTAGTTCGAATCGGCATCCTGCAGACCGCGCGCCGTCGCGCTGACGATGCCGGCCGTGACGCTGTTATCGAAGCCGAACGGCGAGCCAATGGCAATGACCCACTCACCCGGACGCAATTTCTTTGGATCACCGAGTCGCACGACAGGCAACGCCTTCGCCTCGATCTTGAGGACAGCGACGTCGGTCGGCTTGTCGAGACCCACGACTTTGGCCTTGAACTCCCGACGATCGGTGAGCTTGACCGTCACCTCCTCGGCCTCATCCACGACATGTGCGTTGGTCAGCACATAACCATCGCTGCTGACAATAAAGCCAGAGCCCTCGCCGCCAGGACGACGGAAGCTTTCTTCACCGTCCTCCGGCATGCCGGGCACGCCACGGCCGCCACCCGGCGCGCCGAAGCGCCGGAAAAACTCGTAGAACGGATCGTTCGGCGACATGCCGGGACCCGACAGCCGTACGCGTTTGCCCTTGGTCGAGATGTTCACGACCGCCGGACCGTGCTGCTGCACGAGTGCGGCGAAATCCGGCAGTACCACACCCCCTTGGGGCGCTGCCGCAGCGGCGATCGGTGTCGAACTGATCTGTGCGAGGCCGGCGGCCGCGAGGGGGGTATCGGCGGCATCGGAGGCGCGCGGCTGGCAGGCCGTGAAGATGAGCACGGAGAGGACCGCCGCGAGACTGCGGCGAACGAACGGACGTCGTGACATGGTGATTACCCAATGCATGAACACGCTCTCCTAGACCAAGCCGTTATGTGTAAGTTCACGAAATACGCTCACGTCGTCGGAACCCCGACCACAGCGAGAACAAAAATCCGCCAAGGCCGAGCAACAAAATCGGGATGTTGCCCGTCTGCAGGTAGGGCGTGGCGCCGCTGCGGGGCGTGATCTGTGCGCGCAGCGCCGCGGCTTGGTATTCCGGTGCCTGCGCCACGACAGCACCCTGCGGATCGATCACCGCGGAGACGCCGTCGTTGGCGGCCCGTACCATGAACCTACGCGCCTCGATCGCGCGCATGCGCGATATTTGCAGATGCTGGTAACGCGCTGTCGATCGGCCGAACCAAGCATCGTTGGTGACGTTGACGAGCGCGGTGGACGCCAGCACCGTCAAACGCTGCGTCGCGGGATAGGCATCTTCGTAGCAGATGCTCGCCGACAACTTGAGCCCCGCGAGCTGCAACGGCGGTTGCAGCGCTGCACCTTGGGTGAAATCCGAGTACGGCAGACTCATCAAGCGCAACCATCGTCGCACCATTTTCGGCACTGGGAAGAACTCGCCGAAGGGCACGAGGTGATGCTTGTCGTACCAGGTCACTTCATCACCGAAGGCAAGCAAAGAATTGAAATACGCGAGCTCATCCAGATCTGTCACCGGGCCCGCGCCCGAGCCACCCCGGTTGACGGGTTCCGCTCTGATGAGACCCAGCAGCAAGGCCGAACGCTGCGCTTGCGCCGCGTTGGCGAGATCACGCAAGTACGGCACGATGTTGTTCGCGAGATCGGGTGCTGCGGCCTCGGGCCACACCACGAGTGGCGTGCCGAGCACCTGCAGGGTCAGATCGCGATATCGACGCAGTGTTGTTTCGCGGTTGGACTCCAGCCACTTCTGATCTTGCGGGATCGCGCCCTGCACGATCGCCACGCCCACCGGCGACCCGACGGGTTTTGTCCACTCGATGCGATCGAGCGCAGCACCGACGGGCCAAGGCACCAATAGCAGCACCGCAGCGACCAGGCGCTCGCGGCGCGTGCCCTGCCACAGCATGACGAGCGCGCCCGCCATCAGCAGCACGATAGCCGAAATGAGATAGACGCCGCCGAGCGGCGCAAACCCCGCGAGCCAGGTGTCGGTGTGCGCGTACCCGAACGACAGCCAACCGAAGCCCGAGAGCACCCAGCCACGCAGCCACTCGAGCAACACCCACAGCGCCGGCAAGCCCACCGCCCAGCGCACGGCACCGCGCGGCGGCAGCCAACGGGCCGCGAGGTAACCAAGCGCGGCGCTGTACAGCGCCATCACTGCAACGAGCGCCGCCATCAAGCCAAGCGCCAACCACACCGGTGCTTTGCCGAAACCGTGAATGCTGACGTAGAGCCAGTAGGTGCCGGCTGCGAACGTGCCTATACCGAAACAGAAACCGACCCAGGCTGCACGGCGCGGCGTGCAGCCCTGCAATAGGGCAAAGAGCAGCGCAGGGGCGAGCACGCTGAAGGGCCATAAACCAAAAGGCGCGAATGCCAAGGCGAGCGCCACCCCGGCGAGCCCAGCAATCAGCGGGCCTGCAGCACTGTCTCCGCGCAGCAGCGACTCGGGTGACATGCGTTGCAGCGGATCAGTCCGCGGCGCGCTCTTCCAGCGGCTGCACATCCCGCGGCGGCAGCACTTTGAGAGCCTCCACGCGCCGTCGATCCGCACGCAGCACGCGGATTTCGATGTCACCGATCATCAAGGTCTCGCCACGTCGCGGCAGATGCCCGAGTTGCTTCATGACAAGACCCGCTACGGTATCGAACTCATCGTCGGCCAACTCGACACCGAAATATTCGTTGAACTCGGCGATCGGCGTTGCCCCGCGCACCAAAAACTGCCGCTCGGCTTCTTTGCGGATGTTCTGGTCGTCTTCCACATCGAACTCATCGTCGATGTCGCCCACGATCTGCTCAATCGCATCCTCGATGGTCACCACGCCAGAGACGCCACCGTACTCATCGACGACGATTGCCATATGGTTGCGGTTACGCCGAAACTCCTTGAGCAGTACGTTGACCCGTTTCGATTCGGGCACGACTACCGCCGGCCGCATGCATTCTCGGATGTCGAAATCCGCCAGGCGTCCGGTGGCCACGTAGCGCAGTACGTCCTTTGCCAGCAGGATGCCGACGATATCGTCACGATCGTCGTCCATCACGGGGAACCGTGAGTGGCCAGACTCCACGATGACCGGCAGCAGCTTCTCCGCCGGATCGTCGCGACGCACGGTCACCATCTGCGAGCGCGGGATCATGATGTCCCTCACCTGCAGATCGGCGACGCCGAGCACACCCTCCATCATCTGCAGCGCATCGGCATCGATCAGGCCGCGCTCGAGTGCCTGCCGCATCTGCTGCACGAGATCTTCGCGATCCTCGGCCTCACCCGACAAGGCGCGGCCGAGCTTGCGCATCCAGCTCATGGAACTGTAACGCGGGTTGGTCATGCAGACTCCGTGGTCTCAAAATAGGGGTCGGCGATGCCGAAGCCCGCCAGGATTCGCCGTTCGCGCCGCTCCATGCGTCGCGCGTCGGCTTCATTCTCGTGATCGAGCCCGAGCAGATGCAAACAGCCGTGCACCACCATATGGGCCCAGTGCGCCTCGCTGCGCTTGTGCTGTTTGCGTGCCTCGCGCTCGATCACAGGCGCGCACAGCACGATGTCACCCAAAGAGCGCATCGCTGCGGGACGCCCGAGGTGCGGCGCGGGAAAAGACAGGACGTTGGTCGGATAGTCACGGCCGCGCCAAAGCAGATTGAGCTTACGCCCCTCGGCTGTGCCGACGATCCGCACGGCAAGTTCGGCACCATGGCCACGCGCACCGCTCGCCGCCCGTGCCCAGCGGGTGATCCGGGCGCTCGAAGGTACCGACCCACGAAGACTGCTGCGCACTTCAACGCGTAGCGGGGCACGCACACGGGCGGACGGGCGACTACGCGGGCTCATGTTGAGGGTCCTTCGCGATGCGGCTTACCCTCGCGATGGGGCATACCCTCGCGATGGGGCATACCGTCGCGCTGCGGCGCCGTGTCACGCGCCTCGTATGCCTGCACGATCCGCTGCACCAGCGGATGGCGCACCACATCACGCGCCTCGAAAAACTGGAACCCGACGCCCTGCACGCCGCGCAGCACGTCGAGCACATGACGTAGGCCCGATAGCTTGCCGGCAGGCAGATCAGTCTGTGTCACATCGCCAGTGACCACCGCGCGCGAACCAAAGCCGATACGAGTGAGGAACATTTTCATCTGCTCGACCGTGGTGTTCTGCGCCTCGTCGAGAATGATGAATGAGTCGTTGAGTGAGCGACCTCGCATGAATGCGAGTGGCGCCACCTCGATGACATTTCGCTCAATAAGTTTCGCGACGCGATCAAAGCCCATCATCTCGTATAGCGCGTCGTACATCGGGCGCAAGTACGGATCGACCTTCTGCGTGAGATCACCCGGCAGAAAGCCCAGCCGCTCGCCCGCTTCGACGGCGGGGCGCACGAGCACGATGCGCCGCACCCGATCAGACTGCAGTGCCTCGACAGCGCAGGCCACCGCCAGATAGGTCTTGCCCGTGCCGGCAGGCCCGACGCCGAAGGTCAAATCGTCGCGCCGAATGCGGCGCAGATACTCACGCTGGTTCGGGCCGCGCGCACGGATGGTGCCGCGCAGCGTGCGCAGCCCCGCCTCTTCCGAGTCGCTCTCAGGTGCCGCCCCCGAGGAATCGGCGCTGGCATCCTGATCGCGCAGCGCGAGGTGTACGGACTCGGGTGTGATGTCCTCGGTGCGTGCGAGCCGAAACAGCTCGCCGAGCAAAGCCTCGGCAGCACGAGCCTTGGGGCCCTGCACGCGGAAGGCACTGCCGCGACGGCGCACTTCCACACCCAGACGCGACTCGATGAGACGCAAGTTTTCATCGAGTGGCCCACACAAATTGGCGAGACGCTCGTTGTCGGGCGGTTCGAGCGAAAACTCGCGCAGGGCGAGCTCGGGGGAATCAGCCACGGGCGCGCTCCGCCGCCGCGATACGTCCACGCAGGGAGTGGACCTTGGCCTCGGTGATCTCGACATCGACGAAGTGACCGATGAGCCGCGCGGGACCCGGAAAGTTGACCCAGCGATTGTCCTCGGTGCGCCCGGCAAGCTCGGTCGCATCCTTGCGCGACGGACGCTCGACGAGCACCCGCTGGGTGCTGCCCACCATGGCGCGATTACGAGCCTGCGAATGCTCCTCGAGCACCGCTTGCAACTGCACGAGGCGGGCCTGCTTTTCATCCTGGGGCGTGTCGTCGGGCAATGAGGCTGCCGGCGTGCCGGGGCGACGGCTGTAGAGGAAGCTGAATGACTGATCGATCGACAAGTCGCGCACGAGCTGCAAAGTAGCCTGGAAATCGCGCGCGGATTCCCCGGGGAAGCCGACGATGAAATCGGAGGTGACCGAGATATCCGGCCGGACTGCGCGGAGCTTTCGGATCTTTTCTTTGAACTCGAGCGCCGTATAGCCGCGCTTCATGAGCGCGAGCACCCGATCGGACCCCGACTGCACCGGAAGATGCAAATGGTTGGCGAGCTTTGGAATATTCGCGTACGCCTCGATCAGGCTGTCGTCGAACTCGAGCGGATGCGAAGTGGTGAAGCGAATGCGCTCGATGCCCTCGATGGCGGCCACGTGGTGCAGCAGCGTCGCCAGATCAACGAGCACGCCATCGACCATGGCCCCACGGTAGGCGTTGACGTTCTGACCGAGCAGCGTGATCTCGCGCACGCCTTGCTCAGCCAACTGCGCGACTTCGGTCAGCACCGACTCAAGCGGGCGACTGACTTCGTCGCCTCGAGTGTAGGGCACCACGCAGAAGCTGCAGTACTTGCTGCAGCCTTCCATGATCGATACGAACGCCGTGGCACCCTCAGCCCGCGGCGCCGGCAGTGCATCGAACTTCTCGATCTCCGGGAAACTGACATCGACGACTGCGCGCCCCGTGCCGCGCAGTTCAGCGAGCATCTGCGGCAGACGGTGTACCGTCTGCGGCCCGAACACCAGATCGACCTGCGGGGCGGCCTTGATGAGCGTGTCGCCTTCCTGGCTCGCCACGCAACCGCCTACTCCGATGATCACCCCGGGCCGGGCGTCCTTGAGCTGCTTCCACTCGCCGAGCAGCGAAAAGACCTTCGATTCAGCCTTCTCGCGCACCGAGCAAGTATTCACGATGAGAACGTCCGCCATGGCGGGGTCGTCCGTGGCGACGAAACCCTCGGCTGCGGCCAGCACATCCCCCATCCGTGAGGAGTCGTACTCATTCATCTGGCAGCCGTAGGTCTTGATGAAATATCGACCGGTCACGGCTGCGCCCGCCGCCGGCGGGTCAGAAGGGGATGTCGTCGTCAAAGGTCTCATCTTTTTCAGTACTGCTGCGAACCGGCTCGCCATATCCGGGATCGGCACCCTGCGAACGACCACCGCCCGCGGAACGTGCCTCGCCACCCATGCCGCCGCGACCGCCGCCCAGCATCTGCATGTCGTTGCCGACGATCTCGGTGGTGTAGCGGTCGTTGCCCTGCTTATCTTGCCACTTACGGGTCCGCAAACGGCCTTCGATATAGACCTGCGAGCCCTTGCGCAGGTACTCGCCGGCAATTTCGGCAAGGCGGCCGAACAGCGCTACGCTGTGCCACTCGGTCTGTTCTTTCATTTCGCCGCTCTGCTTGTCCTTCCAGCTCTCGCTGGTGGCGATGCGCAGATTGGCGACCGTCATGCCCGAGGGCATGGCCTTGGTGTCCGGGTCCTGGCCCAGATTGCCGACGATGATGACTTTGTTGATGCCGCGTGCCATGGCGAACCTTCCTGTGGTGGACCCTCCCCGGCCGGGGCCCTCTAAGGCGGGGCGCTACGGCGACGGGCTGGGGGGTGGATAAGCGCTCCATTCTAATCGTCCGGCCACCCGCCTGCATCGCGAAAATCCTTACAAAACCGCTGAGAAGAGCTCTGGACCCCCGCAAAGACCGGCCGAAGGGCTACACTAATCGGCTGTTTTTCTTGGATAACGGCTCGATGCATCCGATCCGCATCCGCGGTGCGCGGACCCACAACCTGCGCAATCTCGACCTAGACATCCCCCGCGACAGTCTGGTGGTGATCACCGGCCTGTCGGGCTCGGGGAAATCGTCCCTGGCGTTTGACACCCTGTATGCCGAGGGCCAGCGCCGCTACGTCGAGTCGCTGTCGGCCTATGCCCGGCAATTCCTCTCGGTGATGGACAAGCCTGAGGTGGACCACATCGAGGGGCTTTCACCGGCCATTGCCATCGAGCAGAAGGCCGCGTCCCATAACCCCCGCTCCACGGTCGGCACGGTCACCGAAATCCACGACTATCTGCGTCTGCTCTACGCCCGCGCCGGCCTGCCGCGCTGCCCCGAGCATGGCATCGGGCTTGAGGCGCAGACCGTGAGCCAGATGGTCGATCAGGTCCTGCGCTTCGAGGAGGGCACGGCGGCCATGCTGCTGGCTCCGCTCGTGCAAGATCGCAAGGGCGAGCACGCGACGGTGCTGCGGGATCTGCAGGCCCAAGGCTTCGTCCGCGCCCGCATCGACGGCGAACTCGTCGAGCTCGACACGCTGCCGCAACTCGACGCGCGCCGCAAACACAGCATTGATGCCGTCATCGATCGCTTCCGGGTGCGGGCGGAGAGCGCGCCGCGACTCGCCGAGTCATTCGAGACGGCACTGCGCCTTGCGGGCGGCACGGCTCGCGTGGTGCGCATGGACGAACCGCGCAGCGCGGGCCTGTTGTTTTCCAATCGGCACGCCTGTCCCGAATGCGGCTACAGCGTACCGACGCTCGAGCCGAAGATGTTCTCGTTCAACAGCCCCGCGGGCGCCTGCCCCGACTGCGATGGCCTCGGTCAGCAGGAATTTTTTGATCCGGCACGCGTTGCCGCCTATCCGCAGCTCTCGCTCGCGGGCGGTGCGATCCGAGGTTGGGATCGCCACAACCCGCATTACCTGCAGTTGATCGAGACACTGGCTAGACACTACGGCTTCGATATCGAGGAACCCTGGCAGGAACTGCCGGCGCGGACCCGGCAGATCCTGCTGTACGGCAGCGGCGAGGAGAGCATCGAGTTCGTCTACGGCAGCAGCCGTGGGCGCCCGACGCGGCGCACGCATCCGTTCGAGGGCATGCTCTGCAATATCGAGCGGCGTTATCGCGAGACCGATTCCCCGGCGGTCAAGGAGGAACTCGCCAAGTACCGCGGCTGGCGCGCCTGCCAGAGCTGCGACGGCAGCCGGCTTAATCTGACCGCGCGCCACGTGTTCATCGGCGAACGATCGCTGCCGGTGGTCACCCGCCTCGCCGTCAGCGATGCCGCGCAATTCTTTGCCGAACTGCAATTGCCAGGCTGGCGAGGCGAGGTCGCCGACAAAATCGTTCGTGAAGTTCTCGACCGGCTACGCTTTTTGGTGGATGTCGGACTCGAGTACCTGACGCTCGAGCGCAGTGCAGACACGCTTTCGGGCGGTGAGGCGCAGCGGATCCGCCTGGCGAGCCAGATCGGCTCGGGGCTGACCGGCGTGATGTACATCCTCGATGAACCGTCGATAGGGCTACATCAGCGCGACAACGGGCGGTTGCTCAACACACTGCGCCGGCTACGCGATCTCGGCAATACGGTGATCGTGGTCGAGCACGACGAAGAGGCGATTCTGGCAGCCGATCATCTCATCGATCTCGGACCCGGCGCTGGCGTGCACGGTGGTGCGATCGTCGCCGCAGGCACCCCGGCCGACATCCGCGACTGTCCCGACTCGCTCACCGGGCAGTACCTACGCGGCACGCTGCGCATCGAGGTGCCTCGGCTACGCACACCGGCACAACCAGGCAAGGTGCTGCGGGTCGTCAGCGCGAGTGGCAATAACCTGAAAAATGTCACCGTCGAATTGCCGATCGGTCTGCTGAGTTGCGTCACGGGCGTCTCGGGCTCGGGCAAGAGCACGCTCATCAACGACACCCTGCTGCGCCGCGCGCTCGCCGAACTCGGTGGAGGCCCGAACGATGCCTCACCCTGCGCAGCGCTCGAGGGCTTGGAATTCATTGATCGTGTCATCGACATCGACCAAAGCCCCCTGGGACGCACGCCACGCTCGAACCCCGCCACTTATACGGGCGTGTTCACCGCACTGCGCGAATTGTTCGCTCAAGTGCCCGAGGCTCGCACTCGCGGCTACGATGCCGGGCGCTTCAGTTTCAACGTCAAGGGCGGACGTTGCGAAGCCTGCCAAGGCGATGGCGTCATGCGCGTCGAGATGCACTTTCTGCCGGATGTGTACGTGCCCTGCGATGTATGCCGTGGCAAGCGCTACAACCGCGAAACACTCGAGATCCTCTACCGCGGCCGCAGCATCCACGATGTGCTGGAAATGACCGTCGAGGACGCACTCGCGTTCTTCCGCAATATCCCAGCCGTACAGCCGAAGTTGCAGACACTACTCGACGTGGGTCTCGGGTATCTCAAGCTCGGCCAAAACGCCACCACGCTCTCTGGAGGTGAAGCGCAGCGCGTCAAGCTCGCACGTGAGCTGGCCAAGCGCGCAACGGGCCGTACGCTGTACATCCTCGATGAGCCGACCACAGGCCTGCACTTTCACGATGTCGCACAGCTGCTGCGCGTACTGCAAAGATTGCGCGACGAGGGCAACACGGTGGTGGTTATTGAGCACAACCTCGATGTCATCAAGACAGCCGACTGGATTGTCGATCTCGGGCCTGAAGGCGGCGCAGGCGGCGGTGAGGTTTTGGCGAGCGGCACGCCCGAACAGGTCGCGCGCGTCGCACGTTCGCACACGGGTCGCTATCTTGCGCCGTTGCTGACAAAGCGCTGAACGACCTCTTCGCCCACGAGAGTTTCTTCGTATTGGCCTGTCGTGTAATGGCGCACGACTTCGCGCCAAAAATACACAGAGGGAACATTACGACGCAGTTCGCGCACTTCCCACTGTCCGGCGAATCGATCAAACACCAGTTGCGCCGACGCGCGACCCACGCCCCGTCGTCGCATCTCGGGTTCGATGTAGAACTCCTGCATGCGAAACGATTCGATCGAGGGCGATGCGAGCCGAGCGAACATGGTAAACCCTGCGGGTAAACCATCGCGCATCAGCAGCATCACGATATTGCGCCGATCGCCGAACCACTCGTCGAGACCTTGACTCGATTCTTCGGCTGTCACACGCCGTCGTGCGAACTCGCCGAGCCAGTTCGCGTAACTGCGCTCGAGCCATGTGCGTTGTTGCGGCGCAGTGCGCGCGTCTCTCAGGCTGACGGTCATGAGAACTCGGGTCCCAAAAAAAACAAACCCGGGAAGTGGCTGGCCACTGTCCCGGGTTCGTTCAGGAGCCTTGCGGCTCCCGCGTTGCAATTTCCGTTAGGAAATTACTTCGCGGCCTCGGCAGGAGCCGGGGCAGCAGCGGCATCGGCCGGAGCAGCGGCAGCGTCAGCAGCCGGAGCAGCGGCGTCGGCAGCCGGGGCGGCCTCAGCGGCAGGAGCCTCAGCGGCAGGAGCCTCAGCAGCCGGAGCAGCCTCGGCCGGAGCCTCAGCAGGCTTGCCACCGCAGGCGGTCAGGGCGAGCGCCGCGAGAACGGCGCTAAGAGCGAGCTTCGTCTTCATTTAGTTTTTCCCCAAAAAGTAGAGACAAGAATGAATCAAACAACCTAGCTAGTTTGTCTGGCGACTTTCGCCGCGCGCGAATTCTATAGGGTTTTTTCGTGCTTGTGAACGACCATTCGGCCTAGAATTCACGCTTCGCCTCGAGGAGCCCCCATGCCGCAACCCACCCCCGGTAGCCTGTTCCCCGCCCACCTCGCCGAGGTCGCGAGCCGCACGGCGGCGGCACTCGAACGCAGCGGTTTCGATGCGCTGGTCCTGCATGCCGGGGAGCCGTTGGAGTTGTTCCGGGACGATCAACATTACCCATTCAAGGCTCACCCGCCATTCAAGTGGTGGGCACCGCTCCTGGATGCTCCGGGGTCGATGGTGCTGTGCCGGCCCGGCCGGCGGCCACAGCTGATCTTCCACGTCGCCACCGACTTTTGGTATCTGCCAAACAGACTGCCGGAGGAGGGATGGACACGCGAATTCGAGATCATCGAGGTGCATTCACGCGCCGAGGCACGGGCTGCGCTGCCCCCCGAGCTCGGCCGCACCGCCTGGATCGGCGACCCGTTACCCGAGCTGCTCGGGTGGGGACTCGCCAGCATCAACCCGCCTGATCTGCTGCGCCGACTGGACTTCGCTCGGGGGCGTAAGACGGCCTACGAGATCGCCTGTCTTGCCGAAGCCAACCGCATTGGCGCCCGCGGCCATCGGGCCGCCGAGGCCTGTTTTCGCGCCGGCGGCAGCGAATACGAGATCCACCAAGCGTTTGCCGCCGCTTGCGGGCAACGTGAGCAGGAGTTGCCGTACAACTGCATCGTGGCGCTCAACGAGGGTGGTTCGGTGCTGCACTACCAGATCCTGCGTCGCGAGCGACCGACGCAGCACCACTCGCTGCTGCTCGATGCCGGTGCGAGCCATGCCGGCTACGGCAGCGACATCACCCGCACCTCAGCCTTTGAGGATGCCGAGTTCACGGCGCTGATCGGCGCCATGGATCGCCTGCAACTCGGGCTCTGCGATCTGGCCAAACCCGGCACGGACTGGCGCGACATCCACCTCGCCGCCGTGCAGCGCATCGCCAGCCTGCTGTGCGAGAGCGGGGTTATTCGCTGTAGTACCGAAGAGGCTATCGACTCGGGTGTCGCGCGGCTGTTCTTTCCGCACGGCATTGGCCACATGCTCGGGCTGCAGGTGCACGACGTCGGCGGCCTGTTCGCGGACGCCGAGGGTGCAACGCTGCCCAAACCACCATTCGATCCGGCACTACGCCTGACTCGACGCCTTGAGCCCGGGTTCGTGGTCACTATGGAGCCCGGTTTTTACTTCATCGACGCGCTGCTCGAACCCCAGCGACACGGCACCCACGCCGCGCGCATCAACTGGGCGCGGATAGCGCAGCTACGCAAATTCGGCGGCATCCGCATCGAAGACAACCTGGCGATCACCGCCGATGGCCACGACAACCTGACCCGCCGGGCGTTTGCCGACGGCTGATTACTTCTTCAGTAGATCGCGGATCTCTTCGAGTAGCACTTCATTGCGCGGCGGTGCCGGCGGTGCGGCGGGCTCTGTCGGCGCGGGCGCCGCTTTGAGGCGGTTGATGGCCTTGATGGCCATGAACAAGGCCGCGGCAATCAGCGTGAAATCGAAAATCGTCTGCACGAAAGCGCCCCACTTCAGGACGATTTCGGTTTGACCGTCCGGGCCCATGCCGAGCGAGGTGCCCATGTCCTCGAAGGAGACGCCACCGACGATCTTGCCCAGCACGGGCATGACGATATCGCCGACCAGCGATGAGACGATCTTGCCGAACGCAGCGCCGACCACTACGCCAACCGCCAGATCGATGACATTGCCGCGCACGGCAAACTGCTTGAATTCCTGAACCAGGCCCATGTTCTCCCCCTGTCTGTGATGCCCTGAAGGCAATTCCCCGAGCAGCACATGTTAACGCGCGAGACCGGTGAGAAAAAGAAAAGGCCGATGCCTTCGTTGGAAGACATCGGCCTTGTGTCGCTTAACGACGGCTGCTTGAAGCTGCCCTGCTAGCGGGTAAGCCTAATGGCTTTGCCTCAGGCTGCGGCAGCCTTGCGGGCGCGCGGCTTGGCGGCTGCCTTGGCCTTCGCCTTCTTCTTGGCCTTGGCCGGAGCGGCCTCTTCGACGGCAGGCGCTGCCGCCTTATCGACGAGCTGCATCAGCGCCATCGGCGCCGAGTCACCCGGTCGCGGCATCATGCGCAGGATTCGCGTGTAGCCACCGGCGCGCGCTTTGAAGCGCGGCCCGAGGTCAGCGAACAGCTTGGTCACCACGTCCGCATCGCGCAAACGAGCGAACGCGAGACGACGGCGAGCTTCGCTGTCGGTCTTGGCGAGCGTGATCAGGGGCTCGACAACCCGACGCAGCTCCTTGGCTTTCGGCAAGGTGGTGCGAATGGTCTCATGACGCAGCAGTGCCACACTCATGTTGCGCATGAGCGCGTGGCGGTGCGGAGCATTGCGCGACAGTTGCCGCCCTGTAAGTCGATGACGCATAACTAACCTCTATTCAGTCTGACGCGCGCTGCTCACGCAGCGCGCATCACAGGATCACATCAGGCCGCGATCTTCGTCGTGGCGAAGTCCCGCCGGCGGCCAACCATCGAGACGCATACCGAGCATCAGGCCGTGGCTTTGCAGCACTTCCTTGATTTCGGTGAGCGACTTCTTGCCGAGGTTCGGCGTACGCAGCAGTTCGACCTCGGTGCGCTGCACGAGATCGCCGATGTAGTGGATGTTCTCTGCCTTGAGGCAGTTGGCGCTGCGCACCGTCAGCTCGAGCTCATCGACCGGACGCAACAGGATCGGATCGAACTGGGCCGCTTCGGACTTGCCGCCCGCTTCCTCTTCACCCTGCAGATCGACGAACACCGACAGCTGGTCCTTGAGGATGCTGCCTGCACGCCGAATCGCCTCTTCGGCGTCGATGGTGCCGTTGGTCTCGATATCGAGGATCAACTTGTCGAGATCCGTGCGCTGCTCGACGCGCGCTGCATCCACCGAGTAGGTGACGCGACGAATCGGGCTGAACGAGGCATCGAGCTGCAGACGACCGATCGGCCGACTGACTTCCTCGAACGCCAAACGCTGCGAGGCCGGGCGATATCCACGGCCGCGCTCGACGCGCAGCACCATGTTGAGCTCGCCCGCCTTGGTGAGGTTGGCAATGATCAACTCCGGGTTGACCACTTCAACGTCGTGGTCGGTCTGGATGTCGCCTGCGGTGACCGGGCCCGGGCCCTTCTTCGACAAGCGCAGCTCCGCCGAATCGCGCGTGTGCATGCGAATGGCGACTTGCTTGAGGTTGAGCAACATATCGACGACGTCTTCTTGCACGCCCTCGATGCTCGTGTACTCGTGCAGCACGCCCTCAATCTCCGCCTCGGTGATCGCAGCACCCGGCATGGACGAGAGCAGCACGCGACGCAGCGCATTGCCGAGCGTGTGGCCAAAGCCACGCTCGAACGGCTCGATGACCACGCGGGCCTGACGCGGCGCGAGCGGGCTCACCTTCACGACACGCGGCTTGAGGAATTCGGTAACGGATCCTTGCATGTTCAAATCCTCTCTCGGTAGCCGAGCATTACTTCGAGTACAACTCGACGACCAGGTTTTCGTTGATGTCGGGCAGGATGTCATCCCGCGCCGGCACCTGCTTGAAGACGCCCTTCATTTCCTTGTCGTTCACTTCGACCCACTCGGGCAAGCCGACCTGCGAGGCGATCTGCATCGCATTCTGGATGCGCAACTGCTTGCGCGCCTTTTCGCGAATCTGCACCACATCGCCCGGGCGCAGCTGGCAGGAGGCGATGGTGACGACCTCACCATTGACCTCGACACCCTTGTGGCTGACCAGCTGGCGAGCCTCGGAGCGGGTGGCCGCGAAGCCCATGCGGTAGACGACGTTGTCGAGCCGGCACTCGAGGAGCTTCAGCAGGTTTTCACCCGTGGCACCCGAGCGGCGCGCGGCCTCGGTGTAGTAGTTGGCAAACTGACGCTCGAGCACGCCGTACATGCGACGCAGCTTCTGCTTCTCGCGTAGCTGGCTGCCGTACTCAGACAAGCGGGTCTTACGCTCGCTCTTGACGCCCCCGGGGGGCACCTGGAACTTGCACTTGGACTCGAGCGGCTTGACGCCACTCTTCAGGAAAAGATCGGTGCCCTCGCGACGAGCGAGCTTGCACTTGGGACCAATATAACGGGCCATGAATGAATCCTCTTGCGACGCGGCGTCAGACGCGACGCTTCTTGGGCGGACGACAGCCGTTGTGCGGAATCGGCGTCACATCCGAAATGCTGGTGATCTTCAAGCCGCAATTGTTGAGCGCGCGAACCGCCGACTCGCGGCCTGGGCCGGGTCCGGCCACGCGCACTTCGACATTGCGCAAGCCATGCTCCTGCGCCGCAGTGCCCGCCTTCTCGGCGGCGACCTGCGCAGCAAAAGGCGTCGACTTGCGGGAGCCGCGGAAGCCGCAACCACCCGAGGTCGCCCACGACAGCGTGTTGCCCTGTCGATCGGTGATCGTGATGATCGTGTTGTTGAAAGACGCGTGGACGTGCGCGATACCATCGAGCACGTTCTTGCGGGCCTTCTTCGGCTTCTTTGCGCCGCCAGCGGCGCCCGATTGCGATTTCTGTTCTGCCATGTGCTTTTGCCTGCTGACCCTTTATGCCTTGCCCGGGGGCGCGTTGAGTTTGACGGCTTGCTTGCGCGGACCCTTGCGCGTGCGCGCGTTGGTGCGCGTGCGCTGGCCGCGGACCGGCAGGCCCTTGCGATGACGCATACCGCGGTAGGTACCGAGGTCCATCAAGCGTTTGATGTTCATCGATACTTCTCGACGCAGGTCGCCCTCGACGAGGCCGCGCGAAATCTGCGTACGCAGCGCGTTGACCTCAGCCTCGGTCAGGTCCTTCACCTTCGTGGTGGGATCGACGCCTGCGGCTTCGCAGACGGTGCGCGCACGAGTGCGTCCCACACCGTAGATGTGTGTCAGACCGATGACCACATGCTTGTTCATCGGGATGTTGATGCCGGCGATACGTGCCATTTTTTCTGCCCCGAAGCCGCGTAAAGGCGCGGCATTCTACTGAAATACCCTTGACTCTCAACCCTGCCGCTGCTTATGCCGCGGATCCTTGCAAATCACGTAGACGACGCCACGGCGCCGCACGATCTTGCAATCCTTGCAAATCTTCTTAACCGACGGACGAACTTTCATGTCAGATACCCTTTGATCACTGCGGCGCGCCGCCGCGTCCATAGCCCATCAGATTGGCCTGCTTCAACAGGCCCGGATACTGGTGGGACATCAAGTGCGCCTGCAGTTGCGCCATGAAATCCATGGCAACGACCACGACGATGAGCAGCGAAGTACCACCGAACACGAACGGCACTCCGCCCTGCGAGATCATCAGTTCCGGCACGAGACACACGGCCGCGACATAGATGGCGCCCCAGAGCGTGAGACGCGTCAGCACCTTGTCGATGTACTCGCCCGTGTGCTGACCCGGACGAATACCCGGAATAAAGGCACCCGACTTCTTCAGGTTCTCCGAGGTCTCACGCGCGTTGAACACGAGCGCGGTGTAGAAGAAGCAGAAGAAAATAATCAGAACGGTGTAGATCACGAGGTGCAGCGGCTGCCCGTAGCCCAGCGCAGCCGACACGGTCTGCAGCGCCTCGGCGACCGGGCCCTGGCCCGTGCCGAAGAACTGCGCAGCGGTCGCCGGCAACAGCAGCAGGCTCGAGGCGAAGATCGGCGGGATCACGCCCGACATGTTGAGCTTAAAGGGCAAGTGGCTGGTCTGGCCCGCCATCACGCGACGACCCACCTGGCGCTTGGCGTAGTGCACGGCGATACGACGCTGGGCGCGCTCGACATACACGCAGATGGCCGTGACGCCGAGCACCAACACGATAAGCAGCAGCACGAACAGGCCCGACATCTCGCCGGTGTTGACCGACTCGACGGTGCGACCGACCGCACCCGGCAGACCCGCGACGATACCCGCGAGAATGATCATCGAAATGCCGTTGCCGATGCCGCGCTCAGTGACCTGCTCGCCGAGCCACATCAGGAACATGGTGCCGGTCGTCATGGTGACGGTGGCAATAAACAGGAACGACCAGCCCGTCGCGATCGTCATGCCGCCATTCTGCAGGGCGACGGCAGCACCGAGCGACTGGAAGGCGCCGAGGACCACCGTGAAGTAGCGGGTGATCTGCGTGAGCTTGCGACGACCCGACTCGCCTTCCTTGCGGTACTCCTCCCACGGCGGATACACCATGGAGACCATCTGCACGATGATCGAGGCAGAAATGTACGGCATCACGCCCATCGCGAAGATGGACAGTCGCTCCATCGCACCGCCGGAGAACATGTTGGCGATGCCAAGCAGCGTGCCGGCGTTCTCTTCGAAGAACCGCGACACCTCGGCCGGGTCGATGCCCGGCACCGGGATGAAGGTGCCGATGCGGTAGACGATCAGCGCGCCGAACAGGAACAGCAGGCGCGAGCGCACCTCGCCGAAACGCGTAGCGTCTGCGAGAGTTGCTGCCGGATTGCCGATGCCTGTTGCCACGATGTTCCTGTGATCCGTTGAAAGAGGCTCAGGCCTCGATGCGACCGCCCGCGGCTTCGATCGCGGCCCGGGCGCCCTTGGTGGCGCCGACGCCCTTGAGCGTCACGGCCTTTTCGATCTTGCCGGACAGTACGACCTTCGCCACTTCGGTGTGCGCCGGTACGACGTTGGCAGCCTTCAAAGCAGCCAGATCGATGATCTCGGAGGTCACCTTGGCGAGCTCGTCCAGGCGGACCTCGGCGCGCGTGGCCTTGATTGCCGAGCGGAAGCCGACCTTAGGCATGCGGCGCTGCAGCGGCATCTGACCGCCTTCGAAGCCGACCTTGTGGTAACCACCCTTGCGAGCACGCTGGCCCTTGACGCCGCGACCGCAGGTCTTGCCCTGGCCCGCCGAAGCACCACGACCGACGCGCAAGCGCGGACGCTTGGAGCCCGGGGCAGGTTTGAGGTTGTTGATCAACATCGCTGTTCTCCTTATTCCTTGCGCGATCAGCCTTCGGCGACCGACAGCAGGTGACGCGCCGTGCGGATCAGGCCGCGATTTTCCGGCGTGTCAGCCACGGTGACCGTCTGGTGACGCTTGCGCAGGCCGAGTCCGCGAACCGACTGCGCGATATTCGCGAGCTGCCCGTGAACGCTCTTCTTGAGTGTGACTTTCAGTTCTTTGGCCGCCATGACCTTCAACCCATGATCTCGTCGAGGGACTTGCCGCGCTTGGCAGCGATCTCGTCCGGCGAACGCACCGAAGCGAGGGCCTTGACCGTCGCACGCACGACGTTGATGGCGTTACGCGAACCGTAGCTCTTGGCGAGCACGTTGCGCACGCCCGCACACTCGAGCACTGCACGCATGCCGCCGCCGGCAATGACACCCGTACCGTCGGACGCGGGCTGCATCAGCACACGCGTCGCACCGTGACTGCCCTTCACTGCGTAGTGCAGGGTCTCGTTGCGCAACGACACATTGACCATGTTCTTGCGCGCAGCAGCCATGGCCTTGGAGATGGCGACAGGCACTTCGCGGGCCTTGCCGAAGCCGAAGCCCACTCGCCCTGCGCCGTCACCGACCACCGTCAGCGCGGTGAAGCCGAACTGGCGACCACCCTTGACGGTCTTCGAAGTGCGGTTCACTGCGACCAGTTTTTCGAGGTACTCGTCGGTCGCCTGGGATCTTTCGACACGTGCCATAGAGTTGTCCTGCCTTAAAACTCGAGACCAGCTTCACGCGCGGCTTCCGCCAGCGCCTTGATGCGGCCGTGATACATGAACCCGGCGCGATCGAACGCCACTCGGGTGACGCCGGCGGCCTTGGCCCGCTCGGCAATTGCGCGGCCCACTGCCTTGGCGGCTTCGATGTTGCCCGTGCTCTCGAGACCGTTCGCGACGGCATCCTGCACGGTCGAAGCGGCGGCCAGCACCTTGGCGCCCGCGGCATCGAACACCTGCGCGTACATGTGACGGGGCGTGCGATGCACGGTGAGCCGCGGCTGACCGAGCTCGCGGATCTTCGCCCGGCCACGTACGGCACGACGCTGACGACGCTGTTTTTTGGTGATCTGCATAGTTCGATCCTCGTTGCGCGCCTGCGGTTACTTCTTCTTGCCTTCTTTGAGCGAGATCTGCTCGCCTGCGTAACGCACGCCCTTGCCCTTGTAGGGCTCAGGCGGACGCAGGTCGCGGATCTCGGCGGCAATCTGCCCGATGCGCTGCTTGTCGATACCCTTGATGACGATCTCGGTCTGGCTCGGCGCCTCGACGGTGATGCCTTCCGGCATGTCGATCGCGATCGGATGCGAGAAGCCCAGCGTCAGATTCAGCGTCTTGCCAGCCACGGCGGCACGGTAGCCGACGCCGACGAGTTCGAGCTTGCGCTCGTAGCCCTTCGTGACGCCCGTAACGACGTTCGCGAGGTGCGCACGCGTCGCGCCCGCCTGGGTGCGATTGCTCGCGTCGTACTGCAGCTCGAGCTGCTTGTCGCCCTGCACGACCTTGACGCCGCCCTGCAGCGGCACGCTGAGCGTACCCTTCGCGCCCTTCAGCGTGACGGCCTCTCCGGTGATGGTCACCGTCACGCCTTGCGGCAGCGGAACCGGCTGTTTTGCTACACGACTCATTTTGAATTCCTCAGGACCCGATTCCTCAAGCCACGATGCAGAGCACTTCGCCGCCCTGTCCGATCGCGCGGGCCTGCTTGTCCGTCATGACGCCCTTCGGCGTAGAGACGATCACGGTGCCCATGCCGCCGAGAACCTTCGGCAACTCGTCCTTGCCGCGGTAGATGCGCAGACCCGGACGCGACACGCGCTCGAGACGGTCGATGACCGGACGGCCTTCGTAGTATTTGAGCGCGATGGTCATCGTGCTCTTGGCGCCGTCGCTGGAGACGCGGTAGTCGGCCACGTAGCCTTCGTCCTTCAGCACCTTGACGACCGCCTGCTTCAGACGCGAGGCACCGACGCTCACCTCGCCTTTGCGGGCGAGTTGCGCGTTGCGGATGCGGGTCAGCAGGTCGGCAATGGGATCAGTCATGCTCATGTGGCGTGCGCTCCTACCAGCTCGCCTTCGACACGCCGGGCAGTTCGCCACGGCTCACCGTCTCGCGGATCTTCACGCGCGAGAGGCCGAACTTGCGGTAAACGCCACGCGGGCGACCCGTGATTGCACAGCGCTTGCGTCCGCGGCTCGGGCTCGCATCGCGCGGCATCTTCTGCAGTGCGACCTGCGCTGCGGCACGCTCTTCAGGCGAGGTGCTCGGGCTCCGGATCGCCTCCTTGAGCTTCATGCGCTTCGCGGCGTGTTTCTTGACGGTTGCGGCGCGACGCTTCTCGCGCTCCACCATGCTCGTCTTGGCCATGTGCTTCGCTGCCCTGTTACTTGCGGAAGGGGAACTGGAAGGCTTCGAGCAGAGCTCGTCCCGCCTTGTCGTCCTTCGCCGTCGTGGTGATGGTGATATCCATGCCCCGGATCTGGTCGATCTGGTCGTACTGGATTTCCGGGAAGATGATCTGTTCCTTGACGCCCATGTTGTAGTTGCCGCTGCCATCGAAGGAGCGCGGCGACACGCCACGGAAGTCGCGGATTCGCGGCATTGCGACGCTGATCAGGCGATCGAGGAACTCGTACATCCGCTCGCCGCGCAGCGTTACCTTGCAGCCGATCGCCAGGCCCTCGCGAACCTTGAACGACGCGATCGACTTGCGGGACTGGCAAAGCAGGGGCTTTTGGCCGGTGATCTTCGCCAGATCGCCCGCCGCCGCCTCGATGACCTTCTTGTCGGCCACCGCCTCGCCCACGCCCATGTTGACCGTGATCTTGAGGATCTTGGGCACTTCCATCGCGTTGGTGATGCCAAGATCCTTGCGGAGCTGGGCCACGACCTTCTCGCGGTAATACTGTTGCAGCCTTGCCATGCTGGTAACCCGTTGATCGACGCTTACGCGTCGATCATCTCTCCGTTGGATTTGAAGAACCGAACACGCTTGCCATCCGCCAGACGCTTGACGCCGACACGGCCGCACTTCTGGGTGCCCGGATTGAACAACGCGACCTTCGAAACGTGCAGCGGCGCTTCCTTCTCGATGATCCCGCCCTGGCGGTTGGCCTGCGGGTTGCCCTTGGTGTGGCGCTTGACGCGGTTGACGTTCTCGACGAGCACCGTGTCGTCGTCGAGCACCTGGATAACCGCGCCGCGGCGCCCCTTGTCCCGGCCGGAAATGACGACGACGTTGTCGCCCTTGCGAATCTTCTTCACAGGACCTCCGGCGCCAGCGAAATGATCTTCATGAACTGCGTGGTGCGCAGCTCGCGCGTCACGGGCCCGAAGATGCGCGTGCCGATCGGCTCGAGCTTGTTGGACAGCAGCACCGCCGCGTTCCCGTCGAACTTGATCAGGGAGCCGTCCGGGCGGCGAACACCGCGGCGGGTACGAACCACGACCGCGTCGTACACC
>VEQP01000021.1 GCA_018883185.1 Nevskiaceae bacterium | reverse complement strand
GATCAGCGGTCGCCCAGAAAGATCGCACAGGGCCTTAAAGTCGGGGATCCGTGGATCGAGCATCCGGCTCACGTGCCATTTCAAATCCGGTCCCGGCGCGATCAGGTCCTTGTCCATGGCCCAGTGCATGTCGGGCGTTAGCGCGAGACCGTTACAGGGATCATCGTCGCCCGCCACGCTGAAGGGATGAATATGCGCAGCTTCCACCATGGCTTCGCCACTCGGCAGCACTACGCGTACGCCTGTAGCAGCGCAGCGATAGTCGTAGGCCTGAATGACGACGCGCCGAAACGCCGGATCGCGGATGTAGGCGGGCGGGGGAGCATCACGCACGTTGCGATCGAACTCATGGGATCGAATCCTGCGCTCGTACTGGCTGACCGCCGCGCTGCGTTCCACCACGGTCGCGAGATCTTCGAGTCCGCGGCCGAACCATTGCCGGCCGAGCGCTTCGGTCAGCGCATCGATGGCGACGGGGTCTTGGAGCAAGTCGAAGAGGGCTGGGTCGAGCTCGGCATGGTCGATGTTGTCGGTGATGTCCCTTGCGCTACGTGCGGTCGACATGGCTGCGAGCACGGCTTCGCGACCCGCTGCGGCCTTCAGTGTCCAAAAACTTTCTTCCTTGCCGCGCAGATCCCCGGCTAGATGGAAGAACGGGAAGTAGGGGTTCGGATGGTCTCCCTGCGTGCTCACCGCGTCGAAGAATCGTCGATAGCGCTCGAGCAGCATCGGTTCGTAACGAATGCGGTTCTCAGGGAGCCCACCGCCCCGCGCCAGATCGAGCACCGCGAGCAGCATGCAGATCTTGTGCGGGCTCGCGCGAGCGCGCGACACGTTGACATTCAGGCGCGAAAACTTCTCCGCGTAGACGGCGACGCTCATGGCCAGTACCGCGCCTTCTCAGGAATGACCCATCGGACGCCGCCGCGCGGGTCTTCCACATCTCGTAGGTATCGCGGGATCAAGTGCATGTGTACGTGCGGCACTGTTTGGCCTGCGGCGGGTCCGTCGTTGATGCCGATGTTGTATCCCTCGGGTGTGTGACTCGCGTCGAGTTCCCCCTTCGCCGTATCCACAAGCGCCATCAACCCTGCGCGCTCGTCGGCCGTGAGCTCGAAGAAACTGCCGACGTGTCGCCGCGCAATGACGAGGGTATGTCCTTGCGACACCGGGAACCCATCGCGGATGACGACCGCATGCACATTCTCGTGCACCACCCGCGAGGACGGCAGATTGCAGAACGGACAGCCTTGGTCGGTGGCGCGGTCATTGGCGGTGTTCGCGGCAGCAGTGTGCCATCCCGAGCGGTTCGTGATAACCCGCGTCCGCCGACTCAACAATTGATCCGGTGCTGCGACAGGCTCGGGGCCATGAAAGCCCACCGTCATCTGCGGCTCGTGTGGCCGCCGCCCATCCAGCATTTCAGTCTTCCGGGACGCAGCATCGCCGTGATGGGCGCGCCCGGCGTCGGCAAGACCGCGCTCGTGATCGCCCTCGCCGGGGAGCTCTTGTGGCGCGATGAGCGTCTGGTGCTGGTGGATGCCGCAGCTGCCTCCACAGAGTCCTTGCGTGTCTGGGTCGAAGCCGGGCGACCGGGTATCTTTGATGACGTACCGTTGATCTGCCGGCCCGCCGAGGAGGGCGCGCGAGCGGCCGTCGAGGCGGTGGCCGAAGGGGGGACCGCCCTCATCGACGTCGGGCCTGACATTTCCCTCGAATCGGCCGCCGCGATTTGCCAGACGGTGCGGCTCACGATCTACGTCCGCCGTCGCTCGAACGATCACGACGGCGACACCGTCACGGCGAAAGCACTCGAGGATTGGCATCCCCGACGTGGGTTCAAGGTGCTCTACAACGGATTGAGGCGCGATGATTCATTGCGCGCGCTGCGCACCGAATGTTGTCGTAGCGGCATCGGCAGTTTCGGGGTCGCTTTGAGTGAGCGAGTTGCATATCGCACGGGCCGATACACCGGCAAACCACCGGCGTTTCAGAGTGCCGGCTCGCGGGTTGCCCGCCACGAGATAGCGCGTCTCGCCGATGCGATCGATCGACATTTTGAGCACATCGCGATGCTCGATCGGTGGCAGGCGGAGTCGGCGGCCGCGCCGTCGCGAGAGTAGCCGTGCGGTTGGGGCCATATCGTGGCGTTTTGCCCGGAAACACCACTGGCTTTGCCGGCACCTTGCCGCTAGCGTCCTCGTGATGCCTGTCCCTTTCACCGCAATCTCCCGAGTTTCGCGCGTCGCTGGGCCAGGGCGCGCGGCAGTACCGTGTGGCGTTTTGCTCGCGACCAAGCCCACGCCGTCGTCGACGCGCTGGAGCACCGCATGACTTCCGAGCTCGCCACCAAGGCGGACCTTTCCCGGGAAATCTCCGAGCTGCGCCTTGCCACCAAGGCGGACATTGCTGAACTGCGTGCCGCCACCAAGGCGGACATTGCTGAACTGCGTACCGCCACCAAGGCAGACCTTTCCCGTGAAATCGCCGCGCTGCGTGCTGAGATGAAGGCGGATCTCGCCGCCGTAAAGGTCGACATCGTCAAACTCGATGCCAAGATCACGGATCTGCAGCTGAAACTGACGATCCGAATGGGTGGCATGATGATCGCTACGGCCGGCCTGCTATTCTCCGCCCTGCAAATCTTCGGCCGTTGATCGATCACGCTCAGCAGGCATCACCCGCGCCCGCCGCCTCAATAGACGATTCTCTGCTGCGACAGGCTCTCTGTCATGAAAGCCCACCCGTCCCGCTTATGACGGGATAGGTCGCCATGCCCCAGTCATGCGCAGGATGATCCATCATGATTTCAATCACGATGGGAACGAGCTTGCCGAGCAGATTGGCGCAGTCTCGAACTTGATCGCGATTGACCGAGCCGTTCCACGTGGCGCCGCCATGCATCACTTGATTGCGAAGCACGTAAAGCCGAGCCAACACAATCGACAGCACCTGCAGCGTGTCGCCGCCCGCCAGTGCAAGCTCGGCCGCCCGACGCGATTTCTTGAATCGCCCTTCCCACTCGGCCGCTGTCAACTGTCCGTTGTGGTGTTGCCAAAAATCCGTGAACACGAACTCGTTCTTCAAGAGCATGCGGATGCTGTTCGGGAACTCTCGCCAGAGGAGATAGCCGAGTTGGCCGCGAGTATCGAGTTTCATCAGCGTTCTTAGAAACGATTTGAAACTGCGCTTCTCCGTCATCTCCGGGTCGTGGCTTTCCGTCGCGTAAGCGGCATTGAACGCGATCCACAAAAACACAAACCGCGCATCGTCATCAGCACGCTCTTTCTCCGCTCGCCCCAACCAACTCAGTGCACGATGCACGCGCAGGGCGACGCTCGGCGAGTGGGTGTCACGCTCGCGGCGTTGGCGAGCCTTGAGCTCTTTGTGGGACGCCATGGGGCACCTCCGCTTAGACGATAAAGCTGAGGGATCATCGCTCGGACGCTATTGCGCTTCAACGGGCGAGTGTGGGGTCATTTTTTGAGCCGATCACCGACTAGGCTTCAAGCCATGACCACCGTCTTGCCCGCATCTCGAACCTGTGCCGTGTGTCACCAAGAGTCGGAGTTTCGGGTCATGGGGAGCACGTCCTCGTTCGGCAGTTACGATTTGGACTTACGCGCGCCACCTCCAAGGCGGCACACCCTGGGGCTCTGGCTGCAGGACTGCTCAAACTGCGGGTATATCAACTTCGCGATCGACGACTTAATTCCTGGGGCCGTCGAGATCGTTCACTCGCCCGAGTATCAAGATCTTAGGGCGGGTAGGCTCACCCCAAAGCTCGTGTTGTCGTTTAAACGACATGCACTGCTCGTCAGCGCCGATCCCTTCGAGGCCGGCTGGTCGCTGCTCCACGCAGCCTGGGTCGCCGATGATCTGAATGATCGGGCCTTGGCGAGCGATTGCCGGGAGGGGTGCGCAGACCTTTGGGCGGGCGCGGTGTGCTCGGTCGACGAAGACGGGCTCCGGCACCAGACCGTGTTGGTGGATGTGCTGAGGCGGTCCGAGCACTTCGATGAAGCCGAGGCCTTGGTCGATCGCCTACTCCCGCACCCCTCGATGACGCCCGAGATCTCCCGCGTATTGCAGTTCCAGAAGCGTCTCATTTCCCGTTTTGATGTCGATGGCTATACCTGCGAGCAGGCTTTTGCAGCCATCCCCCAAGACAATCCGACCCTCCAGCACTAGCATGATGCGATGCCTCGGAAAAAAGCTTATGTCCCCGGCGCGCCTCCCGTGTTCTCGCGCTCGGCGCTGGAGGACTTCCTCAAATGTCCGCGGTGCTTTTATCTGCACCGACGGCGGGGGCTCAAACCGCTCGCACGGATTCCATTGACGCTGGCCGTTGCCACCGATGCGCTGCTCAAAAATGAGTTCGACGCCATTCGAGGCAGCGAAGCCTCGCATCCCCTGTGGGACGAGAACGGCCTCTCGGTTCGAGCGTTCTCGCACCCGGACCTTGAAACCTGGCGCAGTAACTTCAAAGGCCTGCGCGTCGCGCACGCAGCGACGGGGGCAACCATCTACGGCGCCATCGACGATCTCTGGCAGCACCGAGAGAGCGGCGATCTGCACATCGTCGATTACAAGTCGACGTCTAAAAAAGAAACCCCCGATCTCGAGGGCGGGTTTGGGGAGGGCTACAAGCGGCAGATCGAGATCTATCAATGGATCTATCGGCAGGCGGGTTTTACGGTCAGCCCGATCGGCTACTTTTTGTACGTCAACGGCAGTAAGGAAGGCGGCTTCTACGAGGCGAGCGAAGGCCGTATGAGATTTGTGACGACGTTACTGGCGCACGAAGGCAACACCGATTGGGTCGATGACTGCATCAGTGCAGCCGTGGCGTGTTTCCAGCGCGATCAAATACCGGATGCCGCAGAGGATTGTGATACCTGTCGGTATGTCTCAGAGCGCTCGGCCTGCTTGTCGCGATAGGCCTTGTGCGCCGGGGGGCTGTCGGGCGGTGGATAGCTTATGCATCGCTCCTGCGGATTGACATCGATCGCTCGGATCACCGCTGTCGGCGAGCGCGGTTCGCCTCCATATCGTGTTTTTTTGCCCGGAAACACCGCTGGCTTTGCCGGAACTTTGCCGCTAGCGTCCTCGCGATGCCTGTCTCTTTCACCGTAATCTCCCGAGTTTCGCGCGTCGCTGGGCCTGGGCGCGCGGCAGTATCGTGTGGCGTTTTGCCCGCGACCAAGCCCATGCCGTCGTCGACGCGCTCGAGCACCGCATGACTTCCGAGCTCGCAACCAAGGCGGACATTGCTGAGCTGCGTACGGCCACCAAGGCCGATCTCGCCGGAGAAATCAGTCTATTACGCACTGAGACCAAAGCGGAGTTCGCTGCCGTAAGAGCCGAGATGAGCGCCGAGTTCGCTGCTGTAAGAGCCGAGATGAGCGCCGGGTTCGCTGCCGTAAGAGCCGAGACTGCCACGCTACGCACTGAGACCAAGGCGGATCTGGCGAGGGAAATCGCTGGAGTAAAAATCGAGATCGCTAAACTCGATACGAAGATCGAGGTCGTACACCGAAAACTGACGATTCAACTGGGTAGCATGATGGTCGCGACGGCTGGCCTGCTTTTCGCTGCCCTCAAGTACCTCTAGTAGTGATCTGCCCCAAGATCTAGCAAAGCATCAAAGACCCTCACATAAAGCGGCGCGACGACCGAATCGGCCGGGTATCCCGCCACGCCATCAAGGACTCAGGGGGTCGGTACCGCGCCAACTGCCGCGCGAGGCGCGGTCCGCTGGCGGCGCCTCGCCGGCCACGAACATCGGTCCCGGGGCAGCCGGATCAATCTTTGATCCGCTGAAATGATTACATCCCCGGCGAACCCCCCGGAGATGCCCATGAAGAATCTAGCCGCGATTGCCGCCTTTATTGGGCTTGCATCGTGCGGCGGTGGCGGTGGCGGTGGGGGAGGTGGCTCCGTTTCGAGCGCCTCGGCACCGGCTGCCGTGCCGAATGCGCCGACCGCGCAGATTTACAACATCAACTCGAACGGAGTCGTTTTCAACCAAAGCGCTGTGACGGGCTGCGTCATCAACGGCCAAATATCGACGATCAACACCACCTACAACGCCTACGCCGTCAACTTCACTTACAGCAGCTGTCGATCGCCTTATGCGATCTGGAATGGGACGCAGGCTTCCGGGCTCATGACCGTCGATGACACCGTGTCGCCCAACCGTATTTATCTCGGCGCACAGTACCACTCGGGCGGAGTAACCTATGCGACGTACGGTGAAGCGTTGAAGCCCGCCACCCCTCCAGCGGCACCCCACGGGCGTGTGGCCGCCGATACATGTCGGTATATCTCGGAGCAATCGACTCTCTTCAACCACAGGACTAAGCCGTGTCATACCTCTCTCGCTTACGCGACAAGTTTCTCGCCCCCAGCCGTTGGGTTCACGGCTTGTTGAATCTCCTCGCTACTTTCGTCGCGCTCGAGGTCTCAGAGGCCGTTCTCGTGCGCAACCAGAGCAACGGTGTCTATCCCGCCGATGGAGATTCCATCGGCATCCCTCTGATGGGGATTATGTTTTACGGCATCCTTTCTTTGGCCTTTCTTCTGTTCGCGATGGGCTTGGTACGTCGCGGTGTCGTCGTGCGGTGGTTAAGCTATGTGCTGCTCGTGTTGATCGCACTCGGGTATCTCGTGCAAATCGCAGATTGGGCGGACGCGCTGCATTACCCCATTGGTCTTGCCCAAGCCGGTCTCGGAATCCCGATTCTCGGTTATCTTTATCTCGAGATACGTCGGCACCGCATCAAAACCCGATCCACTCAAAACGTGTAGTGGGGGCTATATGGCCCGTTTCGAAAAACTCCAAGAAATCTTCAGCATCCTCTGCCGCACCCGCGAGCCGAAGACGCTCGCCGCCCTGTGCGACGAAATGAGCGCCTCCCCGGCGACCGTCAAGCGGCTGATCGGATTTTTACGTGACCAGCGGGGTGTCGACATTCGCTATGACCGAGAGCAGGGCGGTTATCGACTGGAGCGCAGCCCGGACGACCCACAAGCGGCGGTGCTGCTTGGCCTGTCCGGTCGAGAGATCTCGGCGCTGCTCGAGGTCGAAGCATTGCTTGATCAAATCCCGCCGGGCTTTGTTCGTGATGAGACCCAGTCGGTCCGCTCGCGTCTTGGCAAGGTCCGAAGACAGGCGCTAGGCAAAGGCGATCTGGCAGATCGCGTGCGTTTGCGTATGTCGCAGTTGCGCAATACCAGCGCCGATGCGTTTGCGACCGTGCTCTCCGCGTTGCGTGCGAGAAAGCGGCTGCAGTTCGTGTATCGCAGCCGCAGTCGCGACGAGGAGAAGGCACGCAGCGCTTCGCCGCTGCGCCTGACGCTCTATCGAAGCAATTGGTATCTCGCTGCCTGGTGCCATGAACGGGAAGAGATGCGTGTGTTCTCGGTCGATCGCATCAGTGCGCCACGCTGCATGGTCGAGATGGTTTACGATCCGCCCGCCGATCTGATTGCCGCAGAGCTGGATTCCGGCTACGGCATTTTCACGGGCAAGGCCGACAAGGTCGCCGTGCTGCGTTTCAACGAGCTCGCTGCGCGCTGGGTCGCCGAGGAGGAGTGGCACCCGGGCGTGAGGAGTGAACCGCAGCCGGGTGGAGGGGTGATCCTGCGCATCCCGTATAAACACGAGCCTGAGCTCGTGATGGACATTCTGCGTCACGGGTCGACCGTCGAAGTGCTGGGGCCCGCCTCGTTGCGGAAGACCGTGGCAGACGCCTTGGCCGCAGCGATCGATGTCTATGCCGAGCGGTGACTCGGAGTGCCCTCGCGCCTCGTCCCTGCTGCAACTGCGATGCGAATCTGCACGAAACCTGCAGATTTGCGCAATGCATCGTGACGCAATATTACGTAGGGTGAGACTTAATTACGGAAAATAGCGAGTTACATCCACTGTCCTTCTCCCGGTCCGGCGCTGCCGTCGCTGAGATTACCCGGAGGTGCCATGTCACTCGCCAACTCGCTCTATGTCGCGCTCACCAGTATCAACGTACCTACGGATCAGGCCCGAGAGGTCGTCGATGCTCTTGAAAAAAAGATGACCAACGAATTCGCCAACAAATCAGACATTGCTCTGATTCGGGCAGATAGCGCCGCGTCACACAACGGAATGAAGGCCGAGTTTGCCGCCGTCCGTAACGAGATGAAGGCGGAGTTCGCTGCTGTCCGCAACGAGATGAAGGCCGAGTTTGCTGCAGTTCGAGCCGAAATGAAGGCCGAGTCCGCCGGCCTTCGTGCGGATATGAAAGCCGAGTTCGCCGCAGTTCGAGCCGAAATGAAGGCCGATTCCGCCGGACTCCGCGCCGAGATGCACGCGCTGCAAAACCGGCTGCTCATCCAACTCGGTGCCTTGATGGTGGTCCTGCTCGGCATTTTGCCTGCGGTCAGATCTTGGCTGGGTTGGTAAGCCCTCTCCCGCTGGTCCGACTGCAGCCCGTCGTTCACTGATAATCTTGCATCCTGAATCCCCCTCGTCGGCTCAGGAGACGCAAATGATCACCCGCATCGAACCCGGCAAACGCATGTCACAGGCGGTGGTTGCCAATGGCTTTGTATTTCTCGCCGGGCAGGTCGCCGCCCATCCCGCGTGCGGGGTCGATGAGCAGACGCGACAGATTCTTGCGGAAATCGATCGGCTGCTCGAGCGGGCGGGCAGCAGCAAAGCGAAGATCCTGAGCGCCACGGTGTACCTCGCCGACATGGCGAACTTCGCGGCGATGAACAGCGTGTGGGATGCGTGGGTCCACCCCGAGGCCAAACCGGCACGCGCGACCGTCGAGGCGCGCCTGGCCACGCCCGATTACAAAGTGGAGATCCAAATCATCGCTCTGGCGTGATGCGCTCGCCGCGACTTGCACGGCTCGTCGCCACGCTGCTGCCGTCGGTCGTGGTTGCGGGTGGTGCGGAGAGCATCGCACCGCCGGTGGCCGAGGTTCTCGTCACGGCACCGGAACCAAAGTACGTCGCGCCGACGCTGCGCGACCGGATCGGCCGCATTTGGGCGCCGGTTTTCATCGAGGGGCAAGGTCCACTTCGCCTGGTGCTCGACACCGGTGCCACGACGGTGGCCCTGACCCGCGATGCAGCGACGCTGCTCGGTCTGCGACTCGATCGCGCGCGGCAGGTGCAGTTGCGTGGCACGACGGGTGCCTCGTTGGTGCCTCAGGTCGAGGTGAAGCAACTCGAGATCGGTGACTTTCTGGTCGAAAACCAGCGCATCATCTTGGTGGATGATGCCTTCGGTGGCGCTGACGGTGTGCTCGCCACGCGGCTGTTGAGCGATCGTCGAATTTATGTGGAGTTCCGCAAGGACCGCATCGAAATCACCCGCTCGCGCAATCAGCCCGCGCCGTTGGGCTTTTCTACGATCCCGGTGAAGTTCGCGGCTCGGCAAGTGCCGTGGGTCGAGGCGTGGATCGGCCCGGTCAAGGTCAAGGCGATCATCGACACGGGCGCGCAGCAGACCATCGGTAATGTTGCGCTGCGCGTGGCGCTCGCCGCGGCGCGGCGGCGAGCCATCGAGCTGCGTGATGAGGGGGTGATCGGCGTGACCGGCGACGTGCAGGAAGGTCAGAGTGCGGCCGTGCCCACCGTACGGCTCGGTAATGTGCAGATCAGCCATGCCCGGGTCAACTTCGTCGACCTGCACATCTTCGAGCATTGGCGGATGCTCGATGAGCCCGCCATGCTGATCGGCATGGACGTCATCGGCGTGCTGGACACGTTCATCCTCGATTACCGGCGTCGCGAGTTGCAGCTGCTGCCGCGGCGGAATTGAGCTGCCGCAGCATGCGCCGCGAGGCGCTTTCCAGCAGATCGAGCACGAGCTCGAAGTCGGCCGCCCCGCCGTAGTACGGGTCCGGGACCTCGGAGCGCAGGCTCTCGCTCGCAAACTCGAGAAAGAGTCTCGCCTGCCCGGCCGCACCCGCCGGTGCGAGCTGCCGTAGCCTCGCCAGATTCGCCTCGTCCATGGCCAGCAGCCAATCGAAGCGGCTGAAGTCCGCCTCGTCGACTTGACGAGCCCGCAGCGGCGCCAGGTCATAGCCGCGCGCACGCCCCGCAGCGATCGAACGCGGGTCGGGTGCGTCACCCACGTGATAGCCATGGGTACCAGCCGAGTCGATAACCAGCCGCAACTGCGGGAACTCGCGGCGCGCCAGTTCGCGCAGCACCGCCTCGGCTGACGGCGAGCGACAGATGTTGCCCATGCAGACGAACAGGATGCGGGTTTCGCTGCGCAATGGTGTGGCGGAGTCCATGTGCCCGGCCAGTTTGACGAGGGAGCGGTGCGGCCCACAAGCATCGTCTTCGTGCGGCCAAGTCCGTGTCAATTAGTGCGGCGTCAATATCTGACCCGACTGCGTGATTCCATCCCCCTCGTCAGCTTCAATGAGGAAAATCTCCATGAAAACTATGCATGTCTCGATGCTGCTGCTGGGCGCCACGATGCTCGTTCAAGGCTGCGCCACCATCACCCGCGGTACGACTGAAGTTCTCGTGATCGAAACGACTCCCAGCGGTGCCGAAGCCAGCCTCAGCAACGGATTGCGCTGCACCACTCCTTGCGCCCTCGAGGTCAAGCGCAAGACCAACGTCGTTGTCGATATCACCAAGCCGGGTTTCGAGTCCGCGCGTATCAACGTGCTCTCGGAAGTCGCCGGTGCCGGGGCTGCCGGGATGGCTGGGAATGTACTGCTCGGAGGCGTCATTGGGGCCGGCGTTGATGCGGCCACGGGCGCCACCAAGCGATTGGTTCCGAATCCGGTGCGCGTGACGCTGAACCCGGTGACCGCCAAGTCGACCCCATAGCCGGGGTGCGATTCGGGTCAAGCTAGGCGATATTGACTTACCTGTGAGACACTGAGGCTCTGAGTGTAGTCCAGAGTCTCATATATGTCGCTAATCTGGTCGCCGTCCCATATGGCGGTGTTCGCGAAAGTGATCGACCTCAATGGCTTTTCGGCCGCTGCTCGCGCGCTCGGTGTGCCTAAGGCCGCGGTCAGCCGGGCGATCGCCGAACTCGAAGCCGAGCTTGGTTTGCGTCTCATGCAGCGCACCACGCGGCGGCTGTCGCTGACCCCGGCGGGCGAACAGTTGCTCCCCCATTGTCGCGCCATCCTCGCCGCCGCCGACACCGTGCGCGAGCGTGCCGCGGAGCTTGCCAAGTCGCATGCCGGAGCCCTGCGGGTGCTCGCCGACAGCACCTACGGACGGGTGTTGTTGGCGCCGCTCGTACCTCGCTTCCTCGAACGCTTTCCCGACATTCCCCTAGAGGTCGATCTCGGCGAGGTCGGTCCGGCGTCGGTGGCGCAATACGAACTCATCCTGCAATCGGGGGAGTCGCTGCCCGGCGAGGCCGGCTCGGGCGAGTGGGTCCGCCGTGTTTTGGGGGCACCCCCTTCCATCCTCTGCGCATCGCCCGCCTACCTCGGCAAGCACCCGGCACCGCCGACCCCTCAAGGCTTGCTCGCCATGGACGTGCTCACGCCGGAGACAGTCGGCGCGAGTTTCGTGTTGCGCCTAGCCCAGGGACTGCGGCGAGAGGAACTCACGCTGCGACCGAAGCTCGCGGTGAACGACCCCGCCTTGCTCCACTCGGCCGTGGCGGCTGGACTCGGCGTCGGCCTGTTGCCGGAGTTCCTCTGCCGGCAGGGCCTCGCCACCTCCAAGCTCAAGCGTGTGCTCGGCGAGTGGCAGTTGCCTCCGCAGCCCCCCTTGTGCGCGGTGTATCCCGCCCGACTTGCGGAGGATGCACGCGTGAAATCGCTCGTTGATTTTCTTGCCGCCCATATCGTGCCGGCGCTGGCAGGGTAAAATCGACGGCGGCTTAACATCACCACGTTCCCCCGCCTCGGAATAAACCCATGTATCGCGCACCGCTGAAGGATCTGCGTTTCGTTCTGCACGAACTCATCGGCGAGGCCGGCTTGCAGGCCTGCCCCGCCCACGCCGACTACTCGCTCGACATCGCCGATGCCGTGCTCGAGGAGGCCGGCAAGTTCGCCGAGAACGTGCTCGACCCGCTCTACAAATCGGGCGATCGGCAAGGCGCACGGTGGACGCCGGAGGGCGTCATCGGCGCGCCGGGGTTCAAGGCGGCTTATCAGCAGTACGCCGAAGGCGGCTGGGCGAGTCTGCGAGCGCCCACCGAATACGGTGGGCAAGGCGTGCCCACGGTGCTGGGTACGGCCGTCGAAGAGTTATGGGCAGCGTCGAATCTCGCCTTCAAGCTCTGCCCCATGCTCACCCAGGGCGCGATCGAGGCGCTCGATCACTACGGCACCGAGGCGCAGAAAGCACAGTACTTGCCGAAGATGGTGAGCGGTGAGTGGACCGGCACCATGAATCTCACCGAGCCGCAGGCAGGCTCGGATCTGGCCGCCATCCGCACGCGTGCGCAGCCTGCCGGTGATCACTACCGGTTGTTCGGTCAGAAAATCTTCATCACCTACGGCGATCACGATTTCACTTCGAACACCATCCACATGGTGCTTGCGCGCATCGATGGGGCGCCGCCGGGCGTCAGGGGCATCTCCTTGTTCATCGTGCCGAAAGTGCTGATCAACGCCGATGGCACGCTCGGCGAGCGTAACGATCTGCAGTGCATCTCCATCGAGCACAAGCTCGGCATCCACGGCAGCCCCACCTGTGTCATGGCCTATGGCCAGAAGGAGGGCGCGGTCGGCTATCTCGTCGGTGAGGCGAACCGCGGTCTCGAATACATGTTCGTGATGATGAACGCGGCACGACTGTCGGTGGGTCTCGAGGGTTATGCGGTGGCTGAGCGTGCTTATCAGCAGGCCGCCGAATGGGGGCGTACGCGCGTGCAGGGCAAGCCGCCCGGCGTGGTGCTGGCCGGGCCTGCGCCGATTGCGCATCACCCGGACGTCAAGCGCATGCTGCTCAGCATGAAGTCGCAGATCGAAGCGATGCGGGCGCTCACTCTATACGCCGCCTATCAGCTTGATCTCGGCGCGCGGCATGCTGATGAGTCGGTGCGTAAGGCTGCGCAAGCGCGCGGTGATCTACTGATCCCCGTGGTGAAGGGCTGCAGCACCGAGGTGGGTATCGAACTCACCTCGCTCGGCATTCAGGTCCACGGCGGCATGGGCTTCATTGAAGAGACCGGTGCCGCGCAGCCGTATCGCGATGTGCGCATCACCACGATCTACGAGGGTACGACGGCGATCCAGTCGAACGATTTTGTCGGTCGCAAGATCGCGCGCGATCAGGGTGCGGCGGTGACCGCGCTGATCGCCGACGTGCGCCGCGAACTTGCCGAACTCGATGCCACCCACGCGTGGGTGCGCGAGGCGCGCGATTTGACCGTGAGTGCCGTCGAAGGGCTTGCCGAGGCAGCCGCGCGGATCCCGCCCGCTTTTGCGCGCGGTCCCGAGCACGCCTTGGCGATCTCCGTGCCGTTGCTGCGTTTGACGGGTCTCGTGCTCGGCGCCTGGTTGCTGACGCGTTCGGCGGCGATTGCTGCGCAGCGCCTCGCGCAAGGCGATACTGACCGCGACTTCCTGCAAGGCAAGCTCGTCTCGGCGCGCTTTTACGTGCATCACGTGCTGCCGCAGGCATCAGCCTTGGCGCATACGGTGCGCCATGGTGCAGATAGCGTGCTCGAGGCCGAGGTCGGTGCGCTCTGATGCAGCGTCGTGAGTTCATCGAGGTGACGGCCGGTGTGCTGGCCGGCGCGCTTGCAGCGAAGGCCGGCACCGCAGCCGAAACTGCAGCCACACCTACCCTGCTGCAGCGTGTCATACCCTCGAGCGGCGAGAGTATCCCCGTCATCGGGCTCGGCACGTCTGGGCCTTTCGAGGTGGGCGTCGATCCGCAGCAACGTGCGCCACTCAGCGCCGTGCTCGAAGCGTTCTTTGCCGGCGGCGGCACCTTCATCGACACCTCGCCGATGTACTCGACTGCCGAGGCGGTGCTCGGCGATTTGCTCACGCCTGCGATGCAGGAGCGGGCCTTTGTGGCCACCAAGGTATGGACTCGCGGTGAGCAGGAAGGCGTTCGGCAGATGACTCGCTCGCGCGAGTTGTTGCGTCGTCGCAAGATCGACTTGATGCAGGTGCACAATCTGCTCGACCTCGAGGTACATCTGCGCACGCTGCGCCGCTGGAAGGCCGAAGGCCGTATCCGCTACATCGGCATCACGCACTACACCGTGGCCTCGCAAGAAGCGTTGGCCGAGATCATTCGTCGTGAACCGATCGATTTCGTGCAGTTCAATTACTCGGCAACCACGACGGCTGCAGAGCACACGCTACTGCCGCTGTGCGCAGATCGTGGCGTGGCCACCATCGTCAATCGCGCCTTCGACGACGGCAAGATCTTCGCGCAGCTGCGCGGTAAGCCGCTGCCAAGCTGGGCTGCTGACATCGGCTGCAGCAGTTGGGCACAAGTGCTGCTCAAGTACGTGATTTCGCACCCGGCCGTGACCTGCGTCATTCCGGCCACCGGCAAGATGGCCAACATGCAGGACAACCTCGCTGCCGGGCGTGGAGCCCTGCCCGATGCGCAGCTGCGCCGCACCATCGCCGCTACGGTGCAGCAGGTTTAGCGCTGGTAGTCGACGACGCGTCGCTCGCTTGCCAGCGCCTTGACCTGCGGCACCACGGCCAGATGCAGCGGATGCTGCTGATAGCCATCGAGCGCCGCTCGATCCACAAACTCGCTGTAGAGCACGACATCCGCGCTGTTGGCATCGACGAGGAAGTTGATGCCGACCTCGATATGCGTCATGCCCGGGATGTGGCCGGAGAGCCCCTCTAGCAATTCTTTGATTTTTGCCGCGTCGGCCGATTTCGAAGCCTCGTCCTTTAAACGCCACATCACGATGTGCTTGATCATGCTTATTCCTCAGGGCTTGTTCATCAGGGCTTATTCATCAGTGGATGACGAACGCAGCGTCTTGAATGCGGCAAGAGCCGCTTCGCGCGATGCTTTCAGATCGACGATGGGCGCCGGACGCGATCCGCTGCCAAGCCAGCGTCGCTGGTACTCGCCCTGCGGGTCGAACTTGTCGGCTTGACTCGCCGGGTTGAAGACACGGAAGTAGGGTGCTGCGTCGGCGCCGCAACCCGCCGCCCACTGCCAGCCTAGCGTGTTGCTCGCGAGATCCGCATCGACCAGCGTGTCCCAAAACCATCGCGCGCCATGCAGCCAGTGCATGCGCAGGTTTTTGACAAGAAAAGAAGCGACCACCATGCGTACCCGGTTGTGCATCCAGCCCGTTTCCCACAATTCGCGCATGCCGGCATCGACGAGTGGGATTCCGGTTCGCCCGTGCTGCCAAGCCAGCAGATCCCCAGCGTCTTCGCGCCACGGAAAGCGCTCGAAGTCCGCCCTCAGCGGCGCGTTGGTGGTGCGCGGGAAGTGATAAAGCAGATGGTGTGCGAATTCGCGCCAGCCGATCTCGGTGATGAACTGCGTACTGCGCCACTCGGGCGCGGCGTGCCAGATCTGCCGTGGCGAGATCTCGCCGAAGTGCAGATGCGGCGACAGTCGCGAGGTGCCTGAAACCGCGGGCAGATTACGCTGCTCTGCGTAATCTTTGACGGGGCCCCCGAGGAAAGAGCCCAGCAGCGCGGCTGCGCCGTGTTCGCCCGGACGCCAAGCCTCGGCCATCCCACCGTACCAGGCGATGTTCGGCATGAGGCCCAGAGCCTCGAGTGCGAGGCTCTGGGGCCAACGCGCCGGTGCTGCGATGCGCGAGGGTGCCGCAGCAGGCTTCGGCGGGTCGATCGCGGTGCAGGCTTTACGCCAGTAGGGCGTGAACACCTGAAAGGGCTTGCCGCTCAGGTTCTGCACATCCCACGGCTCGATCAACAGCGCGGTGTTGAAACTGCGAACTTCGATGCCCTCGGCACGCAGCGAATTTTTGATATCCGCATCACGAGCGATGACGAGCGGCTCGTATCGACGGCCCCAGTACACGGCGGTGGCGCCGGTCTCAACGAGCAAGTCGCGCAGGGCGTCCAGGCTACGTGTGGCGCGGCGCAGCACGAGGCGTGAGCCGCGTTTCTCGAGTTCAGTGGCGAGCGCTGCGAGGGACTGGTGCAGCCACCACCGCGAGGCCGCACCTGGCTGCCATTCGCCTTCTTCTTCAGGTGACCAGATGAAGACCGGGATGACGTCACCGCGTTGCAGGGCGGCCTGCAAGGCGGGGTGATCGGCCAGCCGTAGGTCTTGTCGCAACCACAACAACGTCGCCGTCATAAGCTGTGTTCCCGGATGATTTGTGCGACCTGCTCGATGGCGTTGCGCCGCGGGCTGCTCTTGCGCCAGATGGCGCCGATCGTGCGCGTCGGTGCGGGCTTGGCGAACGGCCTCACGGCCACGCCGCGGGTGTGGGCGTGTATGCCGCGCGTGGCGAGCTCCGGCAGCAGCGTGACCCCGGCGCCGGAGGCGACCATTTGGCGCAGAGTCTCGATGCTGGTAGCGCGGAAATCCTGCTTTTCCTCGACGTCGATGCGATTGCAGACATCAAGTGCCTGATCACGCAAGCAATGCCCATCCTCGAGCAGCAGCAACGTCGCGCCACGCAGATCCTCGATGCGCAGTTGCTTCTTCGTGGCGAGCGGATGGCGCGCCGGGGCGGCGACGACGAACGGTTCGTCGTACAAGGGAGCTGAGGCGAGACCTTCCATTTCCACAGGCAACGCGAGGATGCCCATGTCGATGTCGCCCGCACGCAGCTTCTGCAGCATGGGTTCGGTTTGATGTTCGTAGAGCAGCAGATCGAGGCGCGGCAGCGCCTTGCGCAGTGCAGGGGCGATGGCGGGCAGCAGATAGGGGCCGATGGTCGGCAGGAAGGCCACGCGCAGGCGACCCGCGAGCGGGTCGCGGTGGGTTCGTGCGATATCGACTACCTCATCGGTGGCCTCGACGATCAGCCGGGCGCGGCGAACGATTTCTTCGCCGGCGGGCGTGAGCAGGGCGTGCCGCGGCTGGCGCTCGATCAGCGGTACGCCGAGGTAGTCCTCGAGTTTCTTGAGCTGCGCGGAAAGGGTCGGCTGGCTGACGAAACAGCGCGCGGCGGCTTTACCGAAATGGCCGGTGTCAGCCACGGCCACGAGGTAGCGCAGGTCCTTGAGTTTGATGTCAGCCATAAATGGGATCTATCGGAATCATCACATCAATTGACCGTGATGTCGAGTGACTGACGGAGGCTGCTCCCGCTGATATTCTGCAACGCGTCGGTGGGTATTTGGCCCATCCAGGATCCGCGCCACAGGAGCACAGCCATGTCGCAGCGCCACGAGAAAACCGCCTACGTCGTCGTGTGTCGAGACGGACCGAATGGAGCGCTGGTGCGCGCTGCCCAGAATGCGGCCCATTTGGCTTACATCGAAACCGTGATGGATGAGCTGAACGTCGCCGGGCCGCTGTACGACGAGGGCCGCGAGCAACCGGTCGGCAGCCTTTACTGCCTGCACACGCCGAGTCTCGCGCGCGCCAAGGAAATCATCGAGAACGACCCGTACGTGCGCCATGGGGCCTTTGCTTCTCTCGAATACTTCCCGCATTTGCCTGCCGCAGGGCGGTATATCGGCGGCAAGATCTGGTAACCCGGGTGGGTACGGCGCCCATCTTCAACGAAATGAATGCGGACGACGCCAGCGTGCGTCCGCATTACAGCCCGTATGCAGAGTGGCTGGCCGCGACACCGGGCGAGCGAATCCTCGAGAAGCGTGCCGAGGCCGACACGCTGTTCCGTCGAGCCGGCATCACTTTTGCGGTCTATGGCGATGAAACGGGCACCGAGCGACTGATTCCTTTCGACATCGTGCCGCGCATCATTCCGGCGGGGGAGTGGAGTGGTCTGCAGCGCGGCTTGCGCCAGCGGGTCACGGCACTCAACGCCTTCCTGCACGACGTCTACCACGATCAGGAAATTCTCAAGGCAGGAAAGATCCCTGCCGAGCAGGTGCTCTGCAACGTGCAGTATCGCCCCGAGATGCAGGGGCTCAATCTGCCGATGGACGTGTATGCCCATATCGCCGGCATCGATCTCGTGCGCGCGGGTGCTGGCGAGTACTACGTGCTCGAAGACAATCTGCGTGTGCCTTCGGGTGTCTCGTACATGCTCGAAGATCGCAAGGCGATGATGCGTCTGTTCCCGGAGCTCTTCGCGCGCTACAGCGTGGCGCCCGTCGAGCACTACCCGGATCTGCTGCTCGAAACCTTGCGTGCCGTGGCACCGGGCGGCGTGCGCGACCCGACGGTAGTGCTGCTGACTCCCGGCGCCCACAATAGCGCCTACTTCGAACACGCTTTTCTCGCGCAGCAGATGGGTATAGAGCTCGTCGAAGGGCAAGATCTCTTCGTCGACGATGAGATCGTCTATATGCGCACCACGCAAGGGCCGCAGCGCGTCGATGTGATCTATCGGCGAATCGATGACGACTTCCTAGATCCGCTCGCTTTTCGCCCGGATTCGATGCTCGGCGTGCCGGGCTTGCTCGCGGCCTATCGCGCAGGGCGCGTCGCGATATCCAATGCTGTCGGCACGGGCATCGCCGACGACAAGTCCACCTACCCGTACGTGCCGGAGATGATCCGATTCTATTTGGGCGAGGAGCCGATCCTCGCCAACGTGCCGACATACATCCTGCGCAAGCCTGAGGATCTCGCCTACGCGCTTGATCATCTCGATGAGCTCGTGGTCAAAGAAGTCCACGGCGCGGGTGGCTACGGCATGCTGATCGGCCCACGCGCCTCGCGTGGCGAGATCGCCGAGTTTCGCGCGCGGATCATCGCCGACCCGGCGCGCTACATCGCCCAGCCGACGCTGTCGCTTTCGGCATGCCCCACTTTCGTCGAGAGCGGACTTGCACCGCGCCATGTCGATCTGCGTCCGTTCGTGCTTTCTGGGCGAGACATCGTCATGGTGCCGGGCGGGCTCACCCGCGTTGCGCTGCGCGAAGGGTCGCTCGTAGTGAACTCCTCGCAGGGAGGCGGTACGAAGGACACATGGGTGCTTGCATGCTGAGCCGCACCGCTGACCACCTCTATTGGATGTCGCGCTATACCGAGCGCGCCGAAAATCTGGCCCGTATGCTCGATGTGAATTGCCGCATGACCCTGCTGCGCCAGGAGGAGGACGTCGTGCGGCGGCGGTGGACCTCGACGCTTGCTACGGTCGGCCAGCTCGAACCGTTTCTGGCCGCGCATGGCGTGGTGACGCAGGCTTCGGCCATCGACTGGATCTCTTTCGAGCGCAGTAATCCGGGCAGCATCGATCAATGTCTCGATCGAGCGCGTGACAACGCGCACGCCGTGCGCGGCACGCTGACTTCCGAAACTTGGGAGACATTGAACGCCACATGGCTTGAAATCCGGCGCTTCAGGCGCGATACGGTTTCCAGCCAAGCGCCCGGTGATTTCTTCGAGTGGGTCAAGTTTCGTTCGCATCTGGCTCGCGGCGTGATCCAGGGCACGATGCTGCAGGACGATGCGCTCGAGTTCACCTTGCTCGGTACTTACCTCGAACGGGCCGACAACACGGCGCGCATACTCGATGCGCGCTTCGAGTTTCTCGCACCCGAGGCGGCCAAGTCGGATGACGCAGGCGACTACTATGAGTGGAGCGCGCTGCTGCGTTCGGTGTCCGCGTTCGAGATCTATCGCAAGGTGTATCGTGACCTGATCACGCCGAGGCGAGTGGCCGAGCTGCTGATCTTGCGCGAGCCGATGCCACGATCGCTGCGCCATTGCATGAGCCGGGTGCAGCAGACGCTCGTCAAGGTTGCCAACTCCCGCTCCTCCGAAACGTTGCGCCGCGCCGGCGAAATCCATGCCGCCCTGCAATACGGCCGCATCGAGGACGCCTTGGAGGAGGGCCTGCGCAGTTATCTCAGTGGCTTTCTCGAGCGCACCAGCGATTTGGGCGCACGCATCGCCCGCGACTTTCTCGTTTCGGAGGCCACGGCCTAGCATGCTGCTGCACATTCGCCATGAAACGGTGTACCGCTATGACCGGCCGGTCAATCGCAGCGTGCAGAGTCTGCGACTCACGCCGCGCACCGAAGCCGGGCAGCGGGTGCTGGCGTGGGAGCTGCAGGCGCCCGGTCGACGCTCGCAGCAACTCGATGCCTTCGGCAACGTGATGCATCTGCTCAGCATCGATGAGCCGCACAGTGAGATCCACATCCAGGTTTCCGGTACCGTCGAGACCGAAGACGTGCCTGATTCCTCACCTTCGGCGCGCGGGGCGCTCTCGCCGCTCGTCTATGTCGCCGAGACGCCACTGACGCGAAGCGATGCCGCCTTGCAGCAATTCGCGCGTGAGCACGGCAGTACGCGTCTCGATCGTCAGGGTGCGATGCAGTTGGCTGGGGCGGTGCAATCCGCTCTCGAATACGTCCCCGGTGCGACTGAGGTCTACGACACTGCAGCGCATGCGTTCTCGCTGCGCCGCGGCGTATGCCAGGATCACGCGCACGTGATGCTGGCCTGCTGCCGCATACTCAATGTGCCAGCGCGTTACGTCAGTGGCTATTTGCTTACCCAACATGACGAACACATCGCCAGTCATGCTTGGGTGGACGTCTGGTTGGAGCGGGACAACCGCTGGTTCGCCATCGATGTGACCCATCACGCGCCCGGAGGGCCGAATCATTGCCGCCTCGCGGTGGGACGCGACTATCTCGATGCCTGCCCCGTGCGCGGCGTGCGTCGTGGTGGCGGTCAGGAAACTATGTCGGCGACTGTCGCCGTTTCGGCTGGGGTGGCAGAGCCCCGCATGGCGGCTGGCCGACCGCGATTGCTGCAGCAGCGCCAAGCCCAGCAGTAGAATCAGTCATGACTTATTGCGTGGCTACCTTGCTCGACACCGGTATGGTGTTCCTATCCGACTCTCGCACCAATGCAGGCGTTGATCACATCAATACCTTCCGCAAGATGCATGTCTTCGAGCGGTCAGGGGATCGGGTGCTCGTATTGATGACGGCGGGCAATCTCGCCGTCTCGCAGGCCGTGGTGCATGTTCTGCACGAGGAGTCCGTTCGAACCGATCGGGAAAGCCTCTACACGGTACCCACGCTTTTCGATGCGGCGGTGCTCGTGGGCGACGCCGTGCGTACGGTTCATCGGCGCGATGCCGAGGCTTTCAAGGAACACGGCATCGAATTCAACGCGTCGTTCATACTCGGCGGGCAGATCCGTGGCGAGGCGCCGCGGCTTTTCAGCATTTATGCCGCAGGCAATTTCATCGAGGCCACCGACGACACGCCTTACTTCCAGATCGGCGAATCCAAATACGGTAAGCCCATACTCGATCGAGTCATCACGCGTTCTTCGAGTCTGGCCGAAGCGGCCAAATGCGCGCTCATCTCGATGGATTCGACCATTCGATCGAATTTATCGGTCGGGCCGCCGCTCGACCTCTTGTGCTTCCGCCGCGATGCGTTGCGCATACTGGTGCATCGCAACGTCACAGCTGATGACGATTACTTCCGCATGATCCGCTCGGCATGGAGCGATAGTCTGCGCCACGCGTTCCACGCGTTGCCGAACCCGACGCTTTGAGTGCCGCATCAGCGGCGAGGCTTAGTTAGCCGCAACGTCCTTGCCGGCAGCGACGCCGTTGTCTGCCGCTTCGTTCTTGCTTGCCGCACCCAGTAGCCGATCGACGAGGCGCGTCGTGTGTGCGCTCGATCGAGTCTTACGAGCGACCAGCGCGTAGACCGCAGGCACCACGAGCAGCGTCAGGAACACCGACACCAGCGTGCCGTAGAACACCACCACACCGATCGGTTCGCGTTGCTCCGCACCGGCACCGGTGGCGAACAGAAACGGGATCGCACCGAAGGCGGTGCACAAGCTCGTCATCAGCACGGGGCGTAGGCGTGTGGTGGCGGCGGTGATGATGGCCTCGGTGAACTCGAGGCCCCGATCACGCAACTGGTTGGCGAACTCGACGATCAACACGCCGTTCTTGGCCGCGATGCCGATCAGCATGACTACGGCGATTTGGCTGAAGATGTTGACGCTCATGTCGTGTAGCTTCAGACCAAACACGGCACCAAGCAGTGCGGTCGGTACCGTGACCATGATGATGGCCGGGTGCACGAAGCTCTCGAACTGTGCCGCGAGTACGAGGAATACGATGATCACGGCGAACACCAGCGTGACCCACAGTTGGCCGCTGCTGCGGACGTAATCGCCCGAGTCACCGTCCCACATCAAGGTCGCACTGGGCGGCAGTTCGCGTTTGACCGTGTCTTCGAACCAGCGGACCGCTTCACCCATCGAATAGCCTTCGGCGAGATTGGCGCTGATCTCCACCGAGCGCAGTCGGTTGAAGCGGCTGAGTTCGGTGGCACCGGCCGCCTCGGTCAGGCGGACGACGCTGGCGAGCGGCACCAATTCGCCAGTGCGATCCGAGCGAACCTGCAGGTTGGTAAGGTCTGTCGTCGTCGAGCGCTCGTCGGCTCGGCCTTGCAGGATCACGTTGTATTCGCGACCGCGGTCGATGAAGGTGGTGACAATGCGCGACCCCAGCATGGTCTCGAGCGTGCGACCCACGGTCTGCAGCGATACGCCGAGATCAGCAGCGCGGTCCCGGTCGATGGCCACACGGATCTGCGGCTTGCGCGGTTTGTAGCTGTTGTCGACTGCGACGAGACCCGGGTTCTCCTCGGCAAGACGGACGAGTTTGTCCGACCACTCGCCGAGTTGCTCGAAATCCGGACCGCCGATCACGGCCTGCACGGGCTTGCCCCAGCCGCCTCGTAAGCTGCCTGGCACCATCGTATTGGCACGTACACCGGGCAAGCTTGAAAGTTTGCGACTGATCGAGGCGGCAATGTCCTGCGCGCTTCGATCACGCTTGTTCCAAGGCGCCAAAGTCAGGATCACGCGTGCCGAGTTGACCGCCCCCGCGCCACCATCCATGCCGCCAGGTACGCGAAGCGTCACGCGAACGATATCGCCCCGTGCAGTTTCCGACTCGACGATCTCCTCGAGCTTGCGGCCGTACTCGGCCGTGTACTCGAAACTCGCTCCTTCGGGGGCCTGCGCCACGATGAACAAGCGACCGCCGTCCGCAGAGGGTGCAAACTCTTCGGGCAGTGCCTTGAAGGTTAGTGCACCGATCAATGACAACGCCAGTACGCCGCCGACCGTCAGCAACGGGCGGCGCATGATGCTGCGCAGCCGGCGCTCGTACAGCGCAGTCAGGCGTTTCATCAGTTGTTCCACGGCCATGCCAAACCGGCTGTGTTTCATTTCGCTTTCGGGTGGCAGCCGCGAGGCCATCATCGGCGTGAGGGTCAAGGCGACGAGCGCTGAGAACAGTACCGCGGCGGCGAGCGTCAGACCGAATTCGCGGAACAAACGACCCGTGTCGCCCGGCAGGAACGAGATCGGTACGAACACGGCCACCAGCGTCAGGGTGGTGGCAACGACTGCGAAGCCAATTTCTTTGCTGCCGCGTACCGCAGCCACCATGGGAGATTCGTTCAACTCCGCACGGCGGTGGATATTTTCGAGCACGACGATCGAGTCATCGACCACGAGTCCGATGGCGAGCACGATGCCGAGCAAGGTCAGCACGTTGAGCGAATACCCAAGTGCCTGCAACGCCATGAACGCTGCGATCACCGAGACAGGAATCGTGATCGCCGGAATGACGGTCGTGCGCGGAGTTCCCAGGAAGGCATAGATGACCAGCAGCACCGAGAGGAATGCAAAGATCACGGCGATGAGCACTTCGCGCAGCGCCGCCTCAATCGCGATGCCGTTGTCGACGTTGACGACGAGGCTCGCACCCTTGGGTAGGGTAGCTTGTAGCTTGACCACTTCGGCCCGCACGCCACGCACGACATCAAGTACGTTGGCCTTCGACTGCGCTTCGATGCCGATGCCAACGCCAGCGCGGCCGTTGGTGCGCATCATGGTGCGCTCGGTTTCAGCGGCGAGTTGCACGTCAGCCACTTCGCCTAGGCGTACGAGGTGCCCATCGGGGCCACGCCCGATGACGAGATTGCGGAAATCGTCTGGCGAGTCGAGACCCACTTCGGTGCGCAGCGAGAACTCCCGCGACTGCGACTCGAGGCGTCCGGCAGGCAACTGCACGTTCTCACGGCGCAGCGACGTCTCGATGTCGCCAACCGTCAGTTGTCGTGCTGCAAGCGCCTGCCGGTCGATCCAGATACGCATCGCGGCGCGTCTTGCGCCGGAGAGTGCGGCGCGTGCCACGCCCGGGATCGTCGAGAGTCGATCGACGATGTAGCGATCCGCGTAGTCGGTGACCTCGAGCGATGTCATCACGTCGGAGTTGAAACTGAGGAACATCACCGATTCGGCGGTCGAGTCCGACTTGGCGATCTGCGGCGCATCTGCCTCAGGTGGCAACTGCGACAGCACGCGCGAGATGCGGTCACGCACGTCGTTGGCCGCGGCGTCGATATCGCGTTCGACGTCGAACTCGATACGAATGCTAGAGCGCTCGTCTTCGCTATCGGACTCGAGCTTCAGCACACCTTCGATGCCGGCGATGCGATCCTCGATGACTTGGGTGACCTTGTTCTCAACGACGTTGGCCGAGGCACCACGGTAGATGGTGCTGATGGAGACCACCGGACGGTTGATGTCGGGGTATTCACGCAGCGGCAGACGCTCGAGGGCGATCAGACCGAAGATCACCAGCATCAGGCTGAGCACGGTCGCGAAGACCGGTCGCCGGATGCAGAACTCCGAAATGTTCACGTGCGCGCCTTGGCGGCGACCGGACCGCCCTCACGGATGCGCTGCGTGCCCTCGACGATGACCTCTTCACCGCCTGCGAGGCCCTGCGTGATCGCGACGAAGCCGCGCTCCCGCCCGCCCGTACGCACTTCGCGCCGTTGTGCCTTGCCATCGATGACGAGGAACACGTAAGCCTTGCCTTGTTCGGGCACCAGCGCTTCTTCCGGCAGCATCAGCGTCGGCACGGTTTTGCCCGCGAGGCGTACGTTCATGAACAGACCTGGTCGCAGCACGCCATCGGCATTGGGCAGTTCGGCGCGCACCGTCAGCGAGCGGGATACCGGATCGATACGCGAGTCGATGGCGGTGATCCGCCCGTTGAAGGCGCGATCGCCGAGTCCTTCAGCACTGGCCCTCACCGGCAGTCCGGTCGACAGCTCGCCGAGGAAAGACTGTGGCACCGTGAACTCGAGCTTGATCACCGACACATCATCGAGGGTGGTGATGACGGTGCCCGGCGTAACGAGGCCACCGAGACTGACCCGTCGCAGGCCCACTCGTCCTGCGAAGGGCGCACGAACGACCGTATCGTCGAAACGCGATTGCGCTGCAGCAACGCGGGATTCAGCGGTCTTGACCGCTGTTTCCAATTGATCGAGCTGCGCCTTCGACAGCGCCGCCGTCAACGAGAGATCGCGCCCCCGATTGAATTGGTTACGCGCCTCAGCCAATGTCGCCTTGGCTTCGGCGAGTGCCGCGGCCGCCTGTGCACGGTCGAGTTCGACCAGGACGCTACCTGAAGCAACCCGTTGTCCCTCGGTGAAGCGGATCGCGGTGATGGTGTTCGAAGATTTGGAGGTGACGTCCACCGACTCGCGCGCCAGCGCAGTGCCGACCGCCTCGAGCGTTGCGCCGAACGGCCTTTGCTCGGGTCGCACCGTCAGTACGTTGGCGGCGCGGTTGCCGCCGGGGCCCATCGGTCGATCGCCCGTGCGCGCGGCGGTGCTCTCGGGCTGACCGGAGCAAGCGACAAGGAGCGACAGAGCGGCGCAAGCCAGAAGCGGCGCCCGCCATTGCAAAAGGGTGCTCATTTAAGCGCGTACCAAAAAAAGACGCCCCGACACAGGGGATGCGCATTTTAGCCGAAAGGCTAACGGCCGGTGGGAGATGGTCTGAGGGGTTTGCGTTGCGGTCAGCGACTTTGGCGGGCCGCTTCCAAATTCAGACGACGCGCCGCAGGCGTTCGCCGCGGCGCCAGGCTTCGATGTTGGCAGCTATCTGATCGAGCGCACGCTGTCGCGACTCGCGGGCTGCCCACGCCGTGTGTGGCGTGACGATGAGGTTCGGCAGATCGGGTGCGAACAGCGGTGAGCCATCGACGGGAGGTTCGCGCGGCAGCACGTCGATGGCAGCTCCGCCGATCTGACCCGCGCGTAGCGCTTGGGCGAGCGCCTCGACATCGACGAGCCCGCCGCGAGCGGTGTTGATGAGGATGGCGTCAGGCTTCATCAGTCGAAGACGAGCTGCGTTGATGAGTCCTGTGGTAGCAGGTGTCAACGGACAATGTAGCGATACCACATCGGCTCGCGCCAGCAACTCATCGAGTGGCACCCGATCGTCGCCGGATGTGTGCTCGCCGTCCGCCGTACGCTGCGCCACGATGACCTGCATCCCTAGGGCTGTTCGACACGCGTCGGCCACCGCCCTGCCAAGCACGCCGTAGCCGACGATGCCCAGCGTGCGGCCGCGAAGTTCGCGTATTGGGTACACGAGACGCGTGAAGTGCGGGCTTTTCGCCCAAGTGCCATCAACGGCATCACGCGAGTATTGCGGTAGCTTCTGTGTGAGGCTCAACAGCACGCCGAGCACATGCTGCACCACCGAGGCAGTGCAGTAGTCAGTGATGTTGCAGACGGCGACCCCGTGATCGTGCGCGGCACTGAGATCGACGTTATTGGTACCGGTTGCGGCGAGTGCGATAAGTTTGAGCGCAGGCGTGTTCGCGATCACCTCGCGTGGCATCTGCAACTTGTTCAGCATCACGATTTCGCAGTCGGCGATCGTGGCCGCGACGTCATCCTGTGCTGTCATCTCCCGCAGACGAAGGCCGGGCGCCGTTGCCTGCAGACCGCCGATGTCGAGGTCGCCGACGCTCAGCGTCGAGAAGTCGAGAAACACTGCGCTCATAGGTGAGATTCAGATTCGGTGCGGGGGTCAGCGAGCGCAGTGGTCAAAACACAAGTCGCATCAAACTCTCGGCGATGCAGGCGGGCTTGGTCTCGCCATCGATCTCCGCCGTGTATTGCTCGGTGACTTGCAACACCGATGGCGCGACCTGCTCCACTGCCACTAACACGAAACGCCCGCGAATGCGCGCGCCGACCCGCACCGGGTTGGCGAAGCGCAATTTATTGAGGCCATAATTAACCACGTTGCGCACGCCCGGTGCGATCGGCGTGTCAGCTTCGACCAGACCGCGCAGCGGAACCATCAAAGACAGCGTCAGGAAACCGTGTGCGATCGGCGCGCCAAACGGCGATTCGCGGTGGGCCCGTTCGACGTCGACATGGATCCACTGCCGATCGAGCGTCGCATCGGCAAACGCGTTGATGCGCTCCTGGGTGATGGTCATCCAGTCGCTTAGATGGACCTGCTGCCCGACTTTGACTTGCAAGACGGCGAGGGCAGCAGCGATGGGCGAATCGGTCATGGTGGGTGTCGAGGCTCCGTTACTTCATGCCCATACGCTTGCGCACGAGTTCGCCGGCTTCTTGGTAGGTTGCGGGCAATTTTTCGAGGAAGGCGTTGGGGCGGAACACCGGATCATACTGCTGCAGCACGGGTAGCAGTATGGCCATCGGCAATTCCTGCACTCGGCGGCTGCGGCGATACTCGGCAATCGGGATCCGCGCCGTGATGATCTCTTCGTGATGATTGTCGGTCTTCGCGAGCACCGTGCCGCGCGGGTCGACGATCACCGTACCCTCATCGCGCGTGCCCGAGCCTTCCGGAAAGCCGATATTGTTGGGCGAGACTGCGTTGCCGACGCCCATGGTGTACATCCGACCCGCACGGGCCGTGGCAATGGCGGACTCGGCATTGCTGCCGCCGGTGACGGACAACACCAGCACTTCGGCACCCTTAAGACCCAAGCAGGTGTAGAGCAAGGGTTCGGCGCCCACCGCCGTGATGGCGATGTTGCCGATGTCGGTGCGTGCGACGGGCATGACCGCGTCCCAGCCATACATTTCGACATAGCGATCGAGCACGTCGTAGACCGTCGTGCCGATCAGTGCGCCATCGCCGAACAGCCCGAGGATGTTGCGAGCCTTCCATTGCTTGCTGACGATCTTGCCGTCCGGGCCCGTGAGTACCGACATGTTGATGACGTGATCGGGCCAGTCTTTTTCTTTGGCGTAACAACCCCAGGAGATATAGCACCCATAGCGCTTGGCTCGCTCGCCGATCGCTTCAGACTCCGGACCCGGCAGTTCGAATGCGATTTGGTTCAACTCTTTGCGGTTCCATGGCTGGAAGCCTTGGATCGGGAACTCGTGCATCGCGATCAGATCGACCTTTGAGCCCCAACGACGTTCGCCGCCCCATTCCTCCGGCGAGTTCTGTGCCAGATCGATGAGTCGTAAAATACGGTTGAGATTGCGTTTGAGGGTATTCGCCCGATCGCGCAGATCGATCGAGTACAACTGCGATTGGATCGCCGCAACGTTGATCACGTCTTGTTTGAGCGGCACCTTCTCATACACGCCCCGCTGCGACACCGACACCTTGCCGCCCGCTCCACCACCGGACATGGTGGCACCCTGTGCCGTCGCGACATCGCTTTGCAGGCTTCCCGCAGCGGCGGCGAGGCTTGCAGCCGCAGCACCGGTGAGCAGGGATCGACGATCGAGTTTGGTGGTTTTCTTTGCCATCAGTGCAAGAGTCTCCGTGTCGTGCTGGTATGTTACTGGCGCTTGCCGCGCGGTCCGAGATTGAGGCCGGTGACGTCCATGACGTGCAGTTGCAGGCCGGACATGAAGCCTGCGCCCGGGCCCGCGCTGCGCGAGCTGGTCCAGACCATCTTGCGACCATCGGGGGAGATGGCCGGAAAGCCGTCGAAGCCCTCGTCGAAGGTAATGCGCTTGGGTGGCGTCTTGCCATCGAGATAACCGAGGTACACCTCCCAGTTGCGCGGTGTCTCGGCGCGCACGAACAGGAAGTGCTGACCATCGGGTGTGGGATAGGGCGCCCAGTTCATGTCATGCGTAAAGGTACGCGGTACACGACCGCTGCCGTCGCGCTTGATGGTGTAGATCGTCATCGGCGTCGGTTTTTGGTCGTACTCCGAGGCCTTCCACGCGCGGAACAGAATCGTTTCGTTGTCAGGCAGGAAGTAAGGCGCGCCCTCCTGATCATCCTCGGTGAAGGTGATCTGCTTTTCGCCCGTACCGTCGGAGTTCATGATCCAAAGGTCCATGTTGCCGTTGGTCATGCGCCCGAACACGATCCAACGACCATCGGGCGATACGGTCACTTCCGCTTCGTACTGCGTGTTGTTGGTGAGTCGCTGCAGGATCTTGCCTTTGCGATCCGAGACGTAGAGTTCGGCGCCTTGCGGGTAATTGCGCCAGTCGGACCAGTTACCGAGCGGCATGTCCATGTGATCGCGGATCGAGGTCCATACCAGGCGCTGGTTGTCAGGGAAGAAATAGGAACAGCCATCCCAGCCACGATCATTGATGAGCACTTCTTCGGTGCCCGAGTCGGTGAAGGTCTTGGTGAGAAATCCGGCAAGCCCTCGCGGGCTCTTCGCAGCCAACGGACTTTTGACCTGCGCAATCAAATGCGTGGAGTCCGGGCCGTAGTAGGCTTCCGCCGCCTCGCCGATATTCGGAATCTTCCACGACGGCATTTCTTGTGGCTTGGTCGACACCTCGACCCCGGCGGGAAATACCACCGGCGCTAGAGGTCTCGCGACTTTTTGAGTGTTGACCGCAGTGCGGGTATCCCCGGCATTTTGGCATCCCACCAACGCGATAGACACGGCCAAAGCGGTCCCTAGCACCGCAGTGATGCGATTTATTCTCATTCGACGACCCCCAGATACACAGCAAAACAAACTGTTTGTTATGTGGACATGCTCGCGAGACCCTTCCGTCTCGGTGCAGGTTGGGTGTACGTTTGGCATAGGAACCGCCAAAAAACAAGCGCGGGCAGACACAGGGGTCACTAAATGGGCATTCATTCCAGCAACCGGGTTGCCGCAGCCGCGGCCGTTTCTTTGATCATCGCCGGGGCGGCCGCATCGCCCTCCTGGGCACAGTCCGATGACGCTGTCGGGCTCGAGGAGGTCGTAGTCACGGCGCGTAAGCAGAGCGAACAGCTCATCGACGTGCCGTTGGCGATCACGGCGTTCACGGCCGATGCCATCGAGGCGCGCGGCATCAGCAATCTCGATGACGTGGCGGCATTCACGCCGGGACTCACCTTCTCCAACGTGATTGGCGACTTCCTGCCGGCACCCGTCATTCGCGGTGTGGCACCGATCGATATCTTCGGTGAGTTGAACACGGCGATTTTCTTCGACGGCGTCTATGTGGCCGGTCGCGAGGGCATCAACTTCAACCAGCTCGATCTCGAGCGTATCGAAGTGGTCAAAGGTCCGCAGGCGGCGCTCTATGGTCGCAATGCCTTCAGCGGCGCCATCAACTACGTATCGGCGAAACCCACCAACGAATTCAAGTCGAAGGCGACGGTCACGCTCGGCAACGACGGCAAGAAGCTGGTGCAATACACGGCGAGCGGTCCGATCGGCGAAAATGGTTTGAAGGGTCGCGCCACGCTGCTGCACGACGAGTGGGATGGTTCTTACGAGAACCAGTACGCCGGCACCGGCCGCAAGGAGACCATCGGCGGCTACGAGTTCAACACTTTCAACGGCACGTTGATGTGGGACGCCAGCGATTCGTTCGCGGCTGAGTTCGGACTCTATCTGTCGAGCGACAACGTCGACAACTCGGCTACGACCGCCGTGGCGGCCAATTGCGAAGATCGTCGTGTCCGCGATCAAAACCTCGGGGTGGCATCGCCGCGTTCGAGCCGTTTGCTCAACTACTGCGGCGAGTTGCCCTCGGTCACCGAGACCTCTCTGTCGTCCGTGCCGGGGTCTTCCGGGGAGACACGCCAGTTGAGTCGCGCGCATCTGAAGCTCACTTGGGAGCTCGCGGGCAACGCCACTCTCGAGACCATAACTGGTTACTCGAAGCTCGCGCAGAAGTTCCTGGTGGATGGCAGCCGCAACTCCGGCGAGACGGTGATTTTCACCTACCAGCCGTTGCCGACGCGCACGATTCCGGGACTCGGCGTCACCACCGGGCCCCGCAAGACGTTCACCACTGGCTTGTTGCAGATCGGACCGACCGATCGCACGCAGGAAATCAGTCAGGAATTGCGCCTCTCGAGCGACCGCGAGAAGTCGCTGCGTTACTCGGTGGGCAGTTACTACTATGAAAACCGAGCGACCGGTGGCGTGGATGGTGTGATCGCCACGCAGAAGTTGCCTGCCGACTTCTACTCGTTCTGCCTCGCGTGCACGCCGCTGGGTCCCACGACGGTCGTCGACTTCGCGCCGGGGGCCGGCAATGCCGCCTTCCTGCCGTGGTTCAACGACCCTGTGGGTGGCGCGAACTTCAGCGAAGTCTTCGTCGACAAGTCCTCGGCGCCCTCGGTCTTCGGCGCAGTCGAGTACGACTTCACGAGCGGGCTGACCGGCAGCGTCGATGCCCGCTACACCAACGAGCGGCGCTCCTACCTCGACAAGCGCACCGGTTCCTCGGGCAACGACAACTGGAAGCTCTTCAGCTGGCGCGGGACGCTGCGGTACAAGCCCGCCGAGCGAGTGACCTTCTTCGCGGGCGTCGCGCACTCGGAGAAGTCCGGTGACTTCGACCCGACCACCGTGCGCCTCGTCAGCGCGCCCACGGTCGATGTGACATTGCCGGGTGCCTTCGATGCCGAAGAGTTGATGAGCTACGAGCTCGGCCTCAAAGCGGAGTTGTTCGATCGACGCGTCGGTGTCGAACTCGACTTGTACTACCTCGACTGGAAAGACATCGTCATTCCGCAGGTGGTGTCGAATATCAACGGCCAGGACATCGTCACGCCCACGGGCGTGAATGTGAACGCCGGTGACGCGACGATCAAGGGTGTGGAGTTCTCGCTGACCGCCCGGCCGACCAGTTGGCTCGATCTGAACCTCGGCGCGTCTTACGCCGATCCGAAGTACGAGCGTGCCCGCGTCGACAGTTTCATAGACTTCCCGACGTTCGCACCCACGGGCGATGTTTCAGGCAATCAGATTCTGCGTACCTCAAAGGTGCAGGGCAACGCGGGCTTCCAGATTCGCCGCGATCTTGCCGGCGATCGCGAGTTCTTCCTGCGGGGCGATGTGGCGCATCGCGGCAAGCAGTTCGCCGACGCATCCAATCAGACCATCGTGCCAAGTTCGACCAATGTGAATGCCGCTCTCGGCGTTCGCGCGGACGACTGGTCACTCGAGTTGTGGGGTCGCAACCTGACGGATGAAGACGCTCCGACGGGCGCTTTCCGTGACGTGTACTTCAGCAACTCATTGCCGACCGGCGTGAACACCGGCGGAACCTTCTTCCCGTTCCGATACAGCGTGTCGCACCCGCGGCGAACGACCTACGGCCTCACGTTGCGCTACAACTTCTGACCGCTGACGAACCGGGTCGAGGGTGTTGCGACGCCTCTGTTGCGCGCTGCTCGCCGGCCTGGTGGCCGGCGGGCTCGCGTGGCCGGCCGACGCCGCGAGCAGCGACGTCGAACAGTTGCGGCTAGGTGATCCGGCACGAAGGGAGCGCAGCATAGATGTCGTTCTCGATGGCGTTACGGATACGGCGAGCGGCGAACTCATCGACACGGTGGAGCTCGCTCGGCGGCTCCAGGACGTGCGGGTGCTTTTCATCGGCGAGGAGCACACCAACGGTGAGTTCCATCGAGTGCAACTGCGGGTCATCGAAGCCCTGAAGGCTGCGGGGCGCAAGCCGATCATCGGTCTTGAAATGTTTCCGTGGGATCCGCAGCCCGCGCTCGAGCGCTGGTCACGTGGAGAACTCGACGAGGCGCGTTTTCTCGACGAATCGCGTTGGTACGAGATGTGGTCGCATCACTACGGCCACTATCGCGACATCTTCCGCTACGCGCGGGATCAACGCTTGAAACTCGTCGGGCTGAACGCACCGCGCGAAGTGGTACGCACCGTGCGCGGCAAGGGTTTCGAGGCCTTGTCGCCGGAGTTGCGCGTTCGCTTTCCACCTCGCGTCGATCTGTCGAACGCCGAGCATCGCACGCTGGTGCGCGCATATTTCGACGACGATGATCCGCTGCACGCCAAGATGAGCGATGAGGCACTCGAAGGTATTTATCGCGCGCAGGTGACTTGGGATGCTGCGATGGGCTGGCAGGCAGGTCAGGCGCTCACCGTGCCCGCCGACCCGCGCGAGATTGTCGTGGTGCTCATCGGTGCTGGTCATGTGGCGTACGACCTCGGGGCCGCGCGGCAGTTGGCGTCCGGATTCAAAGGGCGGATCGCGTCGCTCATTCCGGTGACCGTGCCGAAGCGCATCAACGCGGCGTACGCGCAGTTCGTATGGGGCGTACCGCGTACGGCCCAGCCGACCTTGCCGGTGCTCGGCGTATCGTTGATGGGTCGGCTGGGGCAGCAACCCTCTGCCGTCATCCAAGTCGACGTCGACTCGAGCGCAGCCACCGCGGGCGTACGTGTGGGTGACGTGTTGCGCTCGCTCGATGGCGCAGTGATCGACGGCACTGCCGCCTTGCAACGCAAGGTGGGTGACTACGACTGGGGTGATGCCGCACGACTTGAGATCGAGCGCGCCGGGGTGCGCATGACACTCCCGCTCGTATTCCGCCGCAGCCCGCAGGAAGCGCAGTGACCCGGCGTCGGGGATCGATGCTGGCATGGCTGCTCGCTCTGCTGCCGATCGCGAGTTTCGCGGAGGTTGCACACTATTCCGTGACTGCGACCATCGAACCTGCCGGCGGCGAACTCACCGCGACCGTCAAGTTGCAGCTACCGCGCGAGCAAGCAGGCAAGCCGATCGAGTTCCTGCTCGCCTCGCCGTTGCAGATCACCTCGGCTTCAGCCGAAGTTTCCAAACAGACCGGGGCCCCCGGACAGGGCTTTCAAGGCATCAACGGTTCGGCTGCCGCCATGGTCGAAAGCGGTCGTGCGCAGCGCTACCGCGTGATCGCGCCGGCCGACGGCTCGGCTCTGACGCTCAGTTATCACGGCAAACTCGATTTTGGTTTCGAGACACCGGGTCAGGAGTACGCGCGCGGGTTCAGTGAAACCGCGGGTGTCATTCGTAACGAGGGGGTGTATCTCGCCGGCAGTACGCTGTGGTACCCGTATCTCGGCGAAGTGCTGTTCACCTTCGATGTCACGGTCGATGCACCCGCGGGCTGGCAGCTCATCAGTCCTGGCACCGGAACTGCCGGCGATGCGAACGGTCGTGCAGAGTGGCGAGTGAACACGCCGGTCGACGAGTTGCACATCGTGGGTGGTCCGTTGCATCGCCGCACGCGGCAGGCCGGCGCCGTGACCGCCGAGGTGTACCTACGCAAGGACGACCCGGCGCTGGCCGCGAAGTATCTGGAAGCGACGGCGCGCAACCTCGAGATGTATCGCACGCTGATTGGCCCGTATCCCTACGACAAGTTCGCACTGGTCGAAAATTTTTGGGAGACCGGTTACGGCATGCCGAGCTTCACGCTGCTCGGGCCGCAGATCATTCGCTTTCCCTTCATTCTCACGTCTTCTTATCCGCACGAGGTGCTGCACAACTGGTGGGGTAACGGCGTATTCGTCGACTACGCGAGCGGCAACTGGTGCGAGGGGCTCACGGCGTATCTCGCCGATCATCTCTACAAGGAGCAGGCGGGCAGCGGTGCCGAGTATCGGCGCGACACGTTGAAGAAATATCGTGACTTCGTCCGTGAGGCCCACGACTTTCCGCTGACCGAGTTTCGTTCACGGCACAGCCCGGCGACCGAAGCCGTCGGCTATGGCAAGGCGTTGATGACCTTCCACATGTTGCGTCAGCGAGTGGGTGATGCCGCATACATACGAGGCTTGCAGCGCTTCTATCGCGAGCAGCGTGGCAAGCGGGCGAGCTTCACCGATCTCGCTCGTGCGCACGGCGCGGCCGCAGGAGTCGATGTCGACGGTTTCATGCGCCAGTGGACGACGCGCGAAGGTGCACCGGAGCTGCGGCTGCGCAATGTGCGACGCATGCCGGATGGGCGCGTGGCGGGTGAGCTGCAGCAGATCCAGTCGGCAGCGCCTTTTTCTTTGGACGTGCCGGTGGTGGTGCGTACGACGCAGGGTGTTGAGTCGTTCACCGTGCAAAGTTCCGCTGCTACGACGAGTTTTGAATTAGTGCCTAAAGCGTCGGCGCTCGCGCTCGAAGTCGATCCGCAGTTTGACCTCTTCAGGTTGCTCCACGCCCGCGAGACGGCGCCCTCACTTGGGCAGATGTTCGGTGAGCCGCGTGTGCTCGCCGTGTTGCCTGCCGCAGCGCCTGCCGCGGAGTTGGCTGTGTATCGCAAGATGCTCGAATTTTGGGCCGGCGGTGACGCGCAGCAGTTCGAGATCGTCACTGATCGACAGCTGAAGCAGCTGCCTGCAGATCGGCCGGTCTGGTTGTTCGGCCGCGGGAATGCGTGGGCGGAGCGCAGCTTCGCCACCGATGCCGCGCCCGACTTTCGGCGTGAGCCCGATGCTCTCCTGCTCGGCGCCTCGAGACTTACGTTCGCGGATCGCTCGATCGTGGTTGTAAGACGTCATCCGCGCAACGACATGAAGGCGATGGGGTGGATCGCTCTCGAGTCGCTGGCAGCAGCCGAAGGCCTCGCGCGCAAGCTGCCGCACTACGGCAAGTATTCGTGGCTCGGCTTCTCCGGCACCGAACCCACCAATACCGAAAAAGGCGAGTGGTCCACCGGCGACTCGCCGCTGCGTGTCGATTTGCGCCCCGCCGCCGAGCGTGGCGACGCCTTGCCGCTGGGCGGCTATGCGCGACGTGCCGCGCTCGCGCGCTTGCCGGCGGTGTTCGATGCGCAGAGCATGCAGCGCGATATCGAGTGGCTGGCTGATCCGGCGCGCGAGGGCCGCGGCCCGGGAACCACAGGTCTTGCTGCAGCCGCCGATTATGTGGCGGCCGCATTCAAGCAGGCGAAGCTCCAGCCCGCCGCCGCCGCTGCTGCGGGCGGGGCGGGCGTAGAGGGATATTTCCAGCCTTTTGTGTTCACGCCACCGGGTGCGCGTGGAGCCATAGAACTGCGCAACGTCGTCGGCGTGTTGCCCGGAACGGATCCGCGCTTTGCTGGTGAGGCGGTACTGGTCACGGCGCACTACGACCATCTCGGTCGCAGTGGACCTGGCGTGCGCATGTCCGAGGTCGGACGCGTGCATCCGGGCGCTGATGACAATGCCAGTGGCGTGGCGGTGATGCTCGAACTTGCTCGGGCTGCAGCGGGCACCGGGTTACCGCGGACCGTGGTGTTCGTGGCGTTCTCGGGCGAGGAATCCGGCCTGCAGGGCTCGAAGCATTTCGTTGCCAATGCGGTTCCGGTTCCGCTCAGCGGCATCCGCTCTGTGCTCAACCTCGACACCGTGGGTCGTCTGCGCGATGGCGAACTGTCGGCGCTCGCCACCGATACCGCAAGCGAGTGGCAACACGTGTTTCGCGGCATCGGCTTTTCGACCGGTATCGCCGTGCGCAATATTCCGGGTGCCGGCCAATCGTCGGATCAGCAAAGCTTCATCGAGAAGGGGATCCCCGCGGTGCAGTTGTTCACCGGCGCGCACCTCGACTACCACCGCCCCACCGATACTCCCGATCGCATCGACGTCGATGGGCTAGTCAAAGTGGCGACGGTCGCTCGCGAGGCGCTCGAGTACCTCGCGCAACGTCCGACTCCGTTGAGCGTGACCATTGCCAACACCGTCGCGCCGGTTGCGGCATCGTCGGCGACGCGCAAGGTGTCGTTCGGGCTCGTGCCGGACTACGCGCATCAGGGCGAAGGCGTGAAGGCCGAATCGGTGGTGCCGGAGTCGCCCGCGGCGCGCGCCGGTGTGCGTGCCGCTGATGTGTTGCTCTCGCTGGATGGCAAGCCCGTGAATGGGCTTGCAGCGTTTTCCGATGCGTTGAAGGCCTATCCTGTCGGCGCACGCGTGCGTGCGCAACTGCGTCGCGACGGTGAGTTGCTCACGATTGAGGTCGTGTTGCAGGAACGCTGACGGCGATGCCGAGTACTTCGCCATAGCGCAGATCGCAGGCCGCGCAGCGACCTTTCGAACTGCACCAACGCAGACTCTTGCCGTCGATGCGGCCCCAAAAGACACCCGCTGGATCAGCATCGACTTCCCGCAGCAACTCGAGAAAACTGCGCGTGGGTGCAAGCGGGCGATAACGACGCCATCGACCTGCGTCGTCTCGCTCGTCGAGCAGCCAGAAACCATCGGCAGCACGATAGCGAAAGCGCGCCACGGGAATATTGCGGCGAGTGCCAGGGACACCGCAGATCCGTCGAAGTTCGTCGAGCCAGACCCGATCTTCTTCGATGCGGTAGCCGATCAGTACCGTGTTGCGTGCGGTGGGCGGGCAGATCCGCGCGCAATAGGCCTCAAGCACTCGCTCGATCAGATGCTGCGTATGTTGCGGAATCGCATGCATGGCCCAAGCCTAGCGCGTGCCGGGGCGCGACCGCTATTCTGGCAGTCGATGCCGCTACCCGAGTCACATACCCCGCACCGCCTGCCACGCCACGAAGATGTGGGCTCGGCCGTGTTCGCCGTCATTCCGCCGCGCGCGGTGCCGTGGAAAAAGCGCGTGCTGTGGCGGCTGATGTTGTGGATACTGCGCAGCGCGGCGGGTCGCCGCGTGCTGGCCGCGCTTATCAAGCGGGGGAATCGTTGATGCAAACCGTATCGATCGTGCTGGCCTTGCTGGTGGGTGCGGGCCTCGTCGTGCAGGTCAGCTTGAACATGGCCTTGGCGCGCAGCTTTGGCAGTGCACCGGCAGCCGCCCTCGTGAATTTTCTGGTCGGTACCGTTGCGCTGACGCTGTTTCTGTTTGTGCTGCGCCAGCCATGGCCTGAGCGAGCCCAGTGGGAGAGCGTGCCCGCCTGGGCTTGGTTCGGCGGCCTGTTCGGTGCTTTGTACGTGGCGACGGCGACCTTCGCCGGTCCGCGCCTCGGCGCCTTGCTGCTGCTCGCCCTGACCGTGGCCGGGCAGATGGTGGCCTCGATCATCGTCGATCACTATGGGCTACTCGGCTTTCGCGAGCAGGCGGTGACGGCCTCGCGCTTGTTCGGTGTACTGCTGCTCGGTGTCTCGATCTACTTGATCGCGCGCTAGGGCGCACTGCTGCAATCGCTGCACAGCCCTTTGATCTCGAGCGACGTGGGCTCGATGCGAAACCCCTTGGCGCGCGATTGCTCGGCCAGCACACGATTGATCGCCGGATCGTCGATCTCCGCCACACGCTGGCACTGTCGGCAGACCAGGAACTGTGCGACGTGCGCATGTCCCGGTTCCATGCAGCCGAGGAATGCGTTCAGCGAGTCGATGCGATGTACGAGCCCGGCATCCATGAGGAACTCGAGCGCCCGGTAGACCGTGGGTGGTGCGGCTTTATCACGCTCCTTGGCAAGCTCGGCCAGGATTTCATAGGCGCCGATCGGCTCGTGTGCACGCCAGACGATCTCGAGGATGCGTCGCCGGATCGGCGTGAGGTTGAGGCCCTTGCGCTCACACAGTTGCACGGCGGTGTTCACCGCCTGATCGATGCAGGCGGTGTGGTCGTGCGCCGGGGTATGCGAGTGCGCAGCGGTGTGAGTGTGCGGAGTTGCAGCCACGCTTTACGTTATCATGCGCGGCTTATGGCTACCACGGATCGGGTTCCCGTCACCGTACTGACGGGCTTTCTGGGGTCTGGAAAGACCACCTTGTTGAATCGGATCTTGTCCGAGCAGCACGGCAAGCGCATCGCTGTGATCGAGAACGAGTTCGGTGAAGTCGGTGTCGACCACCAGCTCGTCATCGGCGCCGAAGAGGAAATCTTCGAGACCAACAACGGCTGCATCTGCTGCACGGTGCGTGGTGATCTGTTACGCATACTCGGGCAGTTGCTCAAGCGTCGCGACAAGTTCGACTACATCATCGTCGAGACGACCGGCATGGCCGACCCGGGGCCCGTGGCACAGACCTTTTTTCTTGATGACGAGTTCAAGACGCAGTTCGTGCTCGACGCGATTGTCACCCTCGTCGATGCCCGACATGTCGAAGGACATCTCGAGCAGATGAACGAGCCTGCTGAGCAAGTGGCGTTCGCCGATGTGATCTTGCTCAACAAGACTGATCTTGTCAGCGAAGGTGATCTTGAGCGGATCGAACGACGCATCCGGGCGATGAACGGCACGGCAAAAATTTTCCGTACCCGCAACGCCGACGTACCTATCGCGCAGGTGCTCGATGTGGGGGCTTTCGACCTGCAGCGGGCACTCGCCGTGGACGGCAGTTTTCTGGAGCCGCAGTATCCGTTCGAGTGGGCGGGTGTCTACGCGTTGTCGGCGGGTGAGCACGTGCTGCGCAGCGGCGCCGAGTCGCATCACGATCACGGCCACGACCACGTCCACGACGAGCATTGCGACCACGACCATGATCATCATCACGATCATGGTCACGAGCACGAGCACGATCATGCTCATGATCATGGCGACGGCTTGGGTGTGGTCATGCTGCCGGTGGCTGCTGCGACGCCCGACGGTTTAGGCGCGGCCATCGAAGCTGCCGTGCGGGCTTTTGCAGAGGATCCAACGCCGATCGCTTGTGGTGGCGCGTTGTCGCCCGGCAAGCAACTCTTTCGCATTGATGCGGCTCACGAGGGCGGGCAGTTCTCCCTGCAAGTGCCTGAAGCGGGCGCCTATGCCTTGTTTTTCGAGCATGCGCCGAGCGAATTCAATCTGCGGCTCGAAGGCGCGAAGCCCGCGGCAGAACGGCGTTTTGCCTCGCACCATCACGATGGCGAAATTTCTTCGATCGGCATCAGCGATCCTCGGCCGCTCGATCCGCAGAAGTTCAACGATTGGATGTCCTACCTGCTGAAGAGTCGCGGTGCTGACATCTTCCGTATGAAGGGCGTCGTGTCCCTGCAGGGTGAGGATCGACGCTACGTCTTCCACGGGGTGCACATGATGTTTGACGGTCAACTCGAGCGGCCATGGCCGGCGGGCAAGCCGCGAAGCAACACCCTGGTATTCATCGGTCGCAAGCTCGATCGCGAGGAGTTGGAAGCCGGCTTTCACTCCTGTCTCGCTTGACCCAGAGCTGGCGCATATGAAGCAGCCTGCAGCCATCCTAGAACCGCGCGGCAGCATCGCGCTCGACGACTACGTGGCCGATCTCTGTTGGTCTCACGATGGCACACGACTGGCGGTGGCCGGTGGTGAAGGCAAAGTATTCCTGCTGCAGCGGGATGGCGAATCGCTGGGCGCACGCCAAGTGGCCGAACATGGCCTCGGCGCCATCGCGGTGGCCTGGCAACCGGGCGGCAAGGTATTCGTCAGCAGCGGGCAGGACGCCTGCGTCAATCTCTACGATGGCGACTCGGGCGAGCGACGCATACAGCGGCGTCCGTCGAAGCAATGGACGACGGCGCTGGCTTGGTCACCGAACGGCAGTAGGCTGGCTACCGCGGCAGGTCGCCAGATCGTCTTATGGTCGGCGGCGCTCGATAGCGAACGTACGCTGAGCCCGCTTGACGCCGTTGTCGCCGCGATCGCTTGGGACAAGCCGGGTCGCGATCTCGCCGCAGCGCTTAATGGCGGGCTCGTGCTGCATCGTCTCGAGGGCGAAGCGGTCGAGGTGCGACGGCTCAACTGGGACGCGCCCTGCACGACCGTGGCGTTTAGCCCCAATGGCAAAGTGGTCGCTACGGGAACGCAGGACGGCTCGGTGCACTTTTGGTATCTCGCCACCGGGCGCGACTCGCAGATGCGCGGTTACCCGCACCGCGTCGCTCACACCGAGTGGGATGGCGAGGGCAAGTATCTGGCCACCGTGGCGCACGATCAGATCGTGGTGTGGGATTTCCGCGGCAAGGGACCGGAAGGCTCTCGGCCCGTGCAACTGCTCGGGCACACGGAGCGCATCGTCGGGCTCGCGTTTCAGCCACGGGGCGGGTATCTCGCGTCCATCGGACTCGATTGGCGGCTGTCGCTGTGGTTGCCGGGCAAAGCACCGCGAGCCCTTGATGCGCACCTGACCGACGCTGAGCCCTCGGTGCTGCGCTGGTCGCCGGACGGGCGCTTCATCGCCGTGGGTGAGCGCAGCGGTCGGATCACCATTTTCGAGCTCGTTCGTCTCGCCTAGATTGCGGTGCCATGGGCGCCGCGCTACCGTCCGTGCTCCATCTCGCTGTCTTCGGGAGCCCGTGATGTCGTTACGCACTCGTCCATGGCTGTTGTCGTTGCTGCTGTGCAGCAGTCTGCCCGCCCAGGGCGCCGAGGATCTGGCGGCACGCGTCGATGCGGCCATCGCCAAGGTTCAGCCGCGCATCATCGAGTGGCGACGCGATTTCCACCAAAACCCGGAACTGTCCAACCGCGAGTTTCGTACCTCGAAGATCGTCGCCGAACATCTGCGCAAGCTCGGCTTGCAGGTCGACACCGGCATCGCCAAGACGGCGGTGGTCGGTGTGCTGAAGGGTGGACGGCCAGGTCCGACCATCGCCTTGCGCGCCGACATGGACGGGCTGCCCGTGGTCGAGCAGACCGACGTGCCCTTCCGGTCGAAGGTCACGGCCACCTATCGCAACGAAACCGTCGGCGTGATGCACGCCTGCGGGCACGACGCGCACACGGCCATCTTGATGGGTCTTGCCGAGGCGCTGGTAGCGGTGAAGAGCGAGCTGCCGGGCACGGTGGTGTTCTTTTTCCAGCCGGCTGAAGAAGGCGCGCCGGTTGGCGAAGAAGGCGGCGCAAGCCTGATGATCAAAGAAGGGGTGCTAGAGAAGTATCGCCCCGAGGCCGTATTTGGACTGCACGTATTCTCGAACATGCCGACCGGCATGATCGGCTATCGCGGTGGGCCGCTGATGGCGGGCTCTGATTCCTACCGGATTCTGGTCAAAGGTCGGCAGACCCATGGCGCGAGACCTTGGGGCGGCATCGACCCGGTGGTCGTATCGGCGCAAATCGTGGGAGGTCTGCAGACTGTCGTGAGCCGCATGACCGATATCACCGCTAATCCTGCGGTGGTGACGGTGGGTGCGATCAAGGGCGGCATTCGCAACAACATCGTGCCTGATGAAGTGGAGATGATCGGCACCATCCGCACCTTCGATCCGCAGCAGCGGCGCGAGATCATCGACAACATGCGTCGTCTCGTCGAAAACACCGCGGCCGCAAGCGGCGCCACGGCGAGCTTCGAGATCGATCCGGGCAGCAACCCGGTGGTGCGCAACGATCCGCAATTGACCTCACGAGTGCTGCCGAGCTTGCAGCGCATCGCGGGAGGCGCCAACGTGCGCGCCGTGCCGCTCGTCACCGGGGCCGAGGACTTTGCATTCTTCGCCGAGCGCGTGCCGAGTTTCTTCTATTTCGTCGGCGTGACGCCGCGCAATCAAAACCCGGCGACCGCGGCATCCAACCACTCGCCTCTGTTCTACATCGACGAGACGGCGCTGCCGCTCGCGGCGCGCAGTTTCGCGGCGCTCGCCGTGGACTATCTCTCAGGCGAGCGAAGCGGAGATCGGTAGCCGCCGTATTCTTTGACCGGTTGCGGCATGGATCGCGTTGCACACCGCCGGTGCGATCGGCGGTGTGCCTGGTTCGCCGATGCCACCGATAGGTCCATCGCTATCGACGATATGTACGTCGATGACGGGCGTGTCGGCGAGTCGCAGCACCGGATAGGTGTCAAAATTGCTCTGCACGGCTGCGCCACCTTCGATGGTGATCTCACCCCTCAGGGCCGCCGATAAGCCGAACACGATGCCACTTTGCATTTGCGCGACCACTTGGTCCGGGTTGACGGCGAGTCCGCAATCGACGGCGCAAGTGACACGATGCACGCGGACTTGCTTGCCGCTGACCGACACTTCCGCCACCTGCGCCACGATGCTATTGAAGCTTTCCTGCAGCGCGATGCCGTGAAAGTGACCCTTGGGCAAAGGCTTGCCCCAGCCTGCGGCGGTTGCAGCCTTGTCGAGTACGGCCAGGTGCCGCGGTTTACCGGCGAGCAGCGCGCGGCGGTATCGATACGGATCCTGACCCGCAAGATTCGCCAGTTCGTCGATCACCGAGTTGGCCACAAAGCCGTTGGCCGAGTGTCCGACGGAACGCCACCACAGTGACGGCACGGTTTCATTGGTGTTGTGCACCTCGGCGCGCAGGTTCGGAATCGCGTACGGCATGTCGGCGGAGCCTTCCAGCGTTGACGGATCGACGCCTTCCTTGCTGACCGCCATCTTGCCGAGCGCGGTATTGGCCAGCACAGGCTTGCTGACGACCCGGTGGAAGTAGGCGATCGGCAGGCCATCTGCGCCGATAGCGGCCTGGACACGATTCAGACCGAATGGCCGGTAGTAACCGCCGCGTGTGTCGTCTTCGCGCGTCCACACCACTTTGACCGGTCGGTTGAGTCCTTTGGCGACATGCGCCGCTTCGACCGGAAAGTCCGAGGTGCCGCTGGCACGGCGACCGAAGCCACCGCCCAAAAACATGGTGTTGATCTTGACGTTTGCTGCTGGGATGCCGAGCGCGGCCGCCACGAGCTGCGCGTCTTGCGATTGCCCCTGCGTGCCGAGCCACATCTCGCAGCGGTCGTTCTTGACCCAGGCCACCGCGTTGAGCGGCTCCATGCAGGCGTGCGCGAGATACGGCAATTCGTATTCGACGTCGATCTTGCGACGGGCATCAGCGAGCGCGGCGATCGCATCACCTTGGTTTTTGGCGAGCAAGCCTGTACGCGCGAGCAGCGCGCGGCGCTCGGTGCGCATGCTTTCGGTGGAGAGCGTGGCACCCGGACCGTCCTGCCATTCGATGCGCAGGGCCTCGCGGCCTTTCAGGGCTGCCCAGGTATGTTCGGCGATCACCGCGACACCGCTCGGGATTTGTTTGACATCGACGACGCCGCGCACGGCTTTCGCTTGCGAGGCGTCGAAGGAGCGCACCGAAGCGCCGAACTGCGGCGGACGAGCGACCACGGCGACCAGCATGTTGGGCAAGTCAACATCGATGCCGAACTGCGCCTCGCCATTGACCTTGATGCGGCTGTCGAGGCGCCGCTGCGGCTTGCCGATGTAGCGGAAGTCCGCTCGGTTCTTCAAGGTTATATTTTCTTTGGCCGGCACGGGCAGCGCGGAGGCGGCTTCGACGAACTTGCCGTAGGTGGCACTGCGTCCATCGGGTGCGAATACAACGCCATCCTCGGTACGCAGATCCGCAGCGGCCACGCCCCACTCGGTGGCGGCAGCCTGCACGATCATGCGTCGTGCCGTGGCGCCGACGCGGCGCAGCGCTTCGTAAGTGCTCATCACGCTCATGCTGCCGCCGGTGAACTGTGCGGGTAGGAACGGGTGGTTGAAGGCCGGATCGACACCGGCAATTTCGACCGCCAGACGCTGCGGGTTTACGTCGAGTTCCTCGGCGAGAATCATCGGCAGTCCGGTGTAGATGCCTTGACCCATCTCGCTCTTGCCGATGATCACGGTAACGCGATCGTCTGCACCGATGCGCACAAAGGCATGCGGCTGGAATTCCTTCGGCGCGCTGTCGCGGCCACCGACGAGGTAGGGACGCAGCCATTGCCCGGCTGCGATACCACCGGCGATCACACCGATGCCAATGAGGAAATGCCGGCGTCCGATGCGCGGGCTGGCGTTGTCTCCGCCTGTGTCGGTCGGGCTCATGCGGGCTCACCTGCGCGCTTGAGTTCCGCGGCGCGTTTGACGGCGGCACGGATGCGCGGATAGGTGCCGCATCGGCAGATGTTGCCGTTCATGGCGGCATCGATATCCGCGTCGGTCGGGGAGGGGTTCTGCTCGAGCAATGCGGCCGCAGCCATCACCTGACCCGACTGGCAGTAACCGCACTGCACCACGTCGAGTTCGATCCACGCCTGTTGCACCGGGTGAGTCGCATCGGGTGAGAGCCCCTCGATCGTGCGTATCTCGGTACCGACCGCCGCCGATACGGGTGTGACACAGGCCCGCGCCGGTTGTCCGTCGATGTGAATGGTGCAGGCGCCGCACTGGGCGATGCCGCAGCCGTACTTGGTACCGGTCAACTTGATGAGATCGCGCAATGCCCAGAGCAAGGGCATTTCCGGATCCGCATCGATATCGTGCCGCTCGCCATTGACTGTCAAACTGATCACGTAGTCTCTCCCGGTTAGCATCCTGGGGTCGGGTGGGGCGAGAATATACCCAAGTTCGGGTGCGGGAGAGCGCAGGCTTGCAGATCGAGTTTTATGGTGCGGCGGGCGAGGTCACCGGGTCCTGTCACATTCTGACCGTGCGCGGGAAGCGGGTGCTGCTCGACTGCGGCATGATCCAAGGCGGTGGCGATGCGACCGAGCGCAACCGGCGCGACTTTCCTTTCGTCGCTGCCGACATCGATGCGGTGGTGCTCAGCCACGCCCACATCGATCACAGCGGTCGTCTGCCGCTGCTCGTGAAGCGCGGATTTCGCGGGCCTATTTACACCAACGCGGCTTGTCGCGACCTGCTGCCGATCCTGCTGCGTGACACGGCGGATCTCGGCTTGCGCGAGGTCCTGCGCATCAATCGACGGCGTGAGCCGGACGATGCGATCGTCGAGCCGCTGTACGACCTCGAGGACGTCGAGCACACGCTGAAGTTGGTGCGGGCCCTACGTTACGACACGCCGTACGAGCCCTTGCCAGGGTTGTCACTGACGCTACGCGATGCCGGGCACATTCTTGGATCATCGAGCCTGCTGCTCGAGTGCGTCGATGGCGGTGTGCGGCGCACGGTCGTCTTCAGCGGGGACCTCGGTCAGTACGACTCGCCGATCCTGCTCGATCCTTACCCCTTCGAGCAGGCCGACCTCGTCATCATGGAGAGCACCTACGGCGATCGGTTGCACCGCGATCGTCAGGCGACGCTCGCCGAGTTCGGTCAGATCATAGCGGCGGCCGACGCCAGTCGGGGCAACCTGATCATCCCCGCCTTCGCCATTGGCCGCAGCCAGGAGGTGCTGTACCTGCTTGGCCTGCACCGCGAGGCTTGGCGATTGCGGGATTGGCAGGTGTTTCTGGACAGCCCCATGGCCATCGAAGCGAGTCGGGTGTACTGGAGCCACGTGGATCGCTATGACCCCGAGGCGCTGCGTCTGCGCGCTGACTTCACGGCCATGCCGCAATTGCCGAACCTCAGTCTGTGCCGAACGGCCGACGAGTCCCGCGCCATCAATCGTGTGCGCGACCACGCGATCATCATCGCGGGTAGCGGCATGTGCAACGGCGGCCGCGTCCTGCACCATCTGAAACACAACCTGCCACGGCCGGAGTGTCACATCGTGATCACCGGCTTTCAGGCTCCCGGCACGCTGGGCCGTGCACTCGTTGATCGATTGCCGACTGTGCGTATCCACGGCGAGCTTGTCCGCGTCTCGGCCACCGTGCACACGCTCGGCGGACTTTCCGCTCACGGCGATCAGGAAGATTTGCTACGGTGGTACGGCAATTTCACGAATCGACCACCGGTGTGCCTCGTGCATGGCGAATTGCTGCAGGCGCAAGCACTGCGAGCGAGGCTCGAGGCCCGCGGCGGGCGGGCGTGGATTCCGGAACCTGGCTTTGTGCTTGATCTGTCGACCCTGACCGAAAAAGGAGTGCGATCCTCATGAACCGCCGAATCTTTGCTGCACTGTCCGTCGTTCTCGTCACCGCATCGGTTGCGGTGACAGCGCCCGCTGCATTCGCTGCCGCGGCCAAGTCGGCGCCGAGTGTCCTCGTCGTCGGCGCCACCGGCGGGACGGGCAAGGAGGTTGTCCGCCAGGCCCTCGAATCCGGGTACCGGGTGCGCGCGCTGGTTCGCGATGCAGACAAAGCTCGCGCCCAATTGGGGAGTGATGTGGAGTTCGTGGTCGGCGACGTACGCACGGGTGCAGGCATCGAGTCGGCGGTGCGCGGCGTCGATTTCGTCGTGTCTGCGCTCGGCTCGAACGTGCGCAACGACCCGACCAATACGCCAGAGCGTGTCGACTATGGTGGAGTGCGAGATCTCGTCAATGCGGCCGCGAAAGCCAAGGTCAAGCACTTCGTGTTGGTGTCTTCCATGGGCGTGACGCATGACGATCATCCGCTCAATAAAATGTTTGGCAACATTCTCGTTTGGAAGCGCAAGGGCGAAGAGGCGGTACGCGCTTCGGGTGTGCCGTACACCATCGTGCGTCCGGGCGGGCTGCTCGATGCGCCGGGCGGAAAGGCAGACATTCGCGCTTTTCAGGGCGACGATTTGAAGAACAACGGACGCATCCCGCGAGCCGACGTCGCCGCCGTGTGTCTTAACGCACTCGGCAATGCGCGCGCGGCCGGCAAGACCTTCGAGATCGTCTCCGGCACCGAAGGAGCCCGCGTCGATTGGAACGGCCTGTTCGCCGGTCTAAAGGCCGATGCGCGCTGAGGGCACGGCGCTGCAACGGGTGCTCGCGCGCTTTGCGCGCGTAGAGCCTGGCGAAGTCGCAGCGGTAGTTGCCGCGTTCTTCTTGTTTTTCTTTGTACTGGGAAGTTACTTCGCGGTCAGGCCCGTACGGGAGACGGTGGCCACGCTGCTCGGTCGTGATCGTGTTGCCGATCTTTGGCTGTATACCGCGCTGTTTTCCATTGCCATCGTGCCGCTCTATGGCTGGCTCGTCGCGCGGGTGCGGCGCAGCTTGCTGCTGCCCTGTATTTACGGGGCGGTAGCGCTGACGCTGGCGATCATCGGGTCGTATATCCAGGTAGACGAAGGCAACATGCAGGTCGGCACGTTCTTTTACGTGTGGATCAGCGTGCTGAACCTCATGCTCGTCTCGGTGTTTTGGAGCTTCCTGCTCGAGATGTTCGATCGCGAGCAGACCAAGCGTCTGTTCGGGTTCATCGCAGCCGGCGGCACGTTCGGCGCACTGGTCGGACCGCTGACGGCGAGACTGACCGTCGAGTACATCGGGAACGCGGGCGTGTTGTATCTCGGCACGTTCGGGTTTCTCTGCGCCATCGTCTGTCAGCGCGTACTCATCGGTATCTGGAACAATGCGCCTGCTGCGAGCGGGGCCGGGGGTGGCGCGGCTGCCTCCGGTTTGCAAGCGCGCAATGACGAAGGCCTTGGCGGCAACCCCTTCGCCGGCATCATGATCGTATTGCGCTCGCCGTATTTGCTCGGTATCGCCTCCTTCGTGGTGTTGCTGTCTGCGGTCAATACCTTCCTCTATTTCGAGCAATTGCGCATCGTCAGCGAGACCTTCGCCGACACCACGGCGCGCACCGAGATGTTCGCCACCATCGACTTTGTGGTGCAGTCGCTGACGATCTTCTCGCAGTTGTTCTTGACCGGGCGCATCGCTTCGCGTCTCGGGGTGCGCACGCTGCTCACATTCGTGCCGATCATCATGATCGGTGGATTCATGCTGCTATCGGTACTCAACGTGTTCGGCATGATTGCGCTGCTGCTCGTGGTACGTCGCTGGGGCGAGTACGCGTTCATCCGGCCGGGTCGCGAGATGCTCTGGGGCTCGCTCGACAAAGAGTCCAAATACAAGGCCAAGAGTTTCATCGATGTTCCGGTCTATCGTGCGGCCGACTACGTCGGCGCACAGGCGAAGAGCGCCCTCGATGCCGTCGGCGCGACGCCAGGCGGGGCGGCGATTGTCGGGGCGGGCATCGCCGCCCTGTGGGCGGTGAACGGGTGGATGCTCGGCCGCCGCTACGATCGGGGCAGCGAGATCAAGAAAAACGACGAGCCGTAACAACGGCCAAAGGGGGAGGGGTCATGTCTGCATTGTCCAAATGGTTTTCACTCGATGAACGCGAGGAAGCGGCGAGCGCGGACAATCCGCATGCGCCGTTGCAGGCCAATCAGCGCCGCGATGCGTTGCCGCTGCTGACACTGGCATTTGGTTGGGGGTTCCTCGTCACCGGATTGCTGGTCGGCAGTTCACTTGGAGCCGGACTCTATTTCCCCGATCTGCTGCGTAACGCGATGTGGGGCAATCTCGTCAACTTCGTGGTCGGTGCGTTGGTCGGCTACATGGGATACCAGACCGCTTGCAACAGCGGGCTGCTGTACCGGCTGACTTACGGCAACGTCGGCGCCTACTTGCCGGTGTTGTTCCTTGCGGCACTCACCATCGGCTGGCAGGGCATCGTCGTCGGCGCCTTCGGTCTGACCTGGACCGGCAGTTTCGACAGTCCCTACTTCGTGCCAGTTGCGCTGTTCGCCGGTGTGCTCTACACCTACACCACCTACACAGGGGTGAAGGGCCTCGAGCGCGTCGCCGTACCTTCGACCGTGGTGCTCGCGCTCGTTGGGCTCTACGCCGGCTGGTTCAACGTCGACAAGGCTGGTGGCTGGGATGCATTTCTTGGCCTATCGGCGAGCGCTGCCGCAGCGCAGCCCCTCACCGATACGCAGGCGATCAACCTCGTGATCGGATCCTGGGTCGTCGGCGGCGTGGTGATGGCCGAGTACACGCGCTTCGCCCGCAAGGCCTGGGTGGCGATCGCCATCCCGTTCATCGTGCTCGTGGTGACGCAGTTGTTCCTGCAGGTCATCGGTGCGATGGGTGGCATCGTCTCGGGCAGTTTCGACTTCAGCGCCTATTTGCGCACCGCCGGCCCGATCATCGCCATCATCGGCCTGATTTCCATGAGTCTCGCCTTGTGGACGACCGGTGACACCAATCTCTATCTGCCCTCCATACAGACCGCCAGCGTGTTCCGGTTGCCGAAGCGCGTGACGATCGTGATCTGCGGAACCATCGGCACGATTTTGGGTCTGGGCATCTATCAGTACTTCATGGACTGGATCAACCAGATCGCCAACCTCGTGCCACCGCTGATTGGCCCGATCATCGTCGATTACTACGTGTTCCATGGACGACGCTACGACACGACATTGCTCGACCGTTTGCCTACGTGGAACCCGCTGGCCGTGGCCGCGTTTGTCATCGGCGTGGTTGCTGCGTACGGCTTCACGCCCGTTTGGATTGCCTCGGGTCTCTGGGGCCTGCTGGTGTCGATGGCGGTGTACTTCGTGCTCTTCGGGCTCGCCCGACTGTTCGGCTGGCGTGTCGGATACTCGCGGGCTGTGGCGGATGCCTAGATTTGCCCGCCTCGTTGCGGCCGTTCTCGTGCTTTCGCTCGGCAGTCTCGCGCTGTCGAGCACGGCGGCCGCTGACGATGTAAGCGCGGCACAGCGCCGTGCAGCCGGCGAATTTCTCACGGCTGCGGCAGCGGGAGACGCTCAGGCGCTGGCATTTGCACTGCATCCGGCTGAACTCGAGCGGCTGCGCTCGAGTGTGCTACAGCAGTTGCGCGACGAAGATGCGCGGGGCATGTCGACGTTGCGGGCGCGGCTTTTTGGCGAGGCTCAGCCCCTGGCCGACATCGAGCGCTTGACCAGCATCAACTTCTTCCGTGCTCTGGCGCGCCGGTTGCAGTGGCAGGCGCGGCCTTACGAAGAGCTGAGTGGTCTCGTGGCGGTGCGCGACGGTAATCTCGTACACGTGCTGGTACGTGGCCGACAGCCGCGCGGTCTCGGCAAGACCGAGGTGGTGGAGGTCGTATCTTTGTTGGCCTACGGCAAGGAGTGGAAAGCGGCTCTACCCCTCGAACTTGCGGCTCAGCTCGAAGATGTCATTGCAGGTCGACGCCCGGTCGACAACTTCGGCACCTCGGCCGGTGCAGGCAGCGGTTCAGCGGCCTCGGCGGCGGCGGGATCCGGCGCCGCAGCATCGGGCTCGGGTGCCGCAGGCGCGCCGCCCCGCACTGAACGCAACACCCCGCAGATCCTTGCTTTGCTCGATACCGCCGAGAAATCTCTCGTCGACGGTCGTTGCGATACGTACTATCGCGAACATCTTTCACCCGAGTTGCGACGTACGCTCGGTGCACGAACGGTCGATACGCTGATCAGCGCTTGTACCCGCAGCATGGGCAACCGGGAGTTGCTGGTGGCGGCGCTGCGCATCGTGCGGCGTACTGCGCCGGTTTACGAGGCGGCCGGCAACCGCGCCGTGTATGACGTGTCGGCGCAAGGTTTGCCCTATGACAGGTTCGTACTCGAGCGCATCGACGGGCGCTGGTACATCGGCGAATGACATTGCGTCAGTGACAATGGAGGTCTTGGCATGAACATTTCTTTGTATCGCGCGGGTCGAAACGCTGTGGTGGCGACTGCCCTGCTGTTGCTCGCGGCGTGCGGGGTCTCGCCGCAAAAAGTCACCGTGCCGGTGGTCGAGAAAGTCGATCTCAACCGCTTCATGGGGCCGTGGTACGTCATCGGCGTCATCCCGACGTTCATCGAAAAAAATATTTACAACGCGATTGAGTCCTACGAACTTGCTCCCGATGGCACGATCAAGACCACGTTCACCTTCAACAAAGGGGCTTTCGATGGCCCAGCCAAGCGGATGGAGCCGAAGGGCTTCGTGATCCCGGGTACCAATAATGCGATCTGGGGCATGCAGTTCATCTGGCCGGTGAAAGCCGAGTACGTCATCTCGCATGTCGATAACGACTATACCGAGACCATCATTGCCCGCAGTGCGCGCGATTACGTCTGGATCATGGCGCGTACCCCCACTATTGACGATGCGCGTTATGCGGCACTCGTGAAGAAGGTCGCCGACATGGGCTACGACATGAGCAAGCTCGTGAAGGTGCCGCAGCGTCCTGCCGCCGCCGCGCCGCCCGTCAGCTCGGCCGGCACCGCGTCCCCTGCGGCTGGCGCCGGGGCTTCGGCCATGCCTTCGGCCGAGCGCGTGGCCGAAATCCTTGCGAGCGTGCCGGCGGTGACGGCCGCCGATCTGAAAGCTCGTTTGTCATCGAGCGCGGGTAAGCCTGTCGTGCTCGATGTGCGGCGTGCCGAGGAGTTCGCCGCAGGTCACGTCGAGGGTGCCTTGAACGTTGCGCACACCGATGTGCTCGCCAATCCCTCTGGTTCGGTGGCGGCCGGCAAGGATGCGGAAATCATCCTGTACTGCGGCAGCGGCCGACGGGCCTCCATGGCGATCGAGGCGTTGCGGACCGCGGGCTATACGAACCTCAAGCACCTCGAGGGTGATTACCCGGCCTGGGCGAAGATCACCGCCGCGCCGTAAGTTATCGCAACCCCGCTCAGCGCGCCGCCGCCGTCGCGGGTTCGGTCGTCGCCGGTGTTGCTACGGCTGCCGCAGCCTCTGCATCGATCAGTGCGCGCACTTGCCGATAGAAGGCGTCGCGGGCCTTCGGCTCTGGCCCAAGCGAAGCGCGCGTCCAGTTTGAGTTGCTGGCAATCACCAGCCGGCGCTGCGGATCGATGAAGATGCCCTGACCAAAGATTCCTTGTGCAGCGACCGCGCCGTCGTCGTACGTCCACCACTGGAAGCCGTAACCACGACCGGGTGAGCCGATGTCTTTCTGTTTGATGATCGCCTGCGCGAACCAGTCGTCGGGCACGATCTGCTTGCCGCCGGCGT
>VEQP01000003.1 GCA_018883185.1 Nevskiaceae bacterium | reverse complement strand
CCAGATGGGACACAAGCCGGTAAAGTCATTCCGTAGCGGGACGCCCGAAAAGAGAACCGGGTGCCGTAGTAACCCCCCCCCGCCTAGCACCCCTCTGGGGCAATCGAGTTTCTAGCTGGGCGTTTCGACGGGTCGATCCGTGAATTCCCGATATTTTTCGATCATTTTACCGAGTAAACGGGCCGCGTCTCCTGCCGAAATTAAAATTTTCGTGAGTTTCCGTTTTTAATAAATCGGGGTGTCTCCAGCACTCAGTGCTTCAATGGTTCTACTCCGATTCGGAGCAAGGAACTGAACACGAGGAACTTGCGATGACTAACTTCTCTGCCGCCACCCTGCCATCTAACGTCGTTGACATCTTCAGCCACCCACGCCACCCCGTTCATGCGGATCAGCGGATTGTCGAGGGGGCTCGCCGCGGGGATGACTCGGCGATCCAGAAGTTGTGGGTGCGCCTTACGCCCTACATCGAGAGCTTTGCCTCGGATCCTATGTGGGAGAGCCACGAAGTGGCTTTACAGTATGGCCGTTCATTAATTCAGCAAAATCAGTTTGTGGTACTACACAAGTGGAATCCCAAGGCCCGTTCGCTGACTCAGCACGTAGACTATTTTCTCCGAGAAGCGCTTCGCCGCGAGCGACTGGCTCGGCGACAGAAAGTGCGGAAGGATCCGAGTATCGTCAATGCGATCGAGGAAAGCGTCGAGGAGCTTCCCGCGCAGCATTATTGGATTCTGAAGAAGATCGTCAAAGACGGTGTCCGACCGAAGAAGATCATGACGATGCTTAACGAATGCCCAGAAGTTCAGATTCGATCAGTAGCATCGATTGGTACGACCTATAGCCGCGCACTGAAGCGCCTCCACAGAGTATGCCCCGATCGGTATCGTGAAGCTGTCGGCATGTTCATCAATTCACGACAACGTAGCGGTCGATATCGTTAAGTCTCGCCGCTGCAGTGAGATCCAATCAACGCCCCGCGATGCGGGGCGTTTTTCATTCTGCGTCAATAACGTGTTTTGGCGATTTCGCCATCTCACCCTCATCTCTTGAGACGCTCTCTTCACCAGATTGCTAGTGACTTCGCAATCGGTGCGATACGAATGTCTCGTATCGCCATCGTGAACTTCGACAGCACGCTGTCGATCAAGGAGAGTTGTGATGACGACGAAGACAAAAGGTAAAACTGAAACGGCAGAGATGCCCGCGATCTCTGTTGATTCGAGTTCCATGACGGTAACGACCCGCGAAGTCGTTGAAGAAGGTACCCCCATTGAGACCTGGGCCGAGTCCATCGTGCGCGAGCAGCGCTCGATTACTCGGGACGAGGTCTTGGCGCACTTGGGGGATCTTGAGGCGCGACGGAAAGAAGTGGAAGGTGGCATTTTTCGGCGCGCGCATCACGCCGTGCACTTGCTCCTCGCGGACTGCTTGGCGCTTGCGCAGCTCGATGAGTCGCTCGATCCCGAGCAGGCTCGCGATCGGGCGCTCGATGCCTTTCTCTCTGCCCGAGAGCTCTCGAGCAAAAAGGACGAGCCGATTCTCTCGAAGGCGATTTCAGCCGTGTTCGGAGAACTGCATCGCTCTCGAGTCAGCACCTATCGTACGGTGCTGAAAGCGGCGAGTCAGGCTGGGATCACCGCGATCGCACTACCCGCATGGATCGAGCAGCAAGGAGGTGTTCAGGAAGTGCGTCTCAGTGCAGGCGGCACGGGTGGTACGAGCTCGTCGGAGATGGCAAACCTCACGCTCGAGTACCTCCTCGACAAGGGGAGCCTCTACGCCCTGCAGAGTGACGCCCTCTCGGAGCAGTTAACGATCGAGAGTAATGGCAAGGAGGTAGTGCTGGTAGCTACTAAGCAGCGAGATGGAACGTTGATGGTGCATGCAGCCATCGAGGATCCCAATTGCGTGAAGAAGGCGATCGAAGCCTTTCAGCGCAAGAACCAGGAAGCGATCAAGGAGTTCAAGTACGAGCTCAAGTATCGCCCGGGTCTGCGTGCAGCGTAAGCGCTGATCGGATCGGGGAGCGGCGGTGAGACGTCCATTGCCGCTCCTCTATCCCCGCCCCCTCTTCCCCCTTCTCTCGCCGGAGTACTTTCCATGACAACCTCTGATTTCACGCCCCGATCCGTCCACGACATCATCGTCTCGTCGCCGCAGTCACGATCGACGCTGCAGCGACTGGTCGCAGGCACGTATCCCCTTCCCTCGGAACGCTCCGCAGTCATTGTGCTTTCGGGGCCCTACGGCAGTGGCAAAACTTGCCTTGCACGATTACTGCCAGACGCTCTTGAGCGAGCTTATGGATCACCGTCGTCGACGGATCCAGTGCCGTACTCGTACGTCGATTGCCGCTCCGGTGTGGGTGGTCGTTCCATCCTCGCGCGCATAGAGGAACTGACGACCTTCCTCCCATCGAGCAATACCAGTCGGTTCTATATTATTTGTGATGAGATCGATAATCTCTCGAAATCCGCTCAAGAAGCGCTGTATCAGCTGACCTATCGATCCAACATCGTTTGGATCCTGACGACGAACTATCGCTCCCGTATCGACTACCGTCTGCTGGCTACGGGAATCGACATCCTGTTGGACTCGCCCTCCGAGGACGCTCTCGCTCGACTCGCAATCGATATTGCCAAGCAATTCAACGTCGCTCTCTCGGCTACCGAGTCGCAGCGAATTGCCCTCGCCTGTCAGGGCTCATGGCGACAAGTGTCGGAACGTACTCTGCAAGCGATCGGGCGAACACTGTCCCCTGAGCAAACGGTGCGGGTCTATTGCGACAGCCGACGACGATGCAATCCGGTCATAGAGAATTCTGCGCAGACGCCAATTCAGCGACTCAAGCCCCGTTATCTCGATGAACTGATCTTCGGCGATCGCGAGTCACACGATGTCGCGTATCGCATTGCGAGCGGTATCACTCAACCGCCTTCTGATCGATGCTTTGGAATCTTGATCTATGGCGACCCCGGTACCGGTCGAAAGACGCTCGCCAAGCTGTTACCGCCAACCATCGAAGGGATCGTCTATCAGAATGACGATCCCCTGTTTGAATCCGACACGGTGATCTGTCGCGAAGGGGTGTTGGGTCTGGCAGATGTTAGCGATGTATCAACGATGCTCAATCACGCCGTAATCGGCAATGCCAGCGGCCTGCGCTACGTGACATTGGTCGATGTCGAGAAGCTCAGCCCGGGCGCTCAGCAGGATCTGAAGTCTCTGATGAATCGATCTCAGGTGGTCTTCATTCTGATCGCTAATCGGCTCACGGGTATCGATACGGGCGTCCTCGATCGATGCGCTCACCGCATCTATATGCCCTGGCCTGAGACAAAGCTGCTGAAGCCTTGGATTGGTCGTATCGCACAGATCATAAAACCGACCGTATCCGCAGCAGAACTGAACTCGCTTTACTCACTCTCTGTAAGCGGCTTTGCAAATCTTGCTGCGGCGATTGGCGATGCATTGGAACCACGACCGCCCGGTAAATTTCATCCGATGCATGTGCCCGGAACGTTGCCTGACGCCGATCAAGCGACGTCCATTACTCACTTGGACAGGGTGGCGTCATGACAAATCTTTTCATGGCGCGCCGCCGCGTATATCCCAACGACACCGCAGTCTTTGGCCCCTTCAGTAACGATGCAGCAGCCCTTGCCTGCGCCCAAGATAGCCTGTACCCCGAGTTAGCTGAAGTCGACACCATCGATCTCTCACGAGTGTCGACACTGTACGTCCCGCAGACAAGCTACCCCGAATGGGCACTGCGTCAAGAAACCACCTATTACGGATTTCAAGAATCCTTCGAGGATATCCCGGCGCATCTTCAATCGGGTCTCACCATTGAGATCGCAGACCTCAACTCATTTGCAGTCGAGTGTTTCGATCAAACACCCGAGAACGTGACCGAGTCGATGATGATTGCCGCTCTTGTGTACGGTCTCGATCAGCACTTCGAGTGTATGCATGTCATCCGGGCTACCCGGGACAGCGCGTTAACTGCGCTTGCGATCGCTCAGCCGTTCGATCGACTAGTTCGCGCTCGCGGCTTCGGTGATCGACGATCCTTACTCGATATGCGAGAGGAAGCGATTTACTTCCGAAACGTACTCAACGATATCTCAAAGTTTCTCGAGAGCCCTGTCGAGGACTTAGCGAATCAATTTTGGCAGCGATTTGTCATCGATCATTCCCAGGTCCCGGAGGTAGACCTCGATAAGTGGCGTTTCTAATAAACTCAAATGAGCTCGACCGCTTTTCGAACGGTCTGTGGATCGGTATCGATGTAACGCTGTAGCACCTGAAGACTGCGATGCCCCGAGAGCTGCATCAGTACACGAGCCGCCACACCTTTTGCAGCCAAGTTCGTAATGAACCCTCGCCTGCCGCTGTGTGAACTCGCCCCCGAAATGCCGGCGCCCCGGTAGATGTAATGAAAGACCTGGGCGCCGGTATTGGGTGTAAACCCACGATCGGGATGCTTTTGGGTCGTAAAGAGCGCGCGATTGAGGTCAGTCAGTAATACGGGCTTCAGATCCTTCGTATGGAAGCGATTGAGCAGGTACTGACGGATCTCATCTTGTGCTTTCTTGGGTAGCAATACGACTCTACCCCGATCTCCCTTCGTCTGACTGGGCTTCAGACGAATCTCATCCTTGATCTCGGCTTCCGGGGTCAATACGTCCCCCAATCGTATTGAGACCAACTCTCCGACCCGCATTCCGGTGTAGTGCGAGAGCAATACCAGGGCGCGATTGCGGGAGGCATGCTTACGCCCCGCGATGAACAACAACACTTTACGAACTTCTCGATCCGACAGAACTCGGGCTTGTGACATAGATATTTCTTCTCCTCTAAATCTAATATTTAGTCGAGAAAACTATGCGCCCTATTGATTCGGTCGGACAACCGGAATTTCGCCAAAACGCTTTTTCTATAGGCCTCAATGGCTTACGAAATAATCAAAGTTTTTCGATGTTTCCTTACATTTTTTTCCCATAGCACGAGGCCTGAGCGGATCAGTCGCTGACTGATACGAGATAGCGAACTTGATAAAGATCCGCTCAGATCCAGTCCTAGACGGTCCTATACGGCGAGTCTCTTGATGAGAATGACCTAGTGACCCGATTTGATCGGGCAAGGCCATTGCGCGGGTCAGCTCGCGCTAATACGTACCCTTGCCCGGGATGACGTGTCGCACGCCTCCGCGAGGGGCTTCGACATCGCCCCGACGTCGGGGAATAAGGTGAATGTGACAGTGGAAGACGGTCTGGCCAGCTGCTTCGTCACAGTTAGCGCCAATATTGAACCCAGCGATTGATTTGTCGATCGCGAGCAGCTTCTCTCTCGCATCGAGGATCAGCGCATTGATGGAGTTCAACTCTGCTTGCGTCAAGCCGAAGAAGTCACGGACGTGACGCTTTGGAATGACGAGCGAATGAAGGGGCGTGACGGGAAACGCATCTCTTACAAGGTATGCGACTGAATTCTCCGAAAGCACGCGTATGGGCTCCTTCTCGGGAATGTCACAAAACAGACAACCGTCTTCCCTATTGGCGTACATCGCCCCAAGGTCACGAAAGTCTGTGCTGTCGGTATCGCGCTTTTGTGCGTTGCAGGTAAAGCAAAGCGCCTGATAGTTGGCAATTTCGTCTTTCCCGCCGACGTTTTTCGGAACGATGTGGTCGACCTCGAGCGCTCGTTCTCTTGCTGAGATCCCACATAACTCACAACGATCTTGTGCACGCTTTAGGACCTCATACCGAACAGATCCGGGTACGGGCCTTCGATTTCGGCGTCGATGGCTCCACTGGTCGCCTTGCCGCTTTTCCTCATATAGATGAATACGTTGCTCACAGAGACCCAGCAGCACCACCCTCTGCTCGTCTGTAAGATCGGCAAACCCTTTCAATCGATACCCGTTGCCCGACTTCTCTGTCATGCCGCGGTTCTGCGTCAGCACCTTCCCGGGCATCTTCTTGACGATCTCTTCGTAGTACTCGAGTTGACTCTGATCACGACTAAGGATGTCCGCTGCGATATCGCGCGCTGTTCCGTATCCACCATCCCGTAACAATCGCATCAACATTACGGGTTGATAGATGTGACTCATAGTCATCTCAGTCGAGATGAATTGCTTCAACCGTTCAAATGTATTCATGTTTTGGGTATCCGAAATGTCCTCCTCACCCTATCGCCGAGCACGAATTGGGTCAATGGAAAGCCGTCTTTGGTCTAGAAAACCTTTTTATTGATTTTTATGAGGACTAAATACATCTGTCTGCGAGATGTTATGAGCGTCCCGACAGTCATTCACACCATCGGTAAAGAGCTATGCCCCTCGACTGTTTGGGCATCCTGAACCTGGCACAACGTATGCTCAAGGAAGGAAAGACCGTTCGATGGCGGAAACATCGTCACTATCCCCCGCGGGGGACGCCGCTCGGAGTCGTCGTCGAGCTGATTGGATGTTAGGAGACGTAAAGACATGCGTGAGATTACGTCATGTCACGAGCAGGCTACGCGACTACGGCGACCTGCAGATCTAATCGATGCGGTCATCTCCGCTACGATCCAGATCGCGTTGTATCAGCAGCGTGTAAAGGGAGACCGCACAGCCGCCCCTTCCCTAAGTGATTAGGGTTACGTATCGAGATGATGTGGTGAAGGACTCAGCGAAAGAGCCTTTGCGACACTGGGCCAAGAGAGATAGGCCCAGTGTGGCTCGAGATCTTGCGAAAGTGCGAGAGAAACCCAAAGACCAGATATCTAAATATCTTGTTCCTCTCATCCATCCCTGGCCTACTGAAATGATTTAAGTCTGCCGCGAGATGGCTCGCTAGTGAGCGATCAGCGAACGGCAGCGAGCCACGAAGCGGCTAGCGAGTGCTCGTCACTCGCTCTTTGGTTGTGGATGAAATGACATCCCTACCCCAAACCAAAGAGAGGTCTTATTGTCGTTTAAACGACATACCTCTTGGATGACTCGATTCCTTCTATCTCGATCCACTCGTTGCCATACCAAAGAGCTTTTTCTTACATGGGCTAAATACATGTATGAAATGCAGTGAAATACTTCCGCCCTTTACCTGTTATCGCGTTTTCGTGCGACTGAAGACCGGGATGTCGGGATCGACTCTGGTCTTTGCCGAGAACCCCGCCTTTGCTCGAGATCTCGCGTTTGCCTTGTATGGCTCTAGAAATGTCGTCTCGGTCGTTGTGAACGAAGAGTCTGATCAGACCAACGAGTCGACGGGGTCACAAAAGCCATCCGATCCCGACCGAGAGCGTATTCGTGCTTTGGACGCACAGAAGAAACAACTCAATCAGCAACTCAAGACCGCCCGTGCGCAGCGACAGCTCAAGCAAGCACAGACTGCCATGCAGAAAGCCCGCCCTACTCCACGGCCTCAGTAGTCATCATACGATCGATGGTATAGGTCGGATCGATGATGATTTGCACATACCAGTGACTGCGATGCTGAAGCTTGGCGGCTTCTTTAAAGGGTCTCCAGCACTCACCCGATGTCAGTATGACGCAGGGAACCATGAGCTTATTCAGTCGATCCCTGATCAGTAGCCGGAACCACTCCGCCCCGTTGGGTTTTCTGTAGTAGATCTCTCGTCGTAACGTCACGCTACCATCGCTTTCGATCGTTGCTTCGTCGATATCTCCAAGCTTGGTGACCAGCATCTCGACGGTTCTCGCTAACTCGATCAATTCTTGGGGTGTGTGCTCACAATGCTTTCTTGCGATACGACCCATGTCAGCGCCCTCAACTGATGGAAGACGCTCTGTAAGCTATAGCCGAGAATGGGGAAGGACAACCAAGATCCCACCGGACAAGTTGTTTGCAGGGATACAGCGGCCAGCGCAATATCACGCGAGACATTGCGTAATAGAGAGTGAGAAATGAAAACAGTACCTGCGATTTCGGCGCTGATCGTGATAGGTGTCGCTTATGCAGCCTCCCCACTCACCCCTATCCCACTACCCCAGAAAGGTAGCTGTCCGTTCGGGTACACGAGTGACTCGAAGCACTGCACCCCGAGCAATGGTGCAAAGTTCGCCATACTGAAAGGACCGTCCGGATCGTGCCCTTCGAATTACTCGAGTCAGGGGGCGTACTGCGTGGCAGAGTCTTATGCTCGATTCGCCTTCGTGAAGAGTTCGGGCAGTTGCCCCTCGGGCTATGGATCGCAGGGCGACTACTGCGTCTCGGATCGTTAAGCGACTTGCTTAGTTCTGACTGACTTGTATTTGTCGCTAACCGTCGAGTTCGCGTCGATCACCTTCTTAGTCTGACGTCCACCCAGCTGGGTGATTGCTGTGACCACATCGAGATGGCTGTAGTGCTTCTCGATCATGAGAACGCTCGTACCCATCTGCCGCGCCAACGTATGAATCGGTACACGGTCATAGAGCAGCGCGTACGTCGCGTAGGCATGGCGCAGGCTATATAGCACTCTGTTCTTGCCCGTCTTGGGATCGATCAGAAGGTTATGTTCCTTAAGATAGGCCGAGAACATATTCTCCAGGCTAGTCGGCTTCACGAGCTGGAAGGTCCCATCCGCCGCCTTCACGCGGCAACGGAACACGAAGTCGTCATTGTTCGGTGTGATCAGAGTGGTAAAGGGCTCATCGCTTGTACCCGTCACGCCATAGTTACGCTCCGCAAGTCGAGCAAAGGCAGCGACCGATCTCTCCATCGCAACGATCGTTCGTGAACCCGTCTTACCTGTGACACGCATCTGCATGGTGCGGACTGACTCGGAGTTTGTCGCAGCTGTCGCTGACTTATCGATCGCGCCGACCTCGTTACTGCCACTGCTGTACTTGATCTGACGCCAACGGACACCGAGCGGCTCTTTTCCTGGGCGCACCCCTGTGTCCAATATGAAATGAACATAGTCCTTCAAGACCAAGCGACGCTCACGGCTCTCATCATTGCGAGCACGATCGATCCACGCATCGAAGTTCCCGATGACAGCGCTGATCTCCTCGACGTCGAAGCTGGGACGGATATCGCTCTGCTTACCCTTTGAGATCAGTACGGGGCGATCATCCTGTTTGAGGAACCCCTGAATCACCGCTTCATCGAAAATGCGATTAAGCGCGGCGTTGTGTTTCAGCATGGTGCTCTTGGTCGGCACCTTACCCATGATCTGAACTCGCTCTTTGTCGAGTTCATCGATGACGGCGGGGGTAATACTGCCGATCTCACGCCTGCCGATTGAAGGCAAGATGAAATCGTTAATGATGCGGATGTAGGCGCTATACGAGACCTTACCCTGACCGATTGCGAGCTCATCTTCCATTCGTTTGATGGCAAGTGCCGCCACATGCTTCACGCGCCGTGTGAGTACAGGCAGTCCCTGGCTATGGCGGATCTCCGCGGTGATGTAGATCTTCTTAGCCTTCTCGATCGCCTTGAGCAGTTCGTGCTCACCCGTCGACTCACGCTGCCACTTACGATTGACTTGATAGCGACACTGCCACACAGCACTGCGCTCACGCCGATACACGATCAGCGTGCGATCCATCAGTACATGAGTAGTGTCGACTGCAGTGGGCATACAGATGACGTTATAGCCGCCCTCTGGAGCGGACAACGCCATCTGTCAATTTCGGATTTTTTCTTTGAGGTCGGCGGGAGGTAATGGGCCTGCTTGGATTCGAACCAAGGACCAAGGGATTCTGCTTTGTGTACCTTTCGGTACTCGCTGGACTATGCCTTCACCGTGGCTCGCGCTGTAGGTGGGTGCCGTCTAGTCTCTACACCTTCCCTCTCGGGCTTGGCTCGGCGTTGCCATCGTCGCTCAACACGACATTAGGGTTCGCCGACTTTGACACCATCCCACGCGGGGTTTCCCATCACGTGGCACAACTTTCGCTATGAGTCCCCTGCACTAACCGCTGTGCTACAGGCCCACACTTGAAATCGCTACCGATCCTCCTCATCTTGATGCTGACTGAGCGCCCCGCATCCACCTCTAAAATGCCATTAAAAATAGCTCTAAAAGGTGTGTAAGCGGTGTGTAAGCACCCTCAGAGCGTATTCTCGCGCTAACTCCATGAGGCCGCAGCCTTTTTTTCTCCGGCCCGTTTGGTTGAACGGATTATGAGTCCCCTGCACTAACCGCTGTGCTACGGGCCCGCCGGGCGGACAGTTTACCAACGCCGACACCCGTTCGCTGCGTTGTGCGGGCATCATCCTTAGGTCCCGATCCTGTGGATCGCCAACCTCAACTGAGAGAATTCACATGAAGTTGTATTTCGCGCCCGGTGCCTGTTCGCTCGCGTCACATATCGCCCTTCACGAGGCGGGCATTGCCTTCGAAGCGATCAAGGTAGAAGGGCGCGGCCAGAAAACGGCCGGCGGTGAGGACTATTCGAACATTACGGCCAAGGGTTATGTGCCCGCGTTGAAGCTGGACGACGGTTCGGTCCTGACCGAAGGCACCGCGATTCTGCCGTACGTTGGAGACCTCAAGCCGGCATCCGGGCTGGCGCCCGCGGCCGGAACGATGGCCCGTTACCGCCTGCACGAGTGGCTCGGTTACATCAACTCAGAGGTCCACAAAAACTTCGGCCCTTTTTTCACGCCAGGAACGACGGACGAGCAAAAAGCCGCAGCCAAGGCCAACCTCTCGCGTCGGTTGGGCTTCATCGAAAACGATCTTGGCACTCGGAGCTTCCTGCTCGGCGACACATTCACGGTCGCTGATGCGTACCTGTTCACGGTGTTAGGTTGGCTGGGTTACGTGGGCATGGATCTCGGTCAATGGCCGCAGCTGAAGGCTTACCACGGACGCATCGCCGGACGACCCGCGGTGCAGGCCGCCATGAAAGCCGAGGGGCTCATTAAATGAGCGATCCCTCTGCAACGCCCCCGGGCTATCTTTTGGTGCAAGGCAAAGTCACCGACCTTGAAGGTTTCAAGCCCTACAACGCGGCACTGCCACCCCTGTACAAGAAATGGGGTGGCTACTACCTGACCGTCACGCCTGCACAAAAAGTGCAGGTCGCCGAAGGTGACCCCCGGCAGGAGAGCATCCTGCTCGCGCGCTTCCCCTCGAAGGAAGCCGCCTGGGGGTTCTGGAACTCGGCCGAATACGCGGCTGCAAAGAAATTACGAGAAGGCAAAGGCACCTTCTTCGTGACCGTACTCGAAGGTTTGCCGGGAACCTGATCAGCGCCTGCCAAGCAACCAAAAAGTAGATACAGAGCCGATGCCCTTGCAGTCGACCTCGCCATGAGGCTCGACGCGGAACGATTTTTTGATTGCTTCGGCAGTCGAAGCGGACAGTTGAATTCGCCCGGATTCCGCGGTCGACTCCATGCGACTTGCCGTGTTGACGGTATGTCCCCATACGTCGTACGCGAATTTGGTGTAGCCGATCACGCCACTCGCCACTGGACCCGTACTGATACCGATGCGAATTTGTAAATCGAGACGCTCGTCGCGATTGAAAGCACGCAGATCCTCGAACATGCCGAGCGCCATTTCCGCACAGAGTTCTGCGTGGTCGGGCCGTGGAATCGGCAATCCGCCTGCCGCCATCCACGAGTCACCGATCGTCTTGATCTTTTCAATACCGAGTCGGTCCGCGCGCTGATCGAATCGGGTGAACAGTCCGTTCAGCGCTTGCACCACGCGCGTGGCGGGCATGCGTGCCGCGAGTTCCGTGAAACCGGTGATATCACTGAATAGGATGCTGGCGTCAGGATAGTTGGCCGCAATGTCCTTTTCACCGCGCTTGAGGCGATCAGCGATACGCGACGGCAAGATGTTGAGTAGTAAACGCTCCGTTTTCAGTTGCTCGATCTCGAGGAGTTGCTTCTCGCGGTCGAGCATCTCCATGCGTCGATGATCCCGATCACGCAGCGCCTTCATCAGTAGATGATTACGGGTACGAGCCAGCACCAAGGGCGGGCTGATGGGCTTAGTGAGATAGTCCATGGCCCCGAGCTCAAGGCCGCGCTTCTCGTCTGACGAGCTCATGAGGCCAGTAAGAAAGATGATGGGGATGCCGGAGGTCGCTTCGTCTTCCCGAAGGCGTCGACATACTTCATAGCCATCGAGATCCGGCATCATGACATCGAGCAAAATCAGATCCGGCGGCTCATGCGACATCGCGACCCGCAGGGCTTCGGTACCCGATGTACTGACTTTGACTTGATAGTGTCTTTGCAACAAAGTGGTCAGCAAGGCCACGTTGTCCGGCGAGTCGTCGACCACCAGCACCGTGCACTGACTTAGATCGAGATCGGCCGGGTGTAGGCTCTGCTTCATGGTTGGGGATGTTACGCCGATATCCTATTATCGACCCGCAGATATTGCTCCAAAGGACACCTCATGTACGGAATGATCAATCGAGCGCTCGAAGACATGGTCTTGACCTATCACGGTCAAGACACTTGGCGAGCCGTCCTGCGCAAGGCCGATGTCGACGTCGAGATGTTTGTTCGGATGGAAACGTACCCGGACTCCATGACGTATTCGCTCGTGGGTGCCGCCAGCGAAGTGCTGGGGAAACCGGTGCCGGATCTCTTGCGCGCCTTCGGCCTCTTCTGGGTCCGCTACACAGGCGGGGAAGGCTATGGCCCCTTGCTCGATGAGGCCGGCGACAACCTCACGGAGGTACTCTCCAACCTCGATGAGATGCACTTCAGGCTCGGCACCATCTTCCCCATGTACGGATCGGTGAAACCGGATCAGGGCATGCAGCCACCGCAGTTCAGCTGCACAGATATTGATGACAAGGCGTTGACCTTGCATTACTACTCGAAACGCTCAGGGCTTGCTCCAATGGTCATTGGCCTCGTCGAGGGACTCGCAGAACGGCTGAAATGTACGGTGGAGATCCGGCAGTTGACGTTCAAGGATCGCGGCGATGACCATGACTCGTTCTTCGTACGATATGCCTGAGTCGGGCAACGATACGGAAGCGCTGCTGTTTGAGCTGTTTCCTTTCATCATCGTCACCGATTCCTCGCTGACCCTACATCGCTGGGGCCCTATGGCCGGTGTGCTGGCACCCGAGCTCAAAGCGGGGCAGCCGTTGCTCGATGTTTTCGAGTTACACGGTGTGCGGCAGGGCGACACACGGATAGATCGGACCACTTGGCGCTCCAATCGGTCGGTAATGCTGAAGCACCGACAATCGTCGGCAAGAGTGCTGAAAGGTCAGTTTCAGTTCCGCGGTGAGGACATCCTGTATTTCCTCGGATGGCCTGTCGTTACACGCGCGGACGATCTCGTTAACCTTGGCGTCAAATTGCGGGATATTCCGCCGCATAACCACTTGAGTGACCTGTTGCTGGTATTGCGAAACAGTCAGCTGACACTCGCCGATGCCGATCGACTCACCCAGAAAGCAAGAGAAAGATCGCGACAGCTAGAAACGCTGAACGAACGACTCCGAGGTGAAGCCGAACTCATCCGCGCGCGTCAGGCCGCCGAGGCAGCAAGTGACGCCAAGTCACGGTTCTTGTCTCATGTCAGCCACGAGTTGCGCACACCAATGAACGCCATCCTCGGCTACTCCGAAATGCTGGTCGATGGCTACTACGGCGCCATCCCGCAGACGGCGATCGGCGTGCTGGACCGAATGCAGGTGAATGGACGCCACCTTCTCGATCTCATCAACAAGATCCTCGACATGTCGGTGATCGAGGCGGGGCAACTGACGCTGTCGATCGCGAAGTACGACTTTCGTACCACCTGCGAAAAAGTGGTAGCCGCGACCGAGGGTTTGGCGACTCAAAAGGGGTTGACCTTCGTTGCGCAGATTGATCCGGATATCGGCGACGTCATGGGTGACGAACTGCGCATCACCCAAGTCATGATCAACCTCATCGGCAATGCCATCAAGTTCACCGCCGCCGGATCGGTGACCTTCGCGGTGTGGCAAAACTCAGGGGCGGTGATCTTCGAAGTTCGCGATACCGGCCCTGGCATTGCGCCACAGGATCAGGCACGCATCTTCAGAGACTTTCAGCAGGTAAAACTGCCGGGCGGTGTAACCGTAGGGGCTGGCCTAGGCTTGTCCATCGCGTCGAAAATCGTCGCACTGCATGGTGGCAATATGGGGGTCGAGTCAAAAATTGGCGAGGGATCTGTATTTCGGGTTACCCTTCCTTTAGATATCCCCGCTCCGGATCGCAAAGAATGAAAAAAATACTCATTGTCGAAGACACACCGGACAATCTCGAGATGATGCGGGTGCTGTTCACTGCTGAAGGGTTTGACGTGTGCAGTGCGACCGACGGCGCGGCTGCCGTAAGCCTCGCCGAGTCATACCAACCGGACCTGATTGTCATGGACATTCAACTGCCCGTGTTCGATGGCTACGAGGCCACGCGCCGTATCAGGAAAATAGACGCCTTGGCGCGGACGCCCGTTTTGGCTGTAACTTCCTACGCGATGGCGGACGACTATCAGCGGTGCCAGGCGGCAGGCTGCGATGCCTACATGATCAAGCCGGCCATGCCGCGCGAACTCCTGGCCAAGGCCCGGGAGTTGCTCAACTAAGCGGTCATTTTGGCCGCTGAACCGCCGTCTTCAACAACTCGCCGAGAGCTCGAAAGGAAATTGGCTTCGGCATGTAGTGGTTCATGCCCGCAGCGAGGCAACGCTCCCGATCGCCCGGAGTGGCGAAAGATGTCAATGCGATGATCGGCGTTGCGTCATGCCCGGGGATCCGCCGCAACTGCCGGGTCGCTTCGAGCCCATCCATTTCTGGCATCTGTAGATCCATCAAGATGGCGTCGTACTCGCGTTTAGCCGCACGCGCCAACGCCTGGGTGCCATCGGTCGCGACGTCCACCGCATACCCGTTGGCTTCAAGATAATCCCTCAGTGGAACAACGTTCATCGCGTTGTCTTCGACGATCAACACCGTCTTGTGCATCGCGGAGTACGGGCTCGCAACCATGGCGGGAGCAGTCACTCTGTCAGGCGCTTTCCACGGGAAGTGGACCGTAAAGACGCTACCCTCACCCACGACACTGCGCACCGTCACTTCGCCCCCGTGCATGTCCATCAGGCGCTTGACGATGGACAACCCAAGGCCGCTCCCGGCATGTCGCTTCGTCGTCGTAGTCTCGAACTGCGTGAACGGTTGAAATAATCGAGTTTGAGCCTCGAGCGGAATGCCCTCGCCCGTGTCGCTGACCGCGAAACACACGCGCTCGGCAGCCCGGTCGAGCCGAACCTGCAACGACACCGACCCACCGGACGGAGTGAACTTGATTGCATTACCCAACAAGTTGAAAAGGATCTGCCGGACGCGCTGTTCATCAGCAACCATCGATGCGCCCTGCGCCTCCAAGCCTTGACGATAGTCGAGTTGGATAGTCTTGGCGTGGGCGGTCTGCTCCATCAGTCGCAATGCACCAACGGCCGCTTTGGAGACATCCACGGACTGAAGATCCAGCGTGAACTTACCTGCCTCGATTCGTGCCAAATCGAGAATCTCGCTGATCAGCTTAAGTAGATGCTGCCCGCTTTCCCGGATTTGCTCGAGAGCGTTGAACTGCCTGTCGTTGAGCGGGCCGTAGACGTCGCCCATCTGCAGCACTTCGCTCATGCCAAGCACGGAGTTCAGCGGCGTACGCAGTTCATGGCTCATGTTGGCCAGGAACTCCGACTTGGCCCGATTCGCTTGTTCCGCCACCTCTTTGGCAAGTTGCAGATCGGACGTTCGCTGTTCTACGAGTTCCTCGAGCTGATGTCGATGTCGGTCCAACTCTTGCCCGATCCGCTTTTTCTCGGTGACGTCCTCATTGACTGCTACGAAGTGGGTGATTTCCCGTTTCGAGTTGGATAAAGGCGTGATGATCGAGAACACGTAGTACTCATGGCCTTGCTTGTGCCGATTGAGAAACTGCCCTTTCCACGCTTTGCCCGCGCGAAGTGCGCGCCACATCTGCTCGTAGGTCTGCGGCGCAGTCTTTCCCGATGCCAGCATCGACGGAGTGCGACCCATTACTTCGCTGCGGTCGAACCCGGTTTGACGTACGAAGGTGTCGTTGACGTATTCGATCGACCCGGCCACGTCCGTGATGATGATGGCTTCGCTGCTCTGCTCGACCGCAAGTGACAACTTTCTCAGCGTGGCGTCTACCCTACGGCGTCGATTGACGCTGACCAGTAATTGGGCGAAAAAAAGCAGCATTTCATGCTCTTCGGCGCCGAACGTCTGACTCCGGCCGACGATGTCGATACCGACGAACCCCTGACAGTCGCTGCCGTCCATCAACGGTACGGCGATCAAACTGTTGATGCCCTGCGGCATGAGTATCTCGCGCAAATTACCAGAGGGCAGATCAGGTACCGATTCGATGATCAACGAACGACCCGCTGAGTGGGGACCGACCCATTCCGGAACGGCATCCATGGGAATGCCTTGGAGCGACTCGACCTGCGGCACGATGCCATCGGCACACCACTCGTGCGTATTGCTAGTGGACCGTGAGTCGTGGTGGTACGCGAAAACGTAGGCCCGATCGGCGTGGAGAAATCGGCCGATCATCTGCAACGCGGCGTCAGTGCCGGGGTCGGCGTCATCCGCATAGGTCGAGATGAATGAGATGGCCAGTTGCCGGATCAGCGCCCTGTATTCGGCAAATCGCTCCGACTGGGCGGTGGGGAAAACTCGCTCCAAACAGCGTCGGACCCGGGCCTTGAGCACAGCCGCATCGACCGGTGCACGCAGCACGTCGTCTGCACCTTCCGCCAGCAGTCGCGCTTCACTGTCGCTCGAGTGATTGGCGGTGACGACTATGATCGGCACGGGTTGCACACGAGTTGGCGGGTTGACGCTCCGCAGAAGCCTAGATACGTCGAAACTTCCATTCCGAATTTCGAGGATAACCAGATCTGCAAGTGCGTCGACCGGGTCGAGGTGCACTCCGCCGCGAGGCGCTCCTCGCTGGATTACGAACTCGTCTGCAAGCACCTCACCACAGTGAGCCGAGCCTGCCGTGTCGTCACTGATGAGCAGTACCGTGTGTGTTTTGGTCATCGATATACGCCGTCAGACCAGCAGCGACCGCAGCAGTTGGCCGAGAGCCCTGAAGGAAAACGGCTTTGACATGTAGTCCGTCATGCCGGCAGCAAGACAACGCTCGCGATCGCCCGCCATGGCGAAGGAAGTCAACGCTATGATCGGCGTGTTTGCGTATCCAGACACTTCCCTTATCCGTCGGGTCGCCTCGAGACCATCCATCTCAGGCATCTGTATATCCATCAGTACTATGTCATACCGAACATTTGACGCTGCAGTAACTGCTTCGACACCGTTGCCGACCACATCGATCAAATAACCATTGGCCATCAGAAAGTCGCGTAACGGCACGACGTTCATCGGATTGTCTTCGGCAACCAGCACTCGAGCCTGACGCACCGTCGGCGCCGAAACAACATCATCAGCCGCCGGCCTACTCTTCGGCAACACGGCGTCGCGTGACACGCGATCAGCGCCATAGGGAAACATCACCGAGAACGTGCTGCCTTCTCCTGGCGCGCTGCGCACGGTCACCTCGCCGCCGTGCAAAGACACAAGCCGCTTTACGATTGACAGCCCGAGTCCGCTGCCGGCATTTCTCTTGGTGGTCGACGTCTCGAATTGCGTGAACGGCTCGAACAGTCCCTGCTGTGCCTCCGCGGAAATCCCCTCGCCCGTATCGGTGACTGAGATAACAACGTGACTCGCCGTCGGATTCAGACCGGTTTCGAGGATGACGTGCCCTCCGGGAGAGGTGAATTTTATTGCGTTGCCTAGCAGATTGAACAAGATCTGCCGCACACGCTGCTCGTCCGCAGTCATCATCAACGATTCGGTTTCAACTTGCTGCCGATACTCGAGGCGGATGCTCTTGGTGCGGGCCGTGTCCTCGAGCAAGCGCAATGCGCCGATTGCAGCCTCCGTTACGCTCAAGATTTTCGGTTCGAGAGTCATCTTGCCGGCTTCGATGCGCGACAAGTCGAGGATCTCGCTGATTAAGTTAAGCAGATGATTTCCGCTCTCGCGAATTTGATCCAGCGCCCTTCGCTGCCGATCGCCTATGGGTCCGTAGACGTTGCCCATCTGCAGGACCTCCGTCATCCCCAAAACGGAGTTCAGCGGAGTGCGCAACTCATGACTCATATTGGCCAGAAACTCGGACTTCGCGACGTTGGCCCTCTCGGCGGCTAGCGCCATTTCACGGGCGCGCAACGAGGCCTCTGCCAACTCCAGGTTGGTACGGCGCAGACTCTGCTCCGCCTCGCGCCGCGCAGCGTTGGCGACCGTGACGGCAAGCTGGTCAGCGAACTGGCAGGCCAACTGGATATCGTCTTCGTCCCAATCGCGCGGTAGTCGAGTCTGCTCGAAGCACACCACGCCCATTGGTCGATCGCCCGGGCCAATGACCGCATCAAGCATGGAGACGATTTGCAGCGGTCTTAGATACGGTTCGATATAACCATGGAAGCGCGGCTCGGACTCAGCGTCGAGTGCGGCGATGCATTTTACGTTGCGCAAGGCCGCTAGCTCCGGCCCATAGGCTGTGGCTGGAAGTACCCCACCGCGCTCGCTGCGATCGGACTCGCGAAGGTAGGTGGTGACATTGCGCAACTCCGACAGGTCGTCGGAGAACAACCAAACCCCAACCCGATTGATGCCGAGGCCACGAGCGAGTCGGCGAGTCATTTGATCGGCGAGCGCGGCCACGTTGCCCTCGGCCATCCATGGCGACATGGCGATCTCGGTCAAGATCTTGCCCATGAAAGCTTTACGCTCAGCGCGCTGCGCAGCGCGCTGCTGATCGAGGGTGCGCTCGATGACGCCGGAAATCACCTGCGCAGCAGCCTGAACGAGCTCACACTCCTCAGCTGACCAGTCTCGCTCCTCCCGCACATCAGACACCGTCAACAGGCCGATGGGGGCGTCCTTGGAAGCGAGCGCTGACACCACGACCGATTTGATTCCCTTGCCGATCAATAGATCGCGATGAACACCTGGGGACATCTGCCGAACGCTCGAATATCTAGCGACCCCGGCGGATGAGACGGCATCGAGCCACCATGTAGTGGCTTCATACGGCACATCCGATAAGTCATCTTTTGACACGTTGACGTCCGAACTACGCCAGATGTTCGAGGGTCGCAAAACACCACCCTCGACCAACTCCAGCACGCTGACCCGCGTGGCATTGAGAACCTGCCCGATCAGCACGAGACTGTCTTGGAGATATTTTTGGATTGCGACTGGCTCTACGCCCGCGGCCGAAATACGCGCAAGCACCTGTTGCAGCCGCATGGCCTGACTGACCCGCTCCGCGGCCCGACGAATGCCCGTGACGTCATTGATAACCCAGAGCGCACGAGCCCACCCGTCCATCTCGATGGGCTCTGCTGAGCAAGACCAGTAGCCGAAACCACCCTCTGCCAATCGCGGCCGGACCTCAAGACTGCGTACGAAGCCGTCCGGCTGCGCGGACATGGCGGCATCGAATCCGGATGCATCGGGCGATTCCAATAGATTACAGAACGATTGGCCGATCAATTTCGACGCATCTTGGCCGATTGCTGTAGCAAATGACTCGTTGACGTCCTCGATCACATGGCCCGGCAGACTCGTCACCATCATCAACGCAGGCGAGCGGCGGAATAGGCTCTCGAAACGCTCCTTGGACGCTTGTCGTCGCGGCGCAGCATCGCGCTGATAGCCAACGAAACCGATATGTTCTCCAGCCTCATTGCGTGTCGGCGTAATGGTGAGCTCGACCCAGAACGGCTCACCGTTTTTGCGATAGTTCAGTATCTCGACGTCGACCTTTTCTTGTCGACGCAGACTCTCGCCAATCTTCGCGCGGGTTTTTGGGCTCGTATCTGTACCCTGCAAGACGTGGCCTGGATCCCGGCCGACGACATCAGCTTGCTCATAGCCGGTGAGTGCAGTGAAAGCCGCGTTGACTGACTGGATCCGACGATTGACGTCGCAGTTGATAACCGCGAGCGGCGCCTTCTCGATCAACCCCACGATTCGACGCAGCCGCTCCTCGATCGCCGTGTGCCGTGCAACGCCCTCGTGCGCTGCCAATGTGGCGCCGAGCGTCAGCAGCACGTCTTGCAGCGTCTGATCGAGAGTCTCTTCGTATGCCGAAGAGCGACCGACCAGCCCAACGACGCCAATAACCTTGTCATGCGAAAACAACGGCAACACCACCGATGACTGCGGTGGAGGCGTACGGATCTGACGAGCTGACGCCACGACAGTTGAAATGCTGGTGTCAAACTGGCGAAGGATCTCCTCCAGCGACGTCGGACATGAGGAGGCTTCGCTAAAGCACGAAGCGCGCAACTCGGGGGGCAAATGCGCCCGCTCACCCGCGTGAGTGCGCAGAACGAATCCGCCCAGACTGGCCGATGCTCTGATCAGGATGCTAAGAAAGTCTTCGAATACCGTCCGATCCAGCGGAGTCAGCAGAAACTTGGCGTAAATCCGCCGCGTCTCTTCGAGTAGCCGTTCCTTAGCCTGGGTTCGCAGACATCGAACGATACTGGCGCGCAAAAGTTGCGGATCGACGTCGCTGCGCAACCAGTGATCAATGACCGCTCTTGAGGCATGCCGATCATCGAGGGCATCCGACCGCACAACGACCCGTAGGCTTACATGACGCGGCTCGGATTCGATTCGGCGGATGAGTTCGAGCGCCACATCGGCTGTGGACGGCCTGCTGTTCAGAATGGCCAGGTCATAGGATCGCGTTTCGAGACACTGGCCGGCCTCGACATACGAGGGGCACCAGTCGATTTGCACGGGCCAGCCCGCGAGGGAGCCCCCGGCGATGACCTGCTCCAGATATCGTTGCAATTCCTGGTCGTGATCAACCACCAGGATGCGTCGTTGTTGGTTTACTGCTGTTTGACTCACTGTGATTCCCAATCCTACGCCCCTGATATCGCCTTGTCTGTCATGCGGCTGTCATGGCGGGGTCGGCAGGCAGATGGCACACTAGATTCCCTTGAATCGCATCCGGCTCCTACTGATGACTACGCCGTTTTCGACACTGCTTGCCGATCGACTGTCCCGTCGCGATTTTCTGGCGCGTACCCCAGGGGTTGCCGCCGCAGCTGGGCTCGCCGCGACCGTGCCGTCGGCTATCGCCGCAGCCTTGGCGACGAACGCTACCGCCACGACCGCACCACTCACCTCCATCGCACCCTCCAAGGCCGATGCACTCGTAGTCGCGCCGGGCGTCCGCTACGACACCGTGATCGCAGCCGGCGATGCGCTGTGGCCCGGCGACCCCGGACTGACGGCGGCGGATCTGAAATCGCTACGCTGGCTCGATGAGTCGGCCGCTGCGCGGCAAGATCGACGCTTCGGCGTCAACAACGACGCGTTGGCATTTTTCCCATCCCCGAATAACCGACGCAGCGGCACCCTTTGCGTCAACCACGAGTACGTACAGCCGCAACTGGTGTTCGCAGGACTCAGCGCGGCGGGGGCAGAGCGTGGCAAGGCGCGCGATGCCTGGATTGCCGCACATCCGCAAACGGTGCCCTGGATGCAGTCGGCACATGGTGTCAGCGTGCTCACACTGCAGAAAGGACTGCGGGGCTGGCAAGTGCAGCGCGGCACCCGCCCCACGCGCCGCATCACGGCGAAAACCCCAATCGAGATAGTCGGTCCTGCGCGCGGTCACGGCTTGATGAAGACTGCGGCCGATCCGAGCGGCACCGTTGCACTCGGTACATTCGCCAATTGCGCCGGGGGCAAGACGCCATGGGGCACTTACCTCACCGCCGAAGAAAATATCCAGGATTATTTTGGTGGCGCCGTCTCGTGGGCCTCATCCACCTCCGACGAGGCGACCCGCGACGCACACCGACGCTGGCCCATCGGCGAGCGTTCCGTGTACGGCTGGGATCTGGTGGATGCGCGCTTTGATCTGCGCCGTGAACCGCGCGAACCTTTTCGTCATGGTTGGATAGTCGAGATCGATCCCACCGACCCAGCGTCACCACCTAAAAAGCGCACCGCGCTCGGCCGCTTCTGTCATGAGGGAGCCAATACCATCCTCACACGCGACGGCCGGGTTGCCGCGTACATGGGGGATGACACCAAGTTCGAGTACGTCTACAAGTTCGTCACCCGCGATCGCTTCGATGCGAAAAATCGCGCCGCGAATCGCGACTTGCTCGATCACGGCGTGTTGTACGTGGCGCGCTTCGATGCCTCCGGCAATGGCGAGTGGCTGCCGCTGGTACATGACGAACGGGGCCCGCTGAACAGTCGTAATGGCTTTTCGACTCAAGCCGATGTCGTCATCAAGTGCCGGGCCGCCGCAGACATACTCGGCGCGACACCGATGGATCGCCCCGAAGACGTCGAACCCAATCCTCTGACCGGGCGTGTGTACATGTCACTCACCAAGAACGCCGACCGCGCGCAGAAGCGGGGCGAGTTCTCGGGACGGGAGATCGACTTTGGCGCCGATGCCGCCAACCCGCGTTTGAGTAACGATTTCGGGCACATCATCGAACTCATTGAAGCCGAGGATGACGCTGCGAGCACACGCTTTCGATGGAATGTCTTCCTGCTGGCAGGCGACCCGCGTGTTGCGGGCAGCAAGTTTCTCACCCGAGCCGAGGATGTGGTGCCGGGCCGCACGGAGCGCGGTGACACCTACTACGCAGGATACGCCGATCGCAGTCAGGTCAGTCCAATCGCCTGTCCGGACAACCTCGGCTTCGACCCGTCGGGAAGATTGTGGATCGTTACCGATGCAGACGGCGATCTGATTGCAAACAACGGCTGTTTTGTCGTGCCGACGCAAGGACCGGATCGGGGTCTGTTGCGACAGATCGCCAGCGCGCCCGTGGGCGCCGAGGTCTGCGGCTGTGAGTTCACGCCCGATGGCACGACGCTGTTCCTCAGCATCCAGCATCCGGGCGAAGGTGGCACCGTGGATCGACCCGTCAGTCATTGGCCGGACGGCAACGGCCTACCTCCGCGATCGGCTGTGGTTGCCCTGTCACGCGAGGATGGCAAACCCCTGTAGCGATGCCGGTACAATCGGGGCATGACAATCCCGAACAGCCAACTTCAGTACCAGCTCGTCAAACAGACGCAGGGCTTCAGCCTGCAGTTGCGCGAAGGCGCACCGATCAGACCGCCCAATCCCGATGAAGTCGTGGTGCGCGTGCGCGCGAGCTCGCTCAACCGGCGCGACATCATGATCCAGCGGGGGTTCTACCCGGTGGGTCCGCGCGATACGCTGGTGCCGTTGTCGGACGGTGCAGGCGAGGTTGTCGCCACCGGGTCGAAGGTGACTCGGGTGAAAATCGGTGATCGTGTCGCAGCTATTTTTTTCCAGAGCTGGCTCGACGGCCGACCACGTGCAGACACTGGCGCATCGGCACTCGGTGGTAGCGTCGATGGCATGCTCGCCGAATATGTGACGCTGTCCGAGCAGGGCGTGACACCGTTGCCCGCTTCGCTGTCCTTCGAGGAAGGCGCGACGCTGCCCTGCGCTGCAGTCACGGCTTGGAACGGTCTTTTTGCGCGCGGCGGACTACGCGCGGGAGACCATGTGTTGCTGCAAGGCACGGGCGGCGTGTCGATTTTCGGCTTGCAGTTCGCTGTCGCTGCGGGCGCTGTACCCTTCATCACGAGTTCAAGCGACAGCAAATTGGCGCGTGCCCGGCAAATGGGCGCTCGTGCCGGGATCAATTACAAGAACACGCCGGAGTGGGCGGCCGAGGTCGTCAAGCTCAGCGGTGGCCTCGGCGTCCATCATGTGCTCGAAGTCGGCGGCTCCGGCACGCTCAAGCAATCCATCGCAGCGCTCGCGCCCGGTGGCCATATCGCGATCATCGGCGGTTTGTCGGGCTTCGGCGGCGATATCACGACCCTAGCGCTCATTAGCCGTAGCGCGAGTGTTTCCGGGATTTTCGTCGGTTCGCGCACCATGTTCGAAGACATGAACGCCTTCATTGCACGCCATGCGATTCGACCGATCATTGATCGGGTGTTCGACTTCAAAGACGCGGCCGATGCTTACGCTTATATGGATACCGGCAGTCACTTCGGCAAGATTGTCATCCGCCATTGACGAGCACCGGCGTGTCAACGCTTACCGAGTTCTTCGCCCGGGAGCGGCATAGCGGCCGTCCGTTGGTCGCCGCGTTCATCATCGGCACGGAAGGATCCACGTACCGCAAGTGCGGCGCACTCATGCTGTTCTCCTCTGCCGGCGAACGCCTCGGCCTTTTGAGTGGCGGATGCCTCGAGGGCGATCTGCAAGATCATGCCCTGCGGCTGCTGGAGAGCTCTGAGCGCTGTACGGTGCGCAGCTACGACAGTCGCGGCTCGGATGATCCCGTTTGGGGCTTGGGGCTCGGCTGCGAAGGCCTGATGCGCGTGCTGCTACTGAAAATCGATGCGCACAGTAGCTACGAGCCTTTGGCGACTCTGCTGCAGGCGAGTGAATCGCGGACCGGAGCTGCGACGGCAATTGATATCGCAAGCGGTGAGTTCAGCCTCTCGGCCACGAGCACTTCGGTCGCGCAACTTGCGCAGATCTGTGCGCAGCGTCTTGCCGAGGGCGGCGCGCGAACCGAGTGGATCGACACGGAGCAAGGTCGTCGGGAAGTTTTTTCAGTTTCGGCTGAGCATGCGCCGACGCTGCTCGTCTGCGGTGCCGGCCCGGATGCAGAGCCCGTCGCCGAGTTCGCCACGCAACTCGGTTGGCAGGTGACGGTCGTCGATCACCGCTCGGCCTACATCGATGCACAAAGATTTTCTGCGCGCTGTCGAGTGCTCGAGGTCGATATTGCAGCGCTTGGTCAGACTGTAGACTTGCACCGCATCGATGCCGCCGTGGTGATGAGTCACCACCTCACGGCCGATGGGCGCTATCTCGGCGTACTCGCCGAGAGCAGCATCCCCTACATCGGTCTACTCGGGCCGGCGGCCCGTCGCGAACGGCTCGCGGCGGAGCTTGGCGAGCGCGCTGCACGCTTGCGACCTCGCCTTTATGCACCAGTCGGACTTGATCTGGGCGGCCGTACTCCCGAAGCGATTGCGCTGTCGATCGTCGCGGAGATCCAGGCCTTCCTTAATGGTCGTCGCGGCGCACCTTTCTCAGCCAATCACCAAGGCAGTTTTTCGCCGGTGTAAAGCGTCATCTCGGCTTCCTGCGTCAGTGTCTCGATGTGCCGCATTACGGCCGCGACGCTCTGCGGAGCTTCGATGACGCCCGGCCCTTCATAGCCACTGTTACGCAGCAGCCGCGTATCCACCATGCCGGGCGCCAAGATGCCCACCTTGACACCCTGCCCACGAACTTCCGCCTGCAAGGTGCGCATGGCCATATTCACTGCGGCTTTGCTCAAACGATAAAAGTACAGGTTGCCGAAGCGGGAAGTGTTGGTCAGCGAAGACAAACCGCTCGTGATCACGACGATTTTCTTTTGCATCCCCGCAAGTACATTGGGCATGAAGGCCCTCGCCATGGCGAGAGGCGCGTAGGTATTGATACGCAGCACTTCTTCGAATGTGGCGTAATCGAGTTCGGCGAATGACTGCTTTTGTCGATCACCGAGCCAGCCCGCATTATTGAGCAACACGTCGATCGGCTGACCGGCGAGCCGCACAGCCAAAGAATCGATTTGCTCCGGCACACCGACATCGAGTGATTCGAGACTGATATTGGCGTGCCGGGCAGCAAGCTCTTGCAACGCCGCTGCATCCGGCAGTGCGCGCGCGCACGCGATCACCCTCCAGCCGGCCTCTGCGTATTGTTTGACGAATTCGAGGCCCAGACCGCGATTGGCGCCGGTTATCAGTATTACCGCAGGCATGTGCACCTCGATTGACTCAACTGCGCGGCCGGACCCGCCGCGTGGGCTCGGCCTGCAAGGGATCCTCAGGCCAATAATGCCGAGGATAACGCCCGCGCATGTCCTTGCGTACGTCGGTATAGGCATTGCGCCAAAAGCTCGCCAAATCCGCCGTGACCTGCAACGGACGTTGCGCGGGGGAAAGAAGTTTGAAGGTCACTGGCACCTGCCCACCCGCCAGACGCGGCGTGCTGGCGAGACCAAACACTTCCTGCATGCGCATCGAGGCGCAGGGCGCCAGATCATCGCAATAGTCGATACGGATACGTGAGCCGGTCGGCACCGTCAAATGCGAAGGGAACCATTCGTCGAGTTGCCTCAGCCGAGTGGCACCCAGCCGAAATCGCAGAGCCTCGAGTAAGGGCAGCGATTTAAGGTGTGAGCGTCTTGTAATGCCCTCTAGCCACGGGCTCAGCCACTCGCCGACCGTGCTCGACAGAACATCCGAGGCAAAAGACGGCCACTCGGCGGTACCCGGAAGTTGCTTGCGCCGCGCCAGTTCGATGCGCGCGCACAGACTCTGCGCCTCCTCGTCCCAAGGCAAACATTGCAAACCGAGCCCAGCAATGCCTTCGATCATGGCAAGCGCAGCTTCGTCCGGCGGGACTGGCGTGAGTAGCCGCTCACTCAGTACCAAGGCATCAAGCTGCACGATCTCGCGCGCGAGCACACACTCGTCCTGCATCGACCAGCGCACTTCCCGATGCGAACGTACTCGCGCACCGGCGATGCGCTTCAGCTCCTCTGCATCGATGGACGCCGCCAACTGAACGCGCGCTTCGCTGCCCGCATCATCGAGATCGATGGCGACGATGTACTCGCTGCGCCCCACGCCAGCCGCCTCGGCAAAGATGGCACCGCGCCCGTTTGCCAGCAGATACCGTGCTGCACTGCCCGGACGTCGCTTGCCGATACGGTCGGGGTAAGCACAGGCGAGCAAGCCTCCCGCCGAAATCGCTTCGCCAGCGTTCACGCCGTTGCTGCGAAGCCGGGCGGCAAACTGGCTTTCCAACCGGCGTGCGCGTGCCAGCGCACCACGGTCGATCGAGGCGCCGCCTCGATCACCGTCGAGCAATTCAAGGCGCGTGCGGATGTCGGTATCACGGACTTGCGGGTCGCGGCGCATCACATCGCGCTCGCTGAGCAGCGCCGCCAGTCGTGCCCCGAGCTCGGGCGCACCCCGCAACTCAGACTCAAGCAGCAAGTGAGCAAGGCGTGGATGTACGGCCCAACGGGCCATCGCTTTGCCATGATCCGTGATACGCGACTGCGCATCGAGCGCACCGAGTTTGCGCAGCAAATCACGACTAGCCCCGAGCACGGCGACGGGCGGTGCATCCAACCACCGTAATCCGCCTTCGGGTGCTGCGCCCCAGCAAGCCAAATCAAGAGCGAGCGGCATGAGGTCCGCCTCAAGCATTTCTGCTGGGGTATAGGCCGCAAGCGTGCGCTCAGCCCCGGCGCCCCACAATCTATAGCAGACACCTGCAGCGACGCGGCCAGCACGACCGGCACGCTGATCGGCCGAGGCACACGAAATACGGCGGGTCTCGAGGCGACTCATGCCGCTCACCGGATCGAACGCTGCGCGACGTACGAGGCCGCTGTCGATGACCACCCGGATGCGCGGTAGCGTCAAACTGGTCTCGGCGATATTGGTCGCAAGAATGATGCGACGTGCGCTCTTCGAGCTTTCAGCCAATGCCGCATCTTGGGCGGCAGGATCAAGTTCGCCGTAAAGCGGAAAGACCTCGACCTGCGGATCGAGCCGACCCTCGTCTTGACGCAGCATCGACTCGACTCGGCGGATCTCGCCTGCCCCCGGCAGAAACACCAGGATATCGCCTTCCTGTTCGCGCAGCGCTCGGCGAATCGCGAGCGCCACCTCGCGCTCAAGCGGATCAACACCACCCGGCAGCGAAGGCAAGCCCCGCCCAAGGTGCACGATCTCAACGGGATAGCTTCGCCCCATCGAGCGGACGAGTGGCGCGGATTTGAGCGGGGGCTCGGCGAGCAACTCGGCGACGGCCACGCCGTCAAGGGTGGCCGACATGACCAGCACACGCAGATCAAGTCCGAGCGTCGTGCGCGCATCGAGGCACAACGCGAGACCGAGATCCGCCTGTAAGCTGCGCTCGTGGAACTCATCAAAAATCACGAGCCCGATCTCTTCGAGAGCCGGATCATCCTGCAGCAGACGAGTGAGCACGCCTTCGGTCACGACTTCGATACGGGTCTGCCGCGACACCCGCGTGTCGAGGCGCATGCGATAGCCAATGCGTCCGCCGACCTGTTCACCGAGCGTACTCGCCATCCGTTGGGCCACGGCACGTGCCGCCAGCCGACGCGGCTCGAGCATGAGGATCTTGCGGCCACGCAGCCACGGCTCCTCGAGCAGCGCGAGCGGCACCACCGTGCTCTTGCCCGCGCCGGGCGGCGCCTCGATCACTGCGGAGGAGGCCTCACGCAACGCCGCGCGCAGCTCAGGCACGGCGCTCAGTATCGGCAACTCAGGCAGTCGAATCACGTCAATGGATCCACCGACGCGCAAGGGTTGCGCGGACGGCCGAGATTGTATGCAATCGGCCTGTGCAAACGCTCAAGCGATTGTTGTCAGGTTTGGTGGCGACCGTGCTGCTGCTGTGGGGCGCTCTGGCGCTGTGGGCTTACTGGCCGGGCGAACCGGAAGTACCCGTCAGTCAACTGACTCGGCCCGACGATCGATTCGTCAAAGTCGATGGCTTGACCCTGCGCTATCGGGAGTGGGGAAACGCAGCGGTCGATCGCCCTTCGGTGCTTCTCATCCACGGGTTCGGCAATTCCCTGCAGAGTTTCCGTGAGCTGGCACCGCGCCTCGCCGGTGCTTGCCATGTCATCGCCATCGACATGCCCGGTTACGGGCTGTCGGACAAACCGGTCGAACATGATTATCACAATGGCCCGCAGGCGGCGGTGCTCGTGAAAGCTGCGCGAGCGCTGGGCTTGCAACGGGTGGTATACGTCGGCCACTCGCTGGGCGGCGCAGTTGCACTGCACGCCGCGATCCAAGACTCCGACGCGCGCGGCCTTGTACTGCTCAATCCCGGCATCATCCGCACCGGCGTGCCGAAGATCGTGCAGGTTACCGTGCCGCCGCTGCCGCGAATGTCGGCGAAGATGTTCGCGAGTCGGGAGTTTCGCGGTAATTTCCTCAAAGGATCCTACGTCAATACCGCCCTCGTCACCGACGCGGTGATCGATGAGGTGATGCTCGGCGCGCGCAGCGAAGGCTACATGGTGGGCATGACCTCGCTGATGACCCAATACGCAGAGGGCGAGGAGATCCGCCTCGCGCCTCAGGTCAAGGTACCGACCCTGATCCCGTGGGGTAATCGCGATAAGAACAAGCCGCCGAGCGAAGCCAACGAACTGCAAGGCATGATTCGCGGCTCGAAACTGGTGCGATTCGAGAACGCCGGGCACTACGTACATGAAGAGGCGGCGGAAGGCGTTGCCCGCGCGATTCTCGACTGGTTACCCTCGACCTAAGCCGACGCAAAGCCCGGCGGCGTCAGGGCAGCTTGCGCACGCCGACGAAAAACACGATCCACGCTGCCATCAATGAAATGCCGCCGAACGGCGCAACCATGCCGAACCACCGAGGCGCGCCAGCCGTCAGCGCGTAGATGCTGCCGGCAAACAGCAGCATGCCGATGACCAGCAGTTGAGCGGCGCGAGTCAACCACACGGAACCGCCATGCTGGCGTTGCAGCACGCCGATGGCGAGCAAGCCGAGTGAATGGAAGAATTGATAAGTCACGCCCGTCTGATAACTCGAGAACTGTCGCTCGGTCAGCATCGGTTGCAGAGCGTGCGTTCCGAAGGCACCCAGCATCGTTGCCAAAGCAAGCGATACCGCAGCAATCGACATCGTCCGTTGTGCGTTGTTCATGCGACTCTCCGACTTGCCAGCACGAGGCTACGGCGCGACACTCACGTCATGATAAACAAATCCGTGCTGCGTACTGTCTTCCCGCTCGTGCTGGCCGTTCTGCCCCTAGGCAGCCTTACGGCCGCAGAGATCAGTGCCGATGAGGCGCTGCGCCGGGCGGATCGGGTGCTTCGCGATAGTATCTTGGTCGACGGGCATAACGATCTGCCCTACACCATCCGCGAATATAAGGCAGCCCCGTTCGATGTCGACGCCTATGATCTGCGCAAACCCACACCCGGCGATACGGATCTGGCGAGGCTGAGGGCAGGCCGTCTCGGCGCCCAGTTCTGGTCCGTGTACATTCCCGGTGAGGGTCGTGGTCCCTACGCACGAGCGCAACTCGAGCAGATCGACATCGCGCACCGCATCATCGAGCGATATCCGGATGCGTTCCAACTCGCCACGAGCGTAGCCGACGTACGTAAAGCCAAGCGCAGCGGGCGTATCGCCTCGATGCTCGGCATGGAGGGTGGCTACGGCCTCGAGAACTCCATCGGGGCGCTGCGCAGGTACTATGCGCTCGGCGTTCGCTACATGGCGTTGACGCATAACGCGCACACCGACTGGGCAGATGCCGCTGCACCACTGCAACCACGGCACAACGGCCTGACGCCCTTCGGTGAGGAGGTCGTGCGCGAAATGAACCGCCTCGGCATGCTCGTCGATCTGTCGCACGCTTCACCGAAGACCATGGCCGATACGCTGCGCGTCACGCAGGCGCCCGTTATTTTCTCGCACTCATCGGCGCGTGCACTCTGCGACGTCTCGCGCAACGTGCCCGACGATATCCTGCGCGAACTGCCGCGCAACGGCGGCGTCGTGATGGTCACATTCGTCTCGAGCTTCATCAATTGCGAGGTCGGCAAAGTGCTGCAGCCGGCGATGGCGGAAATCGGCCTGAGAGCGCGCGCTGCGGCAACGCCGGAGGAAGCCGCACGCATCCGTACCGAAGGCTTTGCCGCGATCAAGCTGCCGCCCACCCCGCTCGCCATGGTGGCCGATCACATCGAGCACATCCGCAATATTGCTGGCGTCGACCACGTCGGCATCGGTGGCGACTTCGATGGCAATGACTGGTGGCCCGAGGGCCTGGACGACGTATCGACTTACCCCAAGCTGTTCGCGGAGTTGGTGCGTCGCGGCTGGACCGACGAGGAGCTGCGCAAACTCGCCGGCGAGAACGTGCTGCGCGCTTGGTCGCAGACTGAAAAAGTCGCCACTCGCCTGCAGCGCGAGCGCAGACCTTCAGCCGTACAATTCTCCGCGTCTGCGCCTCAATCGCCCTGAGCGGTCTGCCAGCCGAGCTTTGCAAGCGGCCCGACTTGCGCCGCGTAACGCTTTGCCTCGGGGCTCACCGCGGTGCCGCGCTGCACCCGGCCGGCGATGCCATGACAGATCGCAGCCAGCCTGAAGAGGCAATAAGCGATGTAGTAATGCAGATCCGGCAACTCGTCTAGACCACGGCGCCGGCAGTAGATCTGCACGTACTCTGCTTCACTCGGCAAACCCGTTGCCATCAGGTCGACACCGCTTAGTCCGCGCACCCCGCCCGAGGCGATGCGGTACACCATCAAGTGGTACGCGAAGTCGGCGAGCGGATCGCCAACCGTAGACAACTCCCAATCGAGTACAGCCCGTATCTGCGGCGCCTGCGGATCAAAGATCATGTTGTCGAGCCGATAATCACCGTGCAGTAGCGCGGGCTTCGGCTCGCGCGCCGGTGCATTGCGGGCCAACCAGTCGATCAGACGTTCCATATCATCGACCCGTCCAGCGACGTCTGCATCGACGGTGTACTGCTTGGACCAGCGCGCGAGCTGGCGTGCGACGTACCCCTCAGGCTTGCCGAAGTCGGCGAGGCCTATCTTCACGTAGTCGATGGAGTGCAGATCCGCCAGCGTTTCGGCCATAGCCACGAACAACGGACGGCGCGCCTCGCGCGGCAACTCAGGTAACCTCGGATCCCAAAAAATCCGCCCCTCGACGAATTCCATCACGTAGAACGGCGTGCCGATCACGCGTGGGTCTTCACAAAGTAGCAACGGCCGGCCTACCGGAAACTGCGTGTGGGTCGCCAGGGCATGCATCACGCGATACTCGCGCTCGATGGCGTGTGCCGACGGCAGCAACTGCCCGGGCGGCTTGCGACGCAGCACGTAAGCGGTGGACGACGTATCGAGACGATAGGTCGGGTTGGACTGGCCGCCGGGAAACTGCTGCACACGCAGCGGCGCTGCAAAACCCGTCAAGTGTGCGCCGAGGTATTGCTCGAGCGCCGCCACGTCGAACTCCAGTCCGGGGCGAAACTCGTGCCTCGGGCTCATGTCCGCCCGCCGCGTGGCGGCCGCGTGTGCTGGGTACGAAACGGTTGGGCACTGCGGCCACCGTGCTTGCGCACATCGCCGCGGGCACGTGAGCCTTCGGCAACCTGACCGGTACCCGCCGGCTGCCACGGCGGGATCAGCTGATGCTTTCCTGGTCCGATGAGATCCGCCCGACCCATGCGGCGCAGCGCCTCGCGCAGCATCGGCCAGTTGTTGGCATCGTGGTAACGCAGAAACGCCTTGTGCAAGCGACGCACTTTCAGGCCCTTGGGAATCACGACGTCTTCACTGCCGCGCGAGATGCGTCGCAGCGGATTCTTACCCGAGTGGTACATCGCCGTGGCGGTGGCCATCGGTGAGGGCAGGAAGGCCTGCACTTGATCGGCACGGAACCCGTTTTTCTTCAGCCATAAGGCGAGCTCGAGCATGTCCTCATCGGTCGTGCCGGGATGAGCGGCAATGAAATACGGGATGAGGTACTGCTCCTTGCCTGCCTCGCGCGAGTAGCGATCGAACAGTTCTTTGAAGCGGTCGTATGTACCTACGCCCGGCTTCATCATTTTCGACAGCGGCCCCTCGCCAATTGCTTCCGGAGCGATCTTCAAGTAGCCGCCCACATGGTGCTGCGCAAGCTCCTTGACGTACTCGGGCGATTCGATCGCAAGGTCGTAGCGCACGCCCGAGGCGATCAACACCTTCTTGATGCCCGGCAACTCGCGTGCCTTGCGATAGAGCGCGATCAATGGCGTGTGGTCGGTATTGAGGTTGGGGCAAACGCCCGGGTACACGCAGGACGGCTTGCGACAGGCGCTTTCGATCTCCCGACTCTTGCACGCCAACCGGTACATGTTGGCTGTGGGTCCGCCGAGATCGGAGATGACCCCCGTGAACCCCGGCACGGTGTCACGGATGGTTTCGATTTCGCGCAGCACCGAACCCTCAGAGCGGCTCTGGATAATGCGTCCTTCGTGTTCGGTGATCGAACAGAACGTGCAGCCGCCGAAGCAGCCCCGTTGGATGGCCACCGAGAAGCGAATCATTTTATAGGCGGGGATTTCCGCATCACCGTAAAACGGGTGCGGTCGTCGCTGGTACGGCAGCTCGTAGACCTGGTCCATTTCTTTGGTAGTCAGCGGGATCGGCGGCGGATTGAGCCAAACCTCTTGCTGCCCGTGCCGCTGCACGAGGGCGCGGGCATTACCGGGATTGGCCTCGAGATGCAGGATGCGTGAGGCATGCGCGTACATCACCGGATCGTCCACGACCTGCTCGAAGGCCGGCAGGCGAATCACGCTGCGTTCGCGATCAGCCGACTTGACGCGCCGAACAAAACGCACGACCTGCGGGGCAGGCTCCGAAGAGGACGACGTATCCGCCGCGGCCTTGGCGGCGGCAAGGGTCCCGCCGTTGTCGTCCATCGCGTACGGATCGATGGGCGGATTGATCGGCCCGGGCGTATCGAGGTGCGTCGAGTCGATTTCCACCCAACCATCGGGCAGCGCACGACGCACAAAGGCCGTGCCACGCAAATCGGTGATGTCGGTGATGGCGTCTCCGCCAGCCAATCGATGGGCGATGTCGATGATTTGCCGCTCGGCGTTGCCATACACGAGCAGGTCCGCCTTCGCATCGAGCAACACCGAACGGCGCACCTTCTCGGACCAGTAATCGAAGTGGGCAATGCGACGCAGGCTAGCCTCGATGCCACCGATGACGATCGGGGCATCTGGAAAGGCCTCGCGGGCACGCTGGGCGTAGACGATCACCGATCGATCAGGCCGCTTGCCGCCCTCACCGGCAGGCGTATACGCATCGTCGCTGCGAATGCGCCGATCGCTGGTGTAGCGATTGACCATCGAGTCCATGTTGCCGGCGGTAATGCCGAAGAACAGATTCGGTTTGCCGAGCGCACGGAACGGCTCGGCGCTGTGCCAATCGGGCTGGGAGATGATGCCCACCCGAAAACCCTGCGCCTCGAGCAAGCGGCCAATGATGGCCATGCCGAAACTCGGGTGGTCGACGTAGGCATCGCCGGTGACGACGATCACATCGCAACTATCCCAGCCGAGTACGTCCATCTCGGCACGGCTCATGGGCAGGAACGGGGCGATACCGAAGCGGGCCGCCCAGTGCTTGCGATAACCGAACAATTCACGTGCCGTCTGCATGGGGGCGAATTAGACCAAAATCCGCCCCACCCTGCCCGGGCTTGTCTTAGGCTACGGGGGCCATGAACCTGCCTGCCCGAGAGGTGCTGCGATGCCACACGATCGTCGACATTTTCTGGCCTCCGCCGCGATGGCGGGGCTGGCTGGGACTGCCGAGGCCGCGGCTGCCGGCGATAACACGGGGAGTCGCATGAGCGTTGCGGGCTCGACGGGCGCTGCCTTGCCAGACCTGACTTTCGCGCAGCGCGAGCCTTTCCTCGACCGCGAGCGGGCGGCGCACATCCTGGCAGCCGAGAATCTGGATGCCTTGCTGGTCTGTCAGGGTCGCAACGTATTCCACGTCACCAACTTTTTCCCGCTGATGGAGCGGATGAGCCTCACGGCGACGACCCTGGCGCTCGTTCCGCGCGACCCCTCAAAGCCCGTCGCCCTGATCATCCCGGCGTTCTCCTACTACTACATCATGGCGGACGACGGCGTGGTACCAGGCGTTCAGCCCTACGTGTTCACGAGTCCAACAGCTGATGATCAGGCGAGCGCACCGCTCCTTTATCGCCTGAGCGGTGAGGCCACCCCCAAGGAACAGCGACGTCGTAACTCACTGACGGCGGCCGCGCCCTACCACGCCGACATGGCGCGCGCGCTACGCGCCGCATTGCGTGACCTCAAGCTGGAGAACGCTCGCATCGGCTACGACGACGATCCGGTCATCCCCCTGCTCGGCAAGGCCGCCTCCACCGTGCAGATGCAATCGGCTGAGGACACGGCGCGCCGTATCCGCCTCGTACACACGCCGGCGTCGATCCGCATGATGCGCCTGGCCTCACACGCGAACGTCGAAGCCGCAAATGCCACGGTGGCGGCGGCGCGCTCGCTCGGCAGCCTGCGGGCGATCCGGCAACGTTTCTATGCCGAAGCCGCCCTTCGCGGCAATCTCGGCGTATTCATGGTGGTCAACGGCTCATCGTCCGAAGCCCACGACGAACCCTTGCGCGAAGGCAGTGCCTTTCTCATCGACTGCGTCAGTCATCTGCGCAATTTCCATGGCGACTTCGGTCGCACCGTGTTCGTCGGCGAGCCGACGGCGCGCATGCGCTATTGCACCACCGCGATGGCGACGTGCTGGCAAGAACTGCAGCCGATGCTCAAGCCCGGCTTGCGGTTCAACGAGGTCGGCGGACTCGGCAACGGTCTGCTGCGCAAGTTCGGCTTCGATGTGCCGGTGACATTTGCCCCGCACGCCGTGGGCCTCGCGCATAACGACCAGCCCCGGCGCAGTGCCGATGGCAGCGCGGCCAATCTCGTGATGGAGGAGAACATGATTCTCTCGATCGACATGCCGCTGTTCGAGACCGGCAGTGGCGGCACGGCACACCTCGAAGATTTGGTGCTGATCACGCCTGCGGGTGCAGTGCCGATCCACGCCGTGGGCAGCAGCACCTACACGATCTGACGGCCACGCTCTGCCGACGCCGTGCGGCGCGCGTCGATCACACGGGCACAGCAGCCGGGTTATAGGACATCAGGCCGAGCGACTCAGCGCTGACGTGCTTGCCGGGCCGAAAGTTCTCCTCGCGCCCCGAGTGGTAGTTGAGCGCAGTCTTACGCGACTCGAGCATCACCCAGTTGGCACGCGGCAAGCGCGCCTCCTGATAGCGCCGCAGCGCCTCGCTGATGCTGTCGGCCGCACCAAAGGCGCGGCCGATCACCATGCCATCTTCGATACCCATGGCAGCGCCCTGGCCGAGAAACGGCAGCATGGGGTGCGCCGCATCACCGATGAGGGTGACGGCGCCGCGCGTCCAGTTCGGCAGGGGCTCACGATCGAACAAGGCCCATTTGAACAGGCCATCAGCCGGCGCCGCCCGAATGATGTGGCGTACACCTTCGTACCAGCCGGCGTATTCGCGCAGCATTTCTTCGACGGTAGCTCGAATCGACCAGCCCTCCTCGCGCCAGTCGTCGCGCTCGGTCAGGCCGACAAAATTTACGAGCGTGCCACCGCGTACGAGATAGCGCGTGAAACTTCGCCCGGGACCCGTCGACAGACACGAGGTCGGATCGACGACGCCGGCGGGCAAATGAGCCACGGGCACCAGGCCACGATAGGCCACGTAGCCCGTGAAACGCGGCGTCTGCTCGCCAAAGAGCGCTGCGCGCACGCGCGAACGCACGCCGTCGGCACCGATCAGCACGTCGGCGGCGGCCGTCGCGCCATGCTCGAAGTGGATACTGAGCGCGCCATCGCGCTCTTCCACGCCACGAAACGCATGACCCGGACGGATAGCCTCGGGGTCGGTCGCTGCGACTAAATCCGCCAACTCACGATGCAGATCGGCGCGGTGGATCTGGTAATACGCAGCGCCGTACTTTTCGAGCATTTCATTGCCGCGCGAAATCTCGACCATCAGTTCGCCGGTCTGCCAGTGTTTGACACCGCCGCGATCTGGCCGCATGCCAAGACGCTCGAGGACGCCCTCCATACCGAGCGCATTGAGTACGTGTGTGGCGTTCGGGCTGACCGTCAGCCCCGCACCCACCTCGCCGAGCGTAGCCGCCTGCTCATATACGATCGGCCGGAATCCGAACATTTGCAGGGAGCGGGCCGCGGTCAATCCGGCTATTCCGGCGCCGGCGATGGCTATTCGAAGATTACGCATAACCGGACGATGCGCCGGTTGCCCGCCCGGCTCACCTGCCGCGTGCTCGGCAATCCGCATCGTGGGCAAGCGAATCCGCGCTTCGGACAAGACGGCCGCAGGGCGCTCAAGTACCATCGCCGACCATGAAGGACCAGACGGAATCGCGCAGGGAGCGCGGACGGATCGTCGTGCGCGGCGCCCGTCAAAACAATCTCAAAAATCTCGATCTCGATCTGCCGACAGGCGAGCTGGTCGTCGTCACCGGGGTATCTGGCTCAGGCAAGTCGTCGCTGGTCTTCGACACTCTGTACGCCGAAGGCCAGCGCCGCTACGTCGAGACGTTTTCGCCCTACGCTCGGCAGTTCCTCGATCGTATGGACAAGCCGGCCGTGGATCGGATCGAGGGCATTCCGCCGGCGATAGCCATCGACCAAACCAACCCCGTCCGCACCTCGCGCTCCACCGTGGGCACGATGACCGAACTCAACGACCACCTGAAGTTGCTGTTTGCCCGCGCGGCTCATCTGCATTGCCGGCAGTGCGGCCAAGCGGTGCGACGGGATACGCCCGCCGACATCCGTCAGGACCTGCTGAACCGCAGTCAGGCACTCGGACAGCCACGCCTGTTGGTGTGTTTCGAGGTGCGGATTCCCAAAAGTTTCAAGGAAGCCGAGGTTCTCGCGCTGCTCGCCAAGCAGGGTTATACCCGCATCCGCGATCGCAGTAAGGCGGGTATCGAGGTGATCCAGGATCGCCTGCGCGCGAGCACCGACGATCAGGGTCGACTCGGCGAGGCCATTGAGGCCGCTCTGCGAGTCGGTCAGGGCCGCCTTCACGTGCACGCGCTCGATGCGGGCGATGCCGAAAAGGTCAGCGAAACCTGGCACTACTCGACCACCCTGCACTGCGCGCGCTGCGACATCGCTTATCGCGAGCCCTCACCGAGCAGCTTCTCGTTCAATTCACCCGTCGGCGCCTGCGAGTCCTGCCGTGGCTTCGGACGCATCATCGGCGTCGACTACGGCCTCGTGATTCCCGACCACGCCAAAACCCTGCGCGATGGCGCGATCCGTATTTGGCAGTCGGAGTCCTATCGCGAATGCCAACTCGACATGGAGCGCCTCGCGCGTAAGCGCGGCATACCGCTTGATGTGCCGTGGCGCGAGCTGACTGCGGCGCAGCGCGACTGGGTCATCGAGGGTGAAGGCCCTTGGAAGAAAAACGTCTGGTACGGCGTGCGGCGATTCTTTGCTTGGCTCGAGACCAAGGCATACAAGATGCACATCCGTGTGCTGCTGTCGAAATACCGCGCCTACACGCCCTGCGGCAGCTGCCGCGGCGCACGGCTTGCGCCCGAGCCGCTGCTATGGCGACTGGGCACAGCGGAACTTGCCGGCCAAGCCCTCGGTACGCGTGAACGCTTCATGCCCTCCGGCACGAGCTGGAGCGTGGCGCAGTTGCAGGCGCTTCCGGGGCTTTGCATTCACGATCTCATGCTGTTACCGCTCGAGCGCAGTCGCGATTTCTTCGATGGTCTGCGACTCGAAGGCGCGCTTGATGAAGCAGTCGAGTTGCTGCTCGCCGAGATTCGAGGTCGATTCAGGTATTTGTGCGATGTCGGGCTCGGCTATCTGACGCTCGATCGCCAGTCGCGCACGCTCTCGGGCGGCGAGGTGCAGCGCATCAACCTGACGACGGCGCTCGGAACTTCTCTGGTCAATACCTTGTTCGTGCTTGATGAGCCCTCGATCGGTCTGCATCCGCGCGACATGCTGCGGGTCATCGAGGTGATGCATCGCCTGCGCGATGCGGGCAACACCCTGCTCGTCGTGGAACACGATCCGCAGATCATGCTGCAGGCGGATCGGCTACTCGATATGGGCCCGGGCGCAGGCGAGCACGGTGGGCACATCGTCGCCTCCGGTCGACCGGATGAAGTCACGCGCCATCCGGATTCACTGACTGGCGCCTACCTCACCGGCCGCAAGGCCGTCGAATTGCCGCAGACGAACGGCGCGGCGCGCGCGGCGGATCGCCACCTCGAAGTGCGCGGGGCTCGACTGCACAACCTGCAGGACGTTACGGTCCGCTTCCCACTGAATCGGCTCGTCTGCGTCACCGGTGTTTCCGGGTCGGGTAAATCGACGCTGATCCAGGACGTGCTGTATCCAGCGCTACTCAAACATCTCGGTAAACCCACGGAAACTGCCGCGGAGTCGGTGGAGCTCGGCGGTGCGCAGCACGTGGCGGAAGTCACATTCGTCGATCAGACACCGATTGGTCGCACGACGCGCTCGAATCCTGCGAGCTACGTCGGCGCCTTCGACGTGATCCGCGAGCGCTTTGCGCGACTCGCCGAATCACGCGAGCGCGGGTACACCGCAGGCACCTTCAGCTTCAACTCGGGCACTGGCCGCTGTCCCAGTTGCACCGGCAGCGGCTTCGAACACGTCGAGATGCAGTTCCTCTCCGATGTGTATTTACGCTGTGGCGAGTGCGACGGTCGACGCTATCGCGCCGAGACGCTGGAGGTGCGCTGTACAGGTCCCGACGGGCGCTCGGCCAGTATCGCCGAGGTGCTCGAGATGACGGTGACGGAGGCGCTGGCCTTCTTTGCGGACGCGCCTGAGCTTGCAGCGCGGCTGGCGCCGCTCGCGGATGTGGGACTCGACTACCTGCGCCTCGGCCAGCCGGTGCCTACGCTTTCGGGCGGCGAAGCACAGCGACTGAAACTCGCCGGCCATCTCGTCGAGTCGGCGCAAACGAGTACCGGCGGAAAGCTGTTCCTGTTCGATGAGCCAACGACCGGTCTGCACTTCGAGGACATCGCCAAACTGTTGGGTTCGTTCCGCAAATTGCTGGATGCGGGGCATTCGCTGATCGTCATCGAACACAATCTCGATGTTATCCGCGCGGCAGAGTGGATCGTCGATCTGGGTCCTGAAGGCGGCGATGGCGGTGGCCAGATCATCGCCTGCGGCACACCGGCGGATTTGGTTCTCGAACCGCGATCGCACACCGGGCGCGCGCTCGCCGAATATCGGCTCGAAGCGCTGGCCACGGCACCGGTGGTTCATGCCGTTTCTGAACCCGCTGCTGACGCAGCCGCCGCCGACGCCATCGTTGTTCGGAATGCTCGCGAGCACAACCTGCGCAACATCGACGTCGATATCCCGCGCAACGCCTTTACGGTGATCACCGGCGTATCGGGCTCTGGCAAGTCGACACTGGCCTTCGACATCATCTTCAACGAAGGGCAGCGGCGATACCTGGAGTCTTTGAATGCGTATGCGCGGCAGTTCGTGCAGCCGGCTGCGCGACCCGAGGTTGATGCGATCCGCGGCATTCCACCAACCGTGGCCATCGAGCAGCGCACGAGCCGCGGCGGCCGCAAGAGCACGGTGGCCACGCTCACCGAGATCTATCATTTCCTGCGGCTGCTGTACGTCAAGCTCGGCACGCAGTTTTGCCCCGACTGCGACGTTGCCATCGAACCGCAGAGTGCCGATGCCATCGCAGCACGCATTCTCAGCGACTATCGGGGCAAGACCGTCGATCTGCTGGCACCACTCGTTGTCTCGCGCAAGGGCCTGTACACGGATCTGGCCAAATGGGCAGCCGGCAAGGGCTATCGCGAACTACGCGTCGACGGCGAACGCGTTCCGGTCAAGCCCTGGCCCAGGCTTGATCGCTTCAAGGAGCACGATATCGAGCTGCCGGTCGCGCGACTTGGCATCTCGCCGCGTGGCGAGCAAGACCTTCGCAACAAGCTCACCGAGGCGCTGCACTACGGCAAAGGCGTCGTGCAGGTACTCGTGCAAGGCAGCCGCACTCCCGTGGTGTTCTCAACCAAACGCGCCTGTCCTGACTGCGGTACGAGTTTCGCCGAACTCGATCCGCGGCTGTTCTCATTCAATTCCAAGCAGGGCTGGTGCGGCGATTGCTTCGGTACAGGTCTGCAGTTGCGCGATTTCGACGCCGAGCAGAGCGGTGAGGAAGCCACTTGGAACGAGTGGCAGGATGGCGAGCCCGGCAAGTGTGAAAGCTGCCAGGGAGAGCGTTTGAATCGCATCGCTCGCGCGGTGCGCTTTCGCGGCAAGTCGATCAGTGCCTTCACCTGTGAAACAGTCGACGATACGGCACAGTCGATTGCCCGTTTCAAACTTTCCCGTCGTGAGCAAGCCATCGCCCGCGACCTGTTGCAGGAGATTCGCACCCGACTCGGCTTTCTCAGCAAGGTTGGTCTTGGTTATCTCAGTCTCGAACGCGCAGCGCCCACCCTCTCCGGCGGCGAAGCGCAGCGCATACGCCTTGCAGCGCAGCTCGGTTCGAACCTGCGCGGCGTCTGCTATGTGCTCGATGAGCCCACCATCGGCCTGCATCCGCGAGACAATCGCATCCTGCTCGATGCGCTCGCCGAGCTCGCCACCCATCAGAACACACTCGTCGTCGTCGAACACGACGAGGACACCATCAAGCGCGCCGATCACGTCATCGATCTCGGCCCGGGCGCCGGCGTGCGTGGCGGCGCAGTGGTCGGCGAGGGTCGTGTCGCCGATCTGCTCGCCAATCCGAACTCGATCACGGGACGCTATCTTCGCGAACCGCTGCGACATGCCGCAAAACCTCGCCGTGCGGTCAGTGCGCGTACGCCCTCGCTGCGTATAGAGAAGGCGACACTGCACAACCTGCGTGAACTAGACGTCCGAGTGCCGCTCGGCAGCCTCGTCATCGTCACCGGCGTATCGGGCTCGGGCAAATCGTCGCTGGCCCGCGACGTACTGCATGCCAGTGCGCGAGCACTCGTCGGCGGGGAGGGAAAATCCGTCGGTTGCAAGGCGCTGCACGGCATCGAACAGGTCGATCGTGTACTCGAAGTCGATCAGACGCCAATCGGTAAGACGCCGCGCTCATGTCCGGCTACCTACGTCGGCATCTGGGACGAGATCCGCAAAATCTATGCGGGAACCTCCGAGGCGCGTCTGCGCGGCTACGGGCCCGGTCGCTTCTCGTTCAATACCGCAGGCGGACGCTGCGAGGCCTGCGAGGGTCAGGGCGTACAGACCGTGGAAATGAGTTTCCTGCCCGACGTGAAGGTCACGTGCGACAGTTGCCGCGGCAGCCGCTTCAATGCGGAGACCCTCGCGGTGACCTACCGAGAGCGCAGCATCGGGGATGTGCTTGCGATGAATATCGAAACCGCAGCGGAGTTCTTTCGACCGCATGCCACGCTGCATCATGTGCTGACACTCCTGTGCGATGTCGGTCTCGGCTATCTGACCCTTGGTCAGCACAGCCCGACGCTCTCGGGCGGTGAAGCGCAGCGCATCAAGCTCGTTACCGAGCTGGCAAAAGTTCGCACGGACCTGCGGGCCCCGCTGCGCGCCAAACCCAAGCACACCTTATACGTACTCGATGAGCCCACCGTGGGTCTGCACATGGCCGATGTTGAAAAACTCATCCACGTGCTACACCGCCTCGTCGATGCCGGCAACACGGTAGTACTGGTCGAGCACAACCTTGACGTCATCGCCGAGGCCGACTGGGTCATTGATCTTGGCCCGGAGGCGGGAGCCCGTGGCGGACGGCTGGTCGCCCAGACCACACCGCAGGAACTGGCGCGCCGCACGGGTCGTTCGCACACGGGCCAAGCACTGCGCTCGTTTCTAGCGGAGCGGGCACAAACGGGCTAGTCTGCCGGCGATGGCCCACGATCTCGTCTGCTGGAAATGCGGTGCAGCGCTCGCCGCGTTGTCGCTGCCGCTGCGCAGGCTCGACGAATGTCCTGCCTGCCGCGCCGAGCTGCACGTCTGTCGTCTTTGCGTCGACTATGACCCTCGCGTAGCCAAGCAGTGTCGCGAGCCGACGGTCGAGGAAGTGCGGCAGAAAGATCGTGCCAATTTCTGCGATTACTTCAAGCCCCGCGCGGCCGCCTACACCCCGCCCGACCAAGGCGCCATCGATCACTCCCTGTCGGAGCTCGAGCGTCTGTTCGGCAAAAAATCGGGTTGAGACCTACGATGTCGGGTCGCCAGGATCCGCAGCTCATCCGCCTGCAACTGTGGTTGCTGGCGGGCTGGACCATGCTGATCCTGAGCGCGTCACTGTATCCGTTCGACTGGGATCTCGCACGATGGCGCGCTGAGGTGGCGCAAGGCCTGCCACGCTTGCTGCTGTGGCGCTCCGCATCGCAGCGCGACATGCTCGTCAATCTCTTGCTCTACGTACCCTTCGGTCTAGTCGCTGCGATGACGCTCGCAGAGCATCGCAGCCCATTGCAGCGCATCGTGCTGCCCGTGCTCGCGGCAGCAGCGCTTTCGCTCGGAGTCGAGATGGCCCAGCATGCCCTGCCGCCGCGCGACCCGAGTCTCGCCGACTGGGTGTTCAACGTGATCAGTGCCGCGCTCGGCACGCTGCTCGCCCTCGCTTACCAAGCACTGCCAGTGCGACCGCTGTCGGCGCGGCTGCAACGTCTGCAGATCGGTCCCGCCCTCGGCCTGCTCATTGCGCTCTGGCTGGTATCGCACCTCGCTCCGTTCGTACCGCGACTTCGACCAGGGCGGATCAGCGCGGCCATCGACTACAGCCTCAGTATCCCGCCCTCGCTGAGTCGGTTGCTCGCCTACTTCGCCTGTTACGTGATTTTGGGTGCGCTGGTGCGCACGCTCATGCGCCGCGATTCTTTTTGGCCGTGGTTCATCGCCCTGCTCGGCTTGTCGCTAGGCGCGCGATTGCTGTTCGTCGGGCAGCATTTGACCCTCGATGAGTGCGGCGGCCTGTTGCTAGCCTTGCCGGTGCTGCTCCTCGGTCGGTCCCAAGGGGTCAAAACCGGCCAAACGGGACTGTTCATCGCGGCGGGGTGCGGCTTCGTCGCCGCAGCACTCACGCCCGTGATGCCGGTACCGCCCGGACTCGCGTCGAGCTGGGTGCCGTTCGCGGAATTGGCCGGCGACATCGTCGACCCGGGGTCGCTGCCGCTGCTGGAGCGGCTTTTCTTGGGCATCGGCCTCGCCTGGCTGGCCAGCACCAGTCGCACCGGCTCCTTTCCGCCGCTGTTGCTCGCCCTACTGGTCGCCGTGGGCTGTGAATTCCTGCAACAATGGATCCCGGGGCGTGTCCCCGACCCTTCGGATTTCGCAGCCCTGTTGATCGGGGCCGCATTGGTGCAAGCCGCTCCACGACTCGACCTGCGCACGGGTGGACCATGAGCAAATCTGTGTTGAAACTTTTATTTGGTTTCATATTTCTGAGCCTGCTCGCCTTTACGAGTTTCGCCAGTCTGCAGCAGCCGGTGTGGCAGTGGCAGGGACTCGTCAGCGAACCGGACCGTTGGTGGACCATCGCCACGCTCATCGACGCGTATTACGGATTTCTGACGTTCTACGTCTGGGTGTTCTACAAAGAGCAACGCGCGCTCAGTCGGCTCATCTGGTTTGTCGCCATCATGCTGCTCGGTAACATGGCGATGGCCGCCTATGTGCTTCGCGAACTCGCCCGCCTCGGCCCGGACGAACCTGCGGCCGCAGTACTCACCCGGCGTAATGCCTGAGACTCAGGAAACGATGCGCAACTTTTTCCGACAACGTGTCATCGACCCACTGCTGGGCCTGCTCAAGCAAGGCCTCTCGCCGCGCGAGCTGGCCTTGTGCCTCGCACTCGGCGCCGGTGTGGGGGTGTTCCCAGTGCTTGGCGTTTCCACGCCCCTGCTGACGTTTATCGCTTTCGCACGCCGGCTCAACCTGGCTGCCATACAGCTCGTGAGTTATCTCATGTCGCCGGTGCAACTGGCGCTGATCATCCCGTTCGTGCGCGCGGGCGAGTGGGTGATCGGCGCGCCGACCCAGCCACTCACGGTGGAGGAAGGCATGCGCATCCTCGCCGATGGCGTGTGGCAGGCCATCGTCATCCTGCGCGATGCGATCCTGCATGCCTCGATCGGCTGGATACTGATCGGCCCACCGGTTGTTTATATACTCTACCGCTCGCTCATTCCGGTGCTCGAGCACACCGCGCAACGTCTGAAGGTCCAATCGCCTCCATGAGCCAGGAATCCTCTCAATCTCTCTCGATGCGCCTACTTGAGGCCGATCGTGTTCCCGACTGGTTGATCCGCAACCGCATCCGAGCGTTGCTGCAGCAGCGGCTGCATGAGGAAGACAAAGGCGATCCGCAATCCCAACAGGAACATTTGATGGCGATGGTTCGCCGCCTGCGCGAGAGCCCTATCGCCATCCACACAGCAGCCGCCAACGAGCAGCACTACGAAGTGCCAACCGCGTTCTATCTGCAGACGCTCGGCAAACACCTCAAATACTCCAGCTGTTACTACGACGACTTCGACACTAGTCGCGCTGCTGCCAATCTCGATGCCGCCGAGGCGCGCATGCTCGCCCTGACCTGCGAGCGGGCACGACTGCGCGACGGTGACCGCATCCTCGAACTCGGCTGCGGCTGGGGCTCACTATCGCTGTGGATGGCGGAGCATTTTCCGAATTCGCAGATCACCGCCGTATCAAACTCGCGCACTCAAAAACAATTCATCGACGCGCGCGCTGCCGAGCGCGGTCTCAAGAACCTGACGATCATCACCTGCGACGTCAATCGCCTCGAGTTCGAAGCCGGTACGCGCTTCGATCGGGCGGTATCGGTCGAGATGTTCGAGCACATGCGCAACTACGAAACGCTGCTCGGGCGGATCGCCAGCTGGCTCAACCCCGGCGGCACCCTGTTTGTGCATATTTTCACGCACCATCGCTTCGCCTATACCTTCGAAGTCCGAGACGAATCCGATTGGATGGCGCGCTACTTCTTCACCGGCGGCATCATGCCGAGCGACGATCTGCTGCACTATTTCCAGAAAGACCTATGCCTCGCGGACCACTGGCAAGTCGACGGTCGGCACTACCAACTGACCTCCGAGGCCTGGCTGCAAAAGATGGACGCGCACCGAGAGGCGCTGATGCCCGTGCTGGCCGAAGCCTACGGGGCCCAGCACGCGCTGCGCTGGTGGGTGTACTGGCGGGTGTTCTTCATGAGTTGTGCGGAACTCTTTGGCTATCGAGGTGGACGCGAATGGCTGGTGTCCCACTATCTATTCGAAAAGCGCTGACGATCGCTTTTTTCGCGCTCGCGCTGAGCGGCGCTGCAGCGCAATCGCCTGCGCCCGTAGCGCAGGCCGATATGCGACTCGCCGACCAGGCCGCGCTCAAGCTGGCGCTCGAGCGCAACGATCTCGGTGGCGCGGCGACTCTGGCTCGGCAAATCGTCGCGCGCAGCGAAGAGCGTTTCGGTAAGGACTCGGCCGAACTCGTCAACCCACTCACCAACCTCGGTACGGTGGCCTATCGCAGCGGGGACTTCGTCGCCGCCGAAGCGGCGTATCAGCGTGCCGTGCGTTTGATCGACGGTGCCTTGTCGGGCGCCGATCGGCGACTGGTGAGGCCCTTGCAGGGCTTGGGCGAAACCTGGCTTGCGGCCGGCAAGCCGAGCGAGGCCGCGATTGTTCTCAAGCGCGCGGTGGATCTGTCGCGCAACCTTGATGGTCTCTACAACCTCGAGCAACTCGATCTCGTCGATGCGCTCATCGAAGCGCTAGAGGGCGCCGATCGACTGACCGAGGCCGAGCGAGAGCATCAGAATGCTTTTCGCGTCGTAGAAACAGCCTACGGCAAGAAGGATCTTCGTCTCGTCGAACCGCTTGATCGTTATGCGCGCTGGTACGAGTCGGTCGGTCGCTACGCTACCGCGCGTGGCTTGCACGCGCGTGCCCTGGCACTGGCCGAAGAACTCTCGCCCACCCGATCCGTGCTCGGAGTGCCAGCGCTGCGCGGTCTCGCCCGCACCTGGCTGCTCGAAGCCCTCTATGGTCCGGAGGTCGAGCCCACCGCAGCAGGTCCGGAAATGGGCGATGGCACGGAGTTGTTCGCACCAAATGCAGGCACCGGACGACTCAACAACGATGGCGAGCGGGCGTTGCGCTTCGCGCTCGCGATCCTCGATGCGCAGAAGCCGAGCGATCCAGTATTACGCAGCGAAACACTCGTGCAACTCGCCGACTGGCACCTGATTGCCGGCAATGGCAGTCGCGCCAATGGCTTCTATGCGGATGCATGGAAAGCCTTGGAGGCCAGCCCGGAGCAGCGCAGGTGGCTGGAGTCGCCAAGATTGCTGTTCTATCGTGCGCCCGCTACGGCAGCATCACGCCTACGCCCGACCGACCCCACCGAGTATGTCGCTCGGAACGTGCTGTTCCGTGTCCGCGTGGGGCGCGATGGCAAGGTCATCGAGCCCACGGTCGAATCGTCAGACGCCCCCGAGGCTGCGCAAAAATCGGCTGCGTTTGCGCTGCGCCGCGCACGCTATGCGCCGCGACTCGAGAACGGCGAGCCCATGGAGAGCGAGGGCGTACCGTTCCGCGAGACGATGCTCGTCAGGATTCCGAAGGAGAAACCGGCGCCGCCGGCACCGGAGGTTCCGCACCCGGCGCGTTGAGCGGCGGAGTGCCACCACCCACGGCAGTTCCCGGGCGCCAGCGCGGATTGCTACGCCGTGAGTCGCGAATCGGCAAGGCCTCGATGTTGATCGCAGCGGCAAGCCGTGACTGCACCTCGGCTGGGTCGGCCACGAGTTTGGTACCCGCCGACAATTCTTTGGCGAGTGACAACTCCGGGAACTGCGTGAGGAACTTGGCGGCGGCATCGCGCATGGCAGCCCGCGTAGCCTGATCCATCGGCCCGCCCGAGCCGAATCCTTCGGCAAGCCCCGTGCCGTAGCCCGTGAGCGTCAGGCTGTCGTAGCGTACGCCATCAGGGGCAAGTACGTTGATGCGGTAACGGATCGTTACGGCGACGTACTCGCCACCGGTCTCCTGCGCTGTCGCGAACGAATACTGCTCGATGCGCGGTTCGAAGATCGCTTGCAAGCCCTCGGACTTACGCGCGGCCTCAAGATCAGAGAATTCACGTACCTCGCGGAACAGGCTGTCGAGCACTTCACGCGCCACGACCTGCTGGCCCTGCCCGAGTGCCACGCTCCAGACGACGCCGGCTCGCGTCTCCGAGTGGGCATAGGCGCTCTGATCGGCCGGCACCAGCAATCCCACCGTGGCGGGAATCTCCTGCACGAGCGCTTTCGGCAATACCGGCTTCGGCGCGATGGTGACGCCACCGCAGCCGCTGACCAGCAATGCAATGCCCACTTCGCCTAGTTGCCACCGACGCATGTGATCACCCCTCCGATGCTCATGCTCATTGCGCAGGACTTGGTGTTGGTGAGACCGACGAACGTCCCGTCGTTACGCTCGCACATCGCCCGCATTAGGGCGGAGAAACGGATGTTTGTAAATGGCGTCATACCGGGCGCCTCCGGAAAGCCGACGGCGTGGATGCGCACCCGACGTCGACCCGAGGCATCGGGGCGGTTGATTCGATCGACCGCATCGAGCGCCCCTTGAATGCTCTCGCCGGTGAACTCATCGCCAAGCACGTAGATGCTGATCCGCTTGTCCGCCGACCAGTAATTGCGAATGGCCATCTCGATACCATCGGCCGGACTCGAGTCGCTGAAACTGCGCCAGCTACGCATGCGCTGCACGATATCGGTGCGCAGTGGCGCGCTGTCGGTGAGCCAGCGCCCGCGAGATCCGGCAAAAAGCTCCCGTCCATTGTCATCGACGATCTGCAGCCCCTTCAGGCGCGGATAGATATCGAGGATCTCGCGCATGACCTCAATGGCCGTTTCCCAATGACCACCCTGCATGCTGCCCGAGGTATCGATGAGGAAAATGACGTAGTCACTGTCGACCGGAATGCCGCCCACCGCCTGAGTCGTAATGCTGCGGCGGGTGCGCGAGGCCTGCACGAGACGCTTGTTTTGTTCGGAGAGTTCGTCGAAGGCCGCCAGCAACTCGGTCTCCAGGATGTTGCTGACCGCAGCTTCCTGGCGGGAGGTATTGAACTGACCTCGCACACTCGACATTTCACCGGCGGCTTTGGCGAGGTTCTGTCGCTCGCGCATGAGCTTGTCTACCCGACCCTTGAGCTCGCGTTGCAGCACCTCGGAGTCGCCGCGGATCACGAACAACTCCTCCTGCAGTTTCTTCAGTTGCAGCTCAAGATCCTCACGCGAGCGCTCGATCACGATCGGCTGGCCGAATTCCGAAAGAACCAGCAGCAGGATGATCGCGCCGAAGCCGCAGCAGATCACATCGAGGAACGAGAGGCTAAAGACCTCAGTCTCGCGTCGCTTCAGTCGCACTGCCGCGCCCTCATGGCCAATCCGGCGAGGGCATCACGAACGCCCCCTTGGTCATACGCGCCAGACCCCAGAACCGATGCGGTGCTGGTACATCCCCCTTCATCGGCAGCAGGATCACATCGACCGGGACGTTGCGGTTGAGAGCCCGTACGGCCTCATCGAACAAGCGGGCGCGAGCTGCGGCATCCACATATTTGCGCAGCGCCGGCGCCGTCGCGCCCTGCGTCGGCAACCCGTCGGTGATGAGGATCACCTGGTCCGGCGGTTGCTGCATGCTGCGGATCGTCGCAAAGGCGTTGATCAGACTCGTACCCCCTTCGGGCGAGAGCCCCGCAAGCCGATCGAGAACCTGATCGCGCTTCGCCTGATCTTTGGCGGACAACCATTGTCCTTCAGTCCCCGTGAGCAAGGGGGTCGCCGTGGTATTGAAGCCATACACCTGGTACTGCGAGTTCTCTGGGATCTCCGCAATCACCCACGCGCCAATATCGCTCGCCCGACGCCACTTCGAGGCTGCACGCTTGCTGGCTTCGGGAGAGTTGCGCAATCGGATGATGTTGACGAGATCCTCGTCGAGCATGCTGGCCGAGCGATCGACCAATACCAGGATGCGCCGTCCTTTCAGGGTCAGCCCCGTGATGTAGCGACGACTGGCCACCGACTTGCCCGCACCGACTCGCTCGGCACGCGGCGTTTCCACCTTGGCGCCCGCTTCGAGTCGGCGTGTGCTCTCTTGCAGCGCACGCACCTCCGCTTTGAGCTTTTCGACCCGTTCGCGTTTGGCCAGCGTTTCGGAATCGTAGATGAAACTCTCCTCACGCTTACGCTGCAGCTCCTCGATCAGTTGCGTCGCACGCGAGGACGCCGAGACCGTCTCGCTTTCCGTCAGTTGCAGCGTATTACGCAGGCGGACCAGGTTACGCGCCCCGGTGAGAACTTCTTCTTCGAGCTTGGAGACCTGCGCCGCCAGATCCTCCGCCTTGCGAGTGCGCTCGATGCCGCTCTGCGCGCTGATGATGGTGTAGAAGAGAATGACGGCGCCGAAGCCGCAGCAGATCACATCGAGAAAAGAAAGACTAAAGACCTCAACCTTGCGCCGGGCCATCCGCCTCTCCCACCGCAACGAACCCGAACTCGATGCCGGGGTCACCGAGACGCATGCGATCTCCCGCCATTACGTTAACGCGCCCGAGCACACGTTGATCATTGAGCCACGTGCCGTAGCGGCTGTGATCTTGCAGCGTCACGCCCCGCTCATCGCGTAGCAGCGAGCAATGTAATCGCGACACTCCGGCAACGCCCTCGCCCACGCGTAGGCCAGTACCGTCGACTTCGCGCCCCACCTCAATGCGTCGACCGCGAGGCAAGGCCACCACGCGACCCTCCCACAGCAAATGGCTCGGACTCTGCGCTTCGATCGACTCCAGCGAACGAGGTAATTCTTCAGGCGTCTCGATCGCTGTACCCCAGAGGGCGTGACCCCGCAGCAAAGCGACGCTGCCATCGGCTGCAGGTGCGGCATGCTGCAGTGACGCTGCACGCGCTGCGAGCCCCTGACTCACAGTCAGCACCCGACAGCCGCGCAATTCCGCGAGTTTGGCGCGCAGCCCGGGCAACTCGAGCAGCGAACGGTCGAGCACGATATCGACCATGCCGCTCGGCCGCAGCTCCTGCAAAACCGCGAGCAGATCGCGATACACGGCTTGGGCGCGATGGGCGAACTGCTCGGCCGCCAGTTCTATCCGGCGGGGTTCACCTGCCGCGGGTAACTCGAGTGTGGCAGTGCCCGTAGCAGAGGCACTTGCCCAAGCTTGCGGCAACAAGTCAAACAACTGCTGCTCGGACGCCGCGTCATGCAGCGGATCAAAGCGCGTACGCAGCACCATCGCCTCGCTCGCCAGTTGCAGCCAGGCCTGTTGCAGTGCGGCCGTACCCGAACCCCGACGCATCGCGACCGCGCGTGTGCGAGCCTCACCCGACTCCACCGCCACGCGTGCGGCGGCCACATGCTGCTGCCCGAGCTGCAGAACCAGTGTGGTTCGCGGCATCGCCAAGGCCGCAACGGTCAGCGAGGCCGCATCGTGAAACCCGCCAACGCTCAGACCCTCGGCCTGCAACGCACCCAGCAATGGAGCGAGCGCCGTGGTCGGCAACGCAGGCGGAACGGCCAGTTGCACGGGACTCGTGTGATCGACACTCGCTGCGGTGAGCCGCTCGCGCAACTCGGCCCGGACGAGCTTCAGTGCCAAACCGGGCCGCACCGGATCTGCGGCACCGAGCAGTGCCCAATGATCGGTGCTCACGGCACGCGGCGTACGGCGCGCCGTCGCAGTGGCGTCGGTGCCGAAACGGCGCGAATCGGCAGGATCTGCATGGACGATCGACGGCCGCACCGAATGCAGCTCGCCGGCGATGGCGAGTGCCAGCGCCGCGTCGTTCAGATGCAAACCCGCTGTCATCATGAACGGGCCTGAAGGTTGCGCACGATCTTCTGATCGAGCCAGGTTTCGGTGTCGAGCACGCGCCGCTCCTGCGCCTGCTGCAATTGCTGCATCAGGAACATCAACAGGATCGACAACAACAGAGCGATCAGGGTCGAGTTGAAGGCGACACCGAGACCTTCGGTGACGCCAGAGATGTCGCCGGTGACGGCCTTGTGTGCCTGCGACAGCGCATCACCGATACCGCGCACGGTGCCGATGAAACCGATCGCCGGGATGGCCCAAGCGATGTAGCGCAGCAGCGCAAGATCGGAATCAAGCCGGTCTGCCTCCGACTGACACACGCCATGCGCCACGGTCGAGGCATCCTGCACGTTGCGCGTGGCACCGAAGCGCGCCAGTGCCGCAAGCAGCGCACGTGGCACCAACAGGTTGCGTGTGTCCTCGGGCAGGCTCTCGAGTTGTCGTGCGTACTCGCGCGTGTCCTCGGGGAGGATCTTCATACCCTCAGGCAGACGCAATAACTCTGCTTCAAGCGCTTGTCGCTCGCGCCGTTGTTCGATGGCCTTGTAACTGAGGATTGCCAGCGCCCACAGCATCAGGATGATCTCGGCCTCCTGCTCATAATCTTTGATGACTACGTAGATTGAGCGCTGCTGCACGTAGTTGGGATCTTTCAACATGCGCTCGCGATCGGCGCGCATGGTCGCCTCAGCGACCGGTCGCACGTGCAACACATAGAGCGCGTGGACGATGACCGTCGAAATCAGTAGCGCGACGATGGTGAAGAGAAATTCATTGGGCAGTTTGCGTTTCATATGTCGATGGGCAGGCTGATGTTGTTGTCGGCGGAATCGCGGTATTCAGGCAGTTCATCGTCGGAGGTCTTAGGCGGCGCGGCGCGGCGTGTGACTTCCTCGGCCTCGTTGGTGTCGGGCGGCGGTGCGGCGTCTTGCGCTACGGCCCGCAACATCGCAAGCGTTGCCCCCCAGCACAGCAGCGCCCCGGTCGTCGTGATGAGAATCATGCGCCAGGTCTGAGCGCTGCCCCGACCCTTTCGTTCATTCCGCATAGCGAGCCACCCTGAAGCCGATCGTCTGCGAGGGCGCATCGCCCCCTTCACGCCATGCCGCACGCAACTCTGCGAACGACGTAGTCTTGTAATGACTGCCCTTGATCACGAACCGTGTGCCGCTCGGCGGCCCGAGCGGATCGGTGCCACCGCCCGAGGCATCGAACGAGGCATAGGTATCATGCACCCATTCGGAAACGTTGCCCGTCATGTCGAAGATACCGAGCATGTTTGCGGCGAACTTGCCAGGCGGCGCCACCACCGGATAGTCGTCGGCCCAGCCCTCAAGCACCTTCGGCATCTCAGCCGCGGCCTCACTGCCCGCGAGATTCGCGAAGCCCGCCGGCGGCGGCAAGGCCTCGCCCCATTCGTAGCGTCGGGCGCGCTGTCCCGCACCGGCATAGCGTGCGACAAACTCCCACTCCGCCTCGGTCGGCAAGCGATATCCGGCGGGCACGGGCTGCTTCAACACCCACTTGCCGTCCTTCTGCTCGTACGCCACCGGTAAACCTTCGGTACTCGACAACCAGTTGCAGTACTGCACCGCATCGGCCCAGGACACCCCGGTGACCGGTTGGCCATCAAGATCGAGCGTGCGCTTGCCGATGAAACCGGAAGCATGCGCGGGCCGGAACCTGCGGAACTCACCGTTCGTGACTTCACGCGTACCGAGATAGAAGGGCCTTGAGAGGGTGACCGCTCGCGAAAACTCGTTGGCGCGCCGACCCTGCTCGCGACGCTCGCTGCCCTGGGTGAAACTACCCGTCGGCATCAGGCGGAGCAAAGTCCCCGAGTCGCTTTTCATGGCGCTAGGCGGCGGCTTCCAGTCAGCCTTTCGACCTTCGGGGATCAAAGAATAATCGACCCGTCGTTCGACCGCGGCCGATAAGTCGACGTCGAATCTTGCGGTCTGCAGCCCGCTGCGGCGTGCCTCGATCAAATGCTTGCGCGCAGGCAACTCAATGGATAGCGGCGCCCTGCCCCGTTCAGCACCGTTGACCCAGATCTCGGCATCGGCCGGATCGCCCTGCACCGTCAGCCGCACCAGCACGGGCTGCAGCGTGAGCGCGAGATCGATGCGCCGCCCACTCTCGGCGAGCACCTGACGTTCGGCGGCGCGATAACCCTGCAATGACACCCCGATGGCGTGCTCCATGCCCGCGGGCAAGGCGACGCTCAGCGGCGTACGACCACGAAATACCCCGCCGACCGTGACGTCGGCACCAGTGGGTCGCGAGCTCACCCGTAGATCGGCATCGGGTGCGCCGAGCACCACGGGGCCAACCCGCGTGGTCGCCCCCGCTCGCACCAGCGCGGCACTTTGCCACGCCTTGCTGCCCGGTGCGGCGACCGTGAGCCGGTGCACACCCGCAGGCACATCAACTACGGCCGGAAGCGGCTGCGGTGCTGCACCATCGACAGCGAGAGTCGCGCCGCTGCTGGCCGCAGTCACTTCGAGACGACCCCAAGACGATTGCATCGGAATGCGCAGTGCCTGCCGAACACCCTTACCAGTCACCTTGACGCGCTGAATGACATCAAGATGTCGATCGGCGCGCAGCGTCAGCGTACGTTCACCGCCTGCGACTTTGATGTCGTCGCTGGTCTTGCCGAGTTCGGCGCCATCGACGAACACCCGGGCGATAACGCTACCGGTATCAATCTCGAGGATTCCCGGCAGGGGAGCGAGCCGCAATGACAACTCCAGCGCCTGATCCTCACGGACCGTCACAGTCCGCTGCAGATCTGCATAGCCCTTCAGCGTGGCCGTCACGCTGCGCTCGCCGGGCAACATCATGAGCGTATTCGACGCCCGCCAGCCGAATCCGCTGACCGACACGTCCGCTTCAGCAGGCTGCACCACTAGCGTGACGGGCTGCAGCCGTGAAGCCAGCACGGCAAGGCCGGCCAGTAGCGCGATCACTACCCCGCCGATCAGCCAACTCGTTCGTCGCGGCATCCGCCAAAGCGAACCCGTGACCGACGCGACTCGAGGCTCAGCCTCGACATCGACGATCGCAGCGACGATGCGCTCGTCATCGCCAAAGCCGTCGGCACTCGCCGCGGTCGCGGTGCGTATCGGCTCCAGCGTCGCGTTGTTTGCCAGGTGCCGAACCGATAACGTCGCAGAGCCGGACTGCAGCGACTCGACGATGAGTCGTGCACTGCCGATGCTGCACACATCCTGCGATTGCAGCGTACGGAACTCACCCGCCGCGAGGGGCAGACCATTCACGCGCAACGACACGACACCCGCAGCGCGCACGCCGAACTCGCCACCCTGCTGTAACAGCTCTGCGCGCTCACCGCTGATCGTGCCAGGGACGCGCAGTACTGCGTCATTGTCGCCGCCGACGCTGCACGGCAGCGACAACTCGCGTGGACCACTCGGCTCCTTGATGCGCAAGACGAATGCCGTCACGAGATGCTCTCCGTACATCGCACGTCGACGACGAGCCCCGTCGACGCCGGCAGCACGGTGAACTCGCGCCGGACATCACGAAAGCCCGGACGGTCCCCCGTGAGCACGTAGCGACCCGGCTTCAGACTGAGATCCTTGCGGGTAAAGCTGCCCATGCCGCCAACCCGCTGCAGCGTGACCCGAGTCAGACCATCGGACTGCAACACGAGCGCCACGGGCTGATCGTACAGTCGCAAGGTCTCGCGCAGCCGCGCAGTCTGCGACTCGAGCACCGGTGCAGCACCCTGCACCTTTCCCGCCTCGGACAGTAGTCGATCCGCTTCTCGTCGGACTTCCGGTGCCGACAATCGCGTTGGGTTACTGAGCAGTTGATCGAGACGCCGCGCGAGCTCTGCACGCGGTGCGACGGCTGCGCGACCCGCGCGGGCAAACTGAATCGTGGAGTCACGGGCCAGCAGGGCGTCGTACGCCGCCAAGGCCTGCGCCCACCGTTCGCCGGACTCGAGTTCGGCGATTTGTGCCCGCACGGCTTCAAGGTTCTGCCGCTCACCCGCCGCGAGCAACTGCGCACTCACCGTGCCGATTTCCACCGCACCCGGCCGCAGTGCCCGCGCCCGATCGATGGCAGCCCTCGCCTCGACATCGCGCCCGGCACGCAACTTTGCGAGCGCCTCGCCGATTTCGCGGGCGTATCGGTCCGACCCCAGCGCAGCCCGCGCACGCGCTGCGCCCTCGCGAGCCCCCGCATTGCGCGGATCAGCCCGCAATACTTCCTCGTAACGGGTCAGAGCCAGAAGATGATCCTGCGACAAGGCCGCAGTCTCCGCCTCAACGAAAGCCGGCAGCACCGGCTCTAGCCCTGCCACTCGCGCAAGGCCGACACCCACTCGGGCATTTTCGGGTTCGATGAGTCGGGCGAGCGCGAAGGCCTGACGGGCCACTTCGATCTGTCCGCCATCGAGCGCGGTCTCGCCTTGGCTCAATTCCCGCTCGAGCGCTGCCGGGCGATCCGCCGCGACGCGCTCCAGTCGTTGCACGGCGACAGTGATGCGATCGACTGCCAACACGTGATCGCCGTCGGCGGCGGCAGTGGCGGCAAGCTCCGACAACGATCGGGCTGCAGCAAACGTCGCCCCACCCCAAACACCGGCGCCTTGTCCATCGAGCGTGGCGAACTCGGCCGTGAAGCGCGCCAGCGCTTCCTCGTATGCGGCCTGCTGCCGCTCGCGCTCAGAGACCGCCGCTGGCGTCGTCGTTACGGAAGTCGGCGCAGCACTGCTCGGCGCTACCGAGGGTGTGCCGGCGAAGCGCGGCAACACGAGAAACACGCCGAGCAACGATGCGCCGAGTGCGACCACACCCGCCCAAGCGAGCCACGAGCGTGGCCGGGGCGCAGACTCTTCGCGCTCGGCAGCGGCCACTTCGAGAGGCATGATGCGCGCCACCGTAACTGGCTCGAACCGACTCGTCTCCAGTGCCGTGACGGTGCGCAACACCTCACCCATATCCCGCGGTCGTCGACTGGGATCGGGCTCGAGTGCGCTCAGCACCAGGTGACTAAGTGCCTCGGGAATCGGCGTTGCCGTGTTAGGTATCGTTGCTGGCCGCTTGGCGGGATCACCCGCTCCATCGGGGAAATTCGGCGGGTATCCCGACAATAGTTCGTACGCCAACGCGCCGAAGCCGTACACGTCGTCACTGACCGTCGGGGAGGCGCCATGCTGCAAGGCCGGACTCGCCGAAAACTTCGAGAACAGTGCTTGCGGAGGAGATTGCCCATCCAGCGACGCTACGGCGAAGTCGGCCAGACGCGCGCGACCATCGAAATCTATGAGTACGTTGCCAGGCTTGAGATCGCGGTGAAGGACGGCGCGTGAATGCGCATACACCAGCGCGTCTGCCAACTCACGCAACACAATGATCGATTGCGTCCAAGGCTTACCGCGCAAGGCACGTGCATCGCCTGCCGCGAGCGGCATCGGCAGCACGAGCGCGGTCGCGTCGCGCACCGGTGGCTCGACGCGCAAAACGCCTGGATGCTCCAGCCGTTGCGTCGCTGCATACTCATGCTGCATGAGCGACCACACCGTTGCCTCGTCAGCGCTCGGCAGTGGCAACAACTTCAGAGCAATTTGCAGCGAGCGCTGCTCGTCAATCGCTCGCCAGATCGGCCCCCAGGCGCCCTGCCCGAGCACCTCGATCAGCAGAAAGCGCGCACAGAGCCGTTGACCTTTCGCGAATTCCGTCACGTGATCTCAAGGCTTGTTGGTCGCGGGTGCAGCAGGCTCGGGCGCACGCTCTTCGCGGTAGATCTGCGCGAGCAGCCGACGCCACTCCCGGTACTGCTCTTCGGCAGTGCCAGTCAGTTTCAGCGAGCGACCCTCGACCTCGACCACTTGCGCAGCGGCCTCGTTCTCGAAACTAGTGGCCAATTCCTTGACCTCTTGTGCTGCGTTCTTGGCATCGGAGTATTTCTGGATGCCCGAGAGGACCGCCGCCGTACCACCGATCGCACCGGCAGTACGCACCGCGTCCTCGACGCGTTGGCAGTCATAGTTCGTGCCGCTGCATTGACTGCTGACGAAAATACTGGCGAGCACAGCGGCCGCACCCAGCACGGTGCGCGTGGTGGCCTGCGAGCGAGCGCGATCTTCTTTTTCGATGGCGTCGTAACTCGTACGACGGAATGCGCCGTAAGAATCGAACAGCTGTTCGGAGAAGCCCGTGTTGTAGCCATCCAGCGTATCGATGACCGTCATATCACGTTCACGGATCTTCTCGATGCGTGTGAGCGCAGGATCGTCGGCTGCCGGCAGACGCGCGATTCGCTCGAGCCCGCCCGGATCTTTTTGTAGATAGCCGCCGAAGGACTTCGGATCGAGATCGCGGGCGAACTGCAACTGAGCCACCTGCCGAAGTTCGCGTCGCTCTGCGGTCGAGAGTCGTTCGCGTGCCACCAACAGATCGTTGGCGATAGACGAGTAAACGTTCTGGAACGCATCACGAGCGCGCAGCGCCGCATCGGTCTTGTAGGAGCCGAGATCCGCGTCACCGGAGTAGGTCTTGTCGTTGATCCACACGCGACCTGACGAATCTTTCGCCGTGACTGCAAGCGACAAATCCTGTCCGGTGGATTCGAGGATGCGCGCAGTCACGAGTACGTCGACGTACTTGACGCTCTCCGGCACGACGCGCACGGCACCCCACTGCCCGGAAGCCTCGAGCGTGGTGCGCAGACGCACCGCGAGTAGCCGCGACTCGGCCTTACGAACCTCAGGGTAGATACGGCGCTTGTCGAGCGCCTCGGTGTTGTCCTTCAATGCTTCGGGGACACCCGCATCGAATTCGCGGATGCCGATATCGAGCAACTCCGCTTCGGCGATCTGCTGCGTCGCTTGTACGGCTTCTAGTTTCGGCAACGGGCGCGTCTCGTTGACGACGCAGCCCACGAGCGCGCTCGCCGTAAGAGCGATCAGACTGAGGCGAATCACGGCACGCATGCGTTCAACCCTTGCCCTGCACGTTGCGCTTGTAGTCGGCATATTCCTTCCAGAGTTTTTCTTTCAACTCGGGATCTGTCTCTTGCTCAGCCGCGCGCCGCAAACGTCGCGCGACGATGTCGTCGTCTTCACCGGAGGGAATGCCACGGTCGGGGCTGCCACTGCCGCCGGCGACACTGCCCCGATCCTGAGTGTCACCACCAGGCGATTCTTTGCTTCCGCTCGCGCCTTGTTGCGCCGTGCGCTCCGATCGCAAGTCACCCTCGCGTGTGCCGCGACTGCCACCGCCGCCTGCACCGTCGCGATCCTCAGGCAGGGCACCGCGTCCCGAGGTCGCGCGCGCGTCACGCTCCTCAGCACTGCGACGCTGCTCCTCCTCGAGCGTCTTGTCGAAATCGCCAAGCGACTTGTCGAGTCGCCCGCTGAGCACGGCACGACGCTCCTCGGCCGTCGTGGCCTCGCCACCGGCGTCGTTACCGGTCTCGCCGCTGCTAGAGCCTGCGGTGGTCGAGCGACCCGAATCAGCCGTGGGATTGGGCAAACCAGGCATGCCCGGCAGGCCGGCGCCAGGCAAACCGCCGCCCGGGAATCCACCCCCCGTGCTGACGCCACCCGAAGCACCGCCACCCGAAGCGCCGCCGCTAGGGGGCGAACCCCCACCCGCGGTGGTCTCGCAGCCCGCAAGACCCAGCAGCGCGAGGCTCAAAATCGTCAGTGAAAATAGCCGCATCATGCGTTCGATCTCCCCCTCGGCCATCCGCGTCATCGAGCCGCGGCGCCGCCCTTGAAAAACACCTGCAACTGGTCAGCCAGTCGCCGACAGGCCGTACCCTCGACCCGCGCGATGAACGGCAACGGCACCACGGCACCGATGATCGCCGAGGTACCGGTGACGCTCGTTTCGACGCTGCCGGCGGACTTCGCCTGCTTCAAATCCCAAATCGTCGCTTCGTAGTCCGACTCGTTCTCCCACCAGCCGAAGCCGATGCAACCGGCCGCGCCGGGCGCCGCACCGCAGGCCAGACTACCGCCGCCGTCCGTTTTCTTTGTCGCCCCATCGAGCCAGATCAAATACCGCACACCGGTGGCTGCGATTCGGTCGCTCACGCCCGGCCGCAGCAACAATTGCGTCACGCCTTCCGCACGGGTCGGCGCTGTCGCAGGCTCGAGCCACGGAAACACGCTGTCGACGAAACGGTCGTTGTCGTGCACCGCTATGCCCCCTCCGCCTGAACCGAGGCTCTTGCCGACGCAGTCCATGAATTCCGCATCAGCCGCAGCGCCCTCGATCTGCGGCTTGGCGAGGATCACTACCGACTCCCCTGCGGCGATCTGCGTCGGCAGTTCGCGCGATTCCTGGATGCGCGCGCTCATGCAGCCGGCGAGGCCGATCGATGCGACAGTCATCAAGGCAGCAGAACGCAGCAATCGCGGCAGCATGTCGTGTCTCCCCCGGCAACGCCTTGAGTATGCCACGCGGACCTTAAGCCACAGACCCGGGCGCAGTGCGCTAGGTTCCCTGCAACAGGCTGCGGTTACTGGAAATTCATACAGGCTTAGGGAAGCGATCGAGTTTGCGAAGCTCCGGAAACACCCGCAGGTACGCCCCGACCACGACGAGACAGGCGACGCCGCCGACGGTTACCGCGCGTACCGGCCCCCACCACGCCGCAGTCAAACCGGACTCGAACTCGCCGAGTTCGTTGGACGCACCGATGAACATGGAGCTGACCGCGCTGACGCGCCCGCGAATGGCGTCGGGCGTCTCGAGCTGGATCAGTAGATGACGGACAAATACGCTGACCATGTCGCCGGCCCCCACCACGACGAGCGCGACAAACGACAGCCAGAACGAGGTCGACATGCCGAAGATGATGGTGGCGACACCAAAAGCAGCCACTCCGCCAAACATCCAGCGCCCGGCGTGGCGCGCAATCGGCCGACGCGCAAGCAGCAAGGCCGTCACACCCGCACCGATGCCGGGCGCGGTGCGCAGCGCTCCGAGGCCCTCGGGCCCGACATGCAGGATGTCGGCAGCGAACATGGGCAACAGGGCGGTCGCACCGCCGAATAACACCGCAAACAGATCGAGCGAGATTGCACCGAGGATCGGTCTGCGCGAGAACACGAAGCGCAGGCCCTCGAACATCTCGCCTATCGACACGGGGCGTTGCCCTCCAGTCGCCCGTACCGGTCGCACGCGCCACATCAGCACGACCACCAGCAGCAGTAGTGCCAGACACACCGCGTAGACCAGCAGCGCACCACTCGTGTGCAGTTGAGTTTCGCTGAACGCGTAGAGCAGCCCACCCACCGCCGGGCCCACGATCACCGCGGCCTCGAACAACGAAGAGTTGAAGGCCACGGCGGCAGGAAATACCTCGGCGGGAACCAGATTCACGGTCATCGCCTGTCCGGAGGGCATCCACAACGCCCGCCCCGCACCGAACAAGGCCATGGCGAAGAACACCCACTTCACGTTGCTGCTGCCCGACAACGTGAACGCCAGCAGCACGACCGCACAGATCGCCTCGATGATGTACGCGGTGACGATCACCAGTCGACGATCGACCCGATCGGCGAGTTGCCCGCCGGGCAGCACCAGCGCAAAGAACGGCAGGAACTGTGCAAGCCCGACGAGGCCGAGATCGAGCGGATCGCGGGTAATGGAGTACACCTGCCAGCCGACAGCCACCCCAAGCATTTGCCAGGCTAGGGTCGCGAAGAATCGGCCGAGGACGAATCGCCGGAAATCGGGGATGGAGAGCGCTGCTCGGACGCCGCTCGTGGAACCGTTCGATGGAGACATGTTCAAGTGGTAACGTCTAGGTCAGTCAACTGCGCCGAGAGTCTCGCATGAGCACGTCCAGGATCACCCGACATTTCGCATCAATCACCACGGGGCGATGGGGTCCACGACAAGTTCACTACCGCCGAGTCGGCTCCGGGCCCGTCGTGATCTGCTTCCACCAATCGCCGCTGTCCTCGCGCGACATGCTCGCTACGATGGAACGCTGGAAGGACCATTTCACCTGCATCGCACCCGACTCGCCGGGCTTCGGTCTGTCCGATCCGCTCGGAGTGGAGTCGGCGCAGATGTCGGATTTCGCCGACGCCGCCATCGAGTTCATGGATGCCATCGGCGTGGACCGCGCAGCGGTCTACGGTTTTCACACGGGCGCGATGATTTCCGGGGCGATCGCGGCGGCCTACCCCGAACGCATCGTCTGCGCAGCGGCCAACGGCTACGTGCTGCTGACCGAACAAGAGCGTCTCGACATCGTCGGTCATTACCTGCCGAAACTCGAACCGAAGTGGGACGGCTCGCATCTGGCATGGCTGTGGGCGCGCCTGCGCGAACAGACCATTTTCTTCCCGTGGTACCGCAAGTCCTTGGCCGCAAGACTCGACTTCGACGTGCCCTCGCCGGACGGGCTGCAGGCAGCTCTGCTCGACTTCATGCGCTCGGGCGATCATTACCGCGTGGGCTATCGAGCTGCGTTCGAAATGCGCTCGGATCTCGCCTTGCGTAACGTAGGTGTACCGATGCTCGTCACCGCCGCCGACAGCGATGTGCTCGCGATGCACCTTGCGCGGGTACAGCACGCCTCGGCAAATGTCACCGTGCAGGCGGGCGGCACACCCGATGCAACCTTGAACCTTTGCCGTGACTTCATCCGTCAGCACATGCCACCGCGGGCCACCAAACCGCCGCGCCCTGCGCCACTGCCCTGCCGACTGTGGCAGGACTATGTGGACGTGCCTGGTGGCCAGTTGCGCATTCGACGCAACCACGAAGGCAGCGGGCGACCCGTGCTCATCCAGCACGATGCGGCAGGATCGTCCGAGGTGATCCACGATTTGGCGCTCGGCTTTATCGGGCGACGTCCCGTGATCGCGATCAATCTTCCTGGACATGGCGAGTCGGATAACACGCTGCCGCGCGGCAAAGTGACTGTGGCGGCATACGCAAAGGTCGTCCTCGCAGCGCTGGACTCGCTTGGCATCAAGGAAGCGGACTTCGTCGGCACTTGGGGCGGTGGCCTCGTCGGGCTCGAGCTCGCCGTGCAGGCGCCGACGCGCATCAAGCACGTGGTGATGACCGATGTTTTGCTACTCGACAACAAACTTCGCAAAGATCTGCTCGCGCACTACACGCCGGACATCAAACCCGTCTGGTACGGCGGGCACCTGTTGGAAGCCTGGCACCTGATGCGCGACCAAGGCTTGTTCTGGCCGTGGTACGACCGCACTCGGCGCGGCATCATCCGCCGTGAACCGTATATCGATCCGGCCATGGTCAACGGACGCGTGCTGGAATTGTTCCGCTCAGAAGGCATGTGGCGTCACGCGTACCACGCCCATTTCACCTATCCGCTGCAATCGAAGATGGCGCGCACCCGGGTGCCGATGACTTTTGGCGCGCCGCGCTGGGACCCTCAGTACGACATGTCAGTCGAAGCTTCGCGGCTGTACCCGCGAGTGCCTTTCGTCAAACTGCCCGACGACATGCGTGAGTGGGCCGACGTGCTGCTGCCGCAGCTTGCACGCGAGGACTGAAGTCATGCGGGCACTTATGACTCGATCGACGGTGAAACATTGGCTCGGCCGTACGCTGCTTGTGGCACTCATGTCGACTGCTACGGCGCAGACGCCTCTGCCTGCACCTGTGCAAGGTCACGAAGTGACGGAAATAGGCCCGGGATACTTCACTTTCCGCCACAAGGGCTTGCGCAACGTGTTCTTGATTACGCGCGAGGGCGTGATCGTCACCGACCCGATCGACCCCGAAGCAGCCAAAGTCCTGCGCCAGGAAATTCGCCAGCGCACACCGCTGCCGGTGAAATATGTGGTCTACAGCCATCAGCACTGGGATCACGTGCGGGGCGGCAAGATCTTCAAGGATGAGGGTGCGCGCTTCATCAGTCATGAGCGCTGTCTTGCCCACTTCAAAGATTTACCGGAGCCGGATATCGTCATGCCCGATCAGACCTTCGCAGGGGATCGGTATCAGCTGGCCCTGGGTGAACGCACCTTGCAACTGCGCTGGCTCGGCGTGAACCACGGCGATTGCCTCATAGTCATGACGCCCGATCACGTCAACGTGCCATTCATAGTCGATTTGGGTACGGCCGGGGGCATGCCGCTGCCCTTCATCGCCGACTACTCGCTGCACAATTGGGTGCGCAGCCTGCGTGAACTCGAGAGCTGGGATTTCGCCGAGTACGTCGGCGGGCATGGAATACCGCTCGCGCCGAAATCACGGCTTACGGAGCGCCGCGAGTACCTCGAAGCTTTGATGGGCGAGACCAAACGTGAGCTCGATGCCGGCACACCGCTCGAGCAAATCCCGGATCGGGTCGCTGGCGCGCTGCAAGCTCGATTCCAGCATCTGCGCGGGTTCAACGGCATCGTGCGCGACAACGTCCGCCGCACCATCACCTACTATGGGATGGGATGGTGAAGCGCCTCTGCGTTTTTTGCGGCGCCAACACAGGCCACGACCCGCGTTATGCAGAAGCCGCTAAGGTACTCGGCCGCTGCATCGCGCAGGCAGGACTGGGTCTCGTCTATGGCGGCGCCTCGATCGGTTTAATGGGCGCGGTAGCGGATGCGGCACTCGCTGAGGGCGGCGAGGTCATCGGTGTGATTCCGCAGACCCTCGTGGCACGAGAAGTCGCGCATCATGGTCTCGCCGATCTGCGCGTGGTGAATTCCATGCACGAGCGCAAGGCGCTGATGGCGGATCTCTCGGATGGTTTCATCGCCTTGCCGGGCGGCGTAGGCACGCTGGAAGAACTCTTCGAGGTGTGGACGTGGTCGCACCTCGGGTTGCATCGCAAACCTTGCGGCTTGCTCGATGTCGCAGGCTTTTATTCGGGTCTGGGCCGCTTCATCGACCATGTGCAGCAGGAAGGCTTTCTGCGCGATGGCGTCCGCGACATGCTGCTGATGGACGACGACCCGATCCGGATGATCGCCACCATGCGCGAACTACAGGTGCTGGTTGATCTCTGAGTAGATGCCGTCGAGATCGAACATCGACATCGAGCGCAGGTGGATGACTGATTTACCGTCGTGTGATGGCACCGACCAATCGGTCGGTGGCATCGAGATGGTGGCTCCCGCGGCAATGGCCCGCTCGTGCACGCCACGCACATCGTCGGTCTGCACGACGAGTATGGACTCGCCCATGCGCACCTTCGTGCGCTCGACGACCCGGGCCGTGTCGAAGGGCGCATCGATGTATTGCAGAAAGCCGATCATGCCGATTTGCGGATCCTGCGCCTTCAGTAGCACGAGTTTCACGGGCTCGTCGCGCGGACCCACTGGCGGAAAGCCTGCTTTGGCCGTCAGCGAGTGATCGTAAAACCGCGTCCAGCCAAACACGCTCTCGTAAAATGCCGCGGCTCGCTGCGCGTCGGCAACAATGAAGGTAGTGCGCCTAAGAATCGAGGGCATGGATTACTCCTTCTGGGAACGTTTTTCGGCTAACCACTCGCGCCAGATCGCCATCAGCACCGCGAGGATCACCGGCCCGATGAACAAGCCGACCAGACCGAAGGCTGCAAGACCACCGAGCACCCCAAACAGCACGAGCAGGAACGGAATGCGCGTTGCGCCGCTGATAACGAGCGGACGAACGATGTTGTCGATCCAACTGACGGCGGTGAGACCCCACAAAGCAAGACCAATGGCGGCCGTCGTCTCGCCGGTCAAATACAGCCATACGCTGGCGCTGCCCCACATGAAGGGCACGATGAAGGGCACCAAGCCGACGAGAAAGGTCAGCAAAGCCAGCAGCACCGGCGCGGGTAATCCAGCGACCCAATAACCCAGCCCGGCGAGAGCGCCCTGTGCGAGCGCGGCGGCAACGATGCCATATACGACAGCCTTGACCGTATTACCAATGGCTTCGATGTAGTGGGCAATTCGCGCCTCACCGAAGAACTGCTGCAGCCCGCGCTCGACTTGCGAGGCAAAGTATTCGCCGTCGCGGTACATAAAGAACAGCGACACCATGGCGATCACAAGCTTGACGAGGTTGCGGCCCACGCCGCCAATCAATGCAGCCATCTCGCCGGAAGATTGATTGAGAAAATTTCTAATGGCGGTGTCGATTGCACCCGGATCCTTGGCTACCTGAGCGAGAATCTCTTGCAGGCGGGGGCCGAGCAAAGGCAAGTCCGCAATGACAGGCGGCAACTGTACCTTCGAGATCAACGGCGCCAACTCGCGATAAACGGGCAGTGCTTCCGCCTGAACGAGCAAGACGATCCACACCACGGGCAGGATGATTGCCGCGCTCAGCAGCAGCGTCATCAGCAGCGCAGCGAGCTCGCGACGACCGCCGCAGAGCCGAACCAGTCGCCCGTGTACGGGCCACGTCACGTAGGCCAGGATCACGGCCCAGATCACCGGCACGATGAACGGCTGCAGCACCTGGAACGCAAGCAACACCAGCACAGCGAGCAGCACAGCGACGATCAGACGCCGCAGCCACTTCGCTTCGGATAAATCTTCGAGAATCATCTCAGCCCCTCTCTCCAAGACCGATGGTGATCAGGGCAAGCAGTATGCACACCGTCAATGACAACACACGCCGTAGTTGCAGGTAGTCCTGCGGCAACTCATCGCCGTGCCGACGATGCTCGTACAGCCAGAAGAAACCGAAGCCGACCACGAGCAGAGCCGTGCCGCGTGAGCCGCCCAGCACCACCGCCAACGCACCGACCAGCGACGGCAGCGTCGATGACACCACCACGCCGAGCGACCATCGCCACCGGCCCGCCACCGCGAGCCCCCAGTGCACTGCAGCGACGAAGGCCAGAATCGCCGCACCCCAGCCTAGCGCGAGGCGTTCGCCGAGCAGCTGCAGTTCCGCAGACCCCGACAGCACGCCCGCCAAGGCCGCGACGAACGGCAGCACGCCGAGATAACCCGCTTGCCGAGCGAGAGGCGAGAGCACCGGGTAGCGCGAGGAATCGTCCATGCGAGGTATTCTCGCAGGACGCACGGAGTTGCGACAGCCGGTGTCGACCTCAAGGCAGTCGCTTCAAATCCTCTTCGAGCATGTCGGCGAGCAAACCCTGGTAATAGTCTCCTTTGGCTTGCTTGCGCGCGGCTGCCACAAAACTCAGCATCTCGGCCTTGTCCTTGCGCACCGCGCAGCTGTCGAACAGACCGCTGAGCACGTAACGCGGAAAGCCGAGTTGCCCGGCGATTCGACCTTGCAGCGCTGAGCGACGGATGAGCTCTGCACCACCGCAGACATCTTTGGGTTGCTGATTCATGCCAGTCAGCGACATGTAGCCGATGACGAACAGGGCCTGCGGGTAGTCGGCATCGACGGCGACCTTGCGATTGCCGAGTCCTTCGGCGCCACGGCCGCTGTAGCCGAGCGTTCGGCCAAGCAAATAATTCAGGCGCGGATTGCCAGGGTCGCGCGCCACCGCCGCTTTGCATGCTTCGATGGCCTTTGGCAGATCGATCTGCGGTCGCTCGAGACCGGGGGCGACGCGATTCGGATCATCGGGGTGCGAAGCGAGGCGGTCGCACTCGGTCACCTCTTGTGAATACCGAGACGGATCAAACGGCTGCACATCCTGCGCGCGCACTGCGGTCGACATAGCAATCGTCGCCACGGCGAATAACGTAAGCGCTATGTAAGATTGTTTCATGGAGTAACTCCTTCTTTGACGAACCATTGACTGACGACTTCAGCCACGAGTTCCGGCGCCTCGTGATGCAGCATATGACCCACGCCCGCAAGATCGGCGACCGTGACCCGCCCCAGCGCTTGATGAAAGCGTTGCGTGTCACCGTCTGCATCGAGCGCCTGACGATACTCGGACGCGCCGCCCAATACCGAAAGCACGGGGGCGCTGATGCTGCGCCAGCAGGCCTCGGCCTCCTCGCGGCGGTAAGGGACCGGGTTGACGAGTCTATGCCACGGATCGAAACGCAGCTCGTAGCGCGTGTCACCCAGTTTCGACCAGGCGGTCGCCACGAAACGCGCGCGATCCGCGGTAAGGCGCGGATTACGGCGTAGTAGTTTTTCCGCGAGGCCCTCCACCGACGCGTAGGTGGAGTGCGCGGGCGCCTTGTGAAGCTGATCCAGCCACTCGGCATAACGCTTTGGGGCACGCTCGGCGGACGAGCGGCGCAAGCCAAAACCCTCGAGCGATACCACCGCCGATATCCGTTGCGGCCGCACGCCGGCGTACAACATCGCCACGTTGCCACCCATGCTGTGTCCGATGACCCGGACGGACTCGTGCAGCGCAAAGTGATCGAGCAGTGCTTCAAAATCCGCCAAGTAGTCGGGGAACCAGTACGGCTGATTTGTCCACTGGGTACCACCGAAGCCACGCAGATCAGGCGCGATGAAATGCCACTCTCTGGGCATTGCATCGACGAAAAACTGAAAGGTGTCGGCGCAATCCTGAAAACCATGCAGTAGCAGCACCGGCGCTGCATCGCTCGGACCCCACTGCAAGATGCGGTGCTGCAAGCCCCGCAACTGCAGCCGATGCTCGCGCGGAGCCACTATGGCTTGATAGGTAAGCTGAGAGGTCTCGCTCACTGTGCGGGACTCGAGGAACCCGCCCCGAGAAACAGTCGATACGCGGGATTGCCGGTCTCGTCGACCCAGGGGTAATGCAGTTCGGCCAGATGCAGCAGGAAATCCGCACGGGTCGCTGCCGGCACTTGAATGCCAGCGACTACGCGACCGGCGTCAGACCCATGATTGCGGTAGTGGAACAAGGTGATGTTCCAGCGGCCGCCCACGGCCTCGAGAAATTTGCGCAAGGCACCGGGACGCTCCGGAAACTCGAAGCGCAACAGCATCTCCTCCTGCAACCCTCCAGGTCTTCCGCCGATCATGTAGCGCACGTGCAACTTTGCCAGTTCGTTGTCGGTGAGATCGACCGCGCCGTAACCTGCGGCGCGCAACGCAGCGAGCACATCGTCCTTGTCTTTGCCGGAGCCAGAAAGAGCAAAGCCAAGAAACACCTCGGCCCCGGCACTACCGCTCCAGCGATAGTTGAACTCAGTGACACTGCGGCCATCGAGCACGCGACATAACTGCAGGAAACTGCCTGGTCGCTCCGGGATATTCACGGCAAGCAGAGCCTCGCGCTGCGCGCCGATCTCGGCCCGCTCGGCTACGTGGCGCAGACGATCGAAGTTCATGTTGGCACCGCAATTGATGGCGACGAATCGTCGCCCCACACTGCCAGTGCGGCGGATATATTTTTTGATCGCTGCGACGGCGAGTGCGCCTGCCGGCTCGACAATCGATCGTGTGTCTTCAAAGATATCTTGGATACCGGCACAGATCTCGTCGGTATCGACCAGAATCATCTCGTCGACGAGCTCGCTCGCCACACGGAATGTTTCCTCGCCAACCCGTCGCACGGCCACGCCATCGGCAAAGATGCCGACTCTCTGCAGGGCCTTTCGCTCGCCATCTCGAAGCGAGTCATGCATCGCGGTCGAGTCGACGGCGTTGACGCCGACGATCCGCACTTGTGGGTGTACGTATTTGAGGTAGGCCGCAATGCCAGCGATCAGACCGCCGCCACCCACCGGTACGAACACCGCATCGATGTTGCCGCCGGTCTGGCGGGAGATCTCCATGCCGATCGTGCCCTGACCCGCGATGACATCCGGATCATCGAATGGATGGACGAACACCATCTGTCGCTCGCGCGCGATGACCAACGCACGCTCATACGCGCTGTCGTAATCATCGCCGTGCAGAACAACCTCGCCGCCGAGATCCGCAACAGCTTGAACCTTGATGCGCGGAGTCGTCACCGGCATCACGATCACGGCGGGAATCCGCCGCCGGCTCGCAGCGAGCGCCACCCCCTGCGCGTGGTTACCGGCAGAAGCGCAGATCACACCGCGGGCTGCCGAGTGATCAGAGAGGCCCGCAATCTTGTTATAGGCGCCTCGCAACTTGAACGAGAATGTCGGCTGCAGATCCTCGCGCTTGAGCAAGACCTCGTTCCCTAGACGACGCGACAAACGTGACGCGAGCTCGAGGGGCGATTCCATGGCAACGTCGTACACCCGCGCCCGCAAAATGCGGTCGATGTATTCGCCGGCGATGGTGGGGTGGGTTCGACTCACAAGGCATGCAAGCATAACCGAGAGTCCCGAGCGGATATACTTCGCCCCTCTCGTGAGTCAACCCATGCGCCAAGTCTGGATCCTGACGCTCGCCCAAGGACTGGCGGCCTGCGGCACAATCATCCTCGTCTCGTTTGCAGGCATCATCGGCACGCACATCGCCCCAAGCCCTGCGCTCGCGACCCTTCCGCTATCCCTATCTGTGCTCGGTGTTGCCTCGATGTCGCTGCCCGCGGCGCTGTTGATGCAGCGCATCGGCCGGAAACCCGCTTTCGTCGCCAGCGCACTCATCGCCTCGCTGGCAGCGCTCGGTTGCGCACGAGCGATCCATACGTCGAATTTTGTACTGCTCTGCAGCATGGCCTTTTTCATCGGCGGCAACATGGCGTTCGTGCAGCAGTACCGTTTTGCAGCCATGGAGCTCGTGTCCACTAACGAGGCGGGTCGAGCAGCCTCCACTGTGATGATCGGCACGCTGGGCGCAGCGCTGCTTGGCCCAACCGTCGGCGAGTTTGCCAAGAATCTGGGCGGTTGGAGCGAGTACACGGGCTCGTTCGTCGTGCTATCAGCGCTCTGCGTGCTCGCCGCGCTCGTGCTATCGCGTATTCCTTTGGCCCGCCCGGCAGGTCGCCTCGAGGCTCGGAGCACGAAGCGGTTCAGCGATTTTCTAAAAGTTCCCGGCTATCGCCTCGCCGTGTTCGCAGGGCTCTCATCGTACGCAGTGATGAGCTTCATCATGACGGCAACGCCGCTCAGCATGCACGTGCACGACGGTTTTTCGAGCTCGGAAACCACCCTGGTGATCACGGCCCATCTGCTTGGCATGTATCTGCCGTCACTCGTCACGCCATGGCTCGTCGCCAAACTCGGACCACGCGGCATGATCGCGACGGGCCTGCTGGCCAATGTACTGTGCATCGGCATCGCGGCGTGGGTCGGGCATGAGTTCTTGCATTACTTCACGGCGCTGCTGATTCTCGGCGTGGGCTGGAACCTGATGTTCGTCGGCGCCACCGTGATGCTCGCCGCACATTACGCACCGGCCGATCGCTTCAGGGCGCAGGGCTACAACGATCTCAGCGTATTCGGCTCGCAGGCCATGGCTTCACTTCTCGCCGGTACAGCCATTGAGACGCTCGGCTGGCAAACCCTAAACCTCGTTGCTCTGCCACTGCTCGCTTTGGTGGCGTGGTCGTTGTGGCGCACGCCTGTTGACGCTGCGCCTCGGCCGAACGCATAGTCCTGCCCATGAAACTCTACGGTCACATCGTTTCCCCCTACGTCGCCCGCGTGGCCTTCGCTGCGCGCCTTAAAGGTTTGCCGCTGACGCCCGAGGCTGCACCGGGCGGCGGCATCAAGAGCGCCGAATTTCTCAAGCTCAATCCGATCGGCAAGATGCCGGCGATGGACGTCGACGGCCAGTGCATCGCCGAATCGATGGTGCTGCTCGATTACCTGGAAGACGCCTATCCGAATCCGCCGCTGCTGCCGGCCGATGCGCTGGGCCGAGCCCGCGCAAGACTGCTAGGTCGTATCGTCGATCTCTACGTCACTTCGAACAGCCGCGCGTTTTTCGTCAATATGAACCCGGAGAAGCGCAACGCCGAGGAACTGGAAGCCGGCAAAGCGGCCTATCTGAAATCCCTCGCGCAACTCGAGCACTTCATGGGCGAAGGTCCGTATGCCGTCGGCAGCACGTTCGGTTACGCAGACATCGCCATTCTGCCCTGCCTACAAATGATGAATCTCGTTGCTGAACCCTGCGGCCTCAGCAATGCCTTCAACGGTCTGCCCAAGCTCACGCGCTGGTGGGCACAAATGCAGTCAGACCCGATCGCCGCTGGCATGGTCAAGGAATACGCTACGGCATTCACGGGCTTCATGCAGAGCCGCCGCTAGATGTACGGCTGGAATGTGGCCGAGTTTGGCGGCACCGACGTGATGCGTTGGGTCGAGCTGCCCGACCCTATCCCTGGCCCCGGACAGTTGCGCGTCAAGGTGCATGCCTCGGGCATCAATTTTGCGGAAACACGCATGCGCGCCGGAACCTATTCCGGCCAGCAGTTGCCGTTCGTCATGGGCATGGAATCGGCTGGTGTGGTCGAGGCCGTCGGGCCTGGTGTGACGAGCGTGAAGGTCGGCGATCGAGTGTTTGGTCGGGCACGCGGCTCACACGCGACGCACGTACTGTTCGATGAGGTCCACACGCTGCCGCTGCCAGAGTCCCTCAGCTTCGTCGAAGGCGCAGCCATTCCCGTCGGCTGGCTCACGGCCTGGCACGCCCTTGTGACCGTGGCGCGCGCGCGCGCCGGCGAGCGCGTATTGATCGAAGCGATCGCCAGCAGCGTCGGTAGTGCTGCACTGCAGATCGCCCGCTGGCAAGGCTGCTGGGTTGCAGGCACGGCCAGTCGCGACGATAAATGTGCGCGGGCTGTCACGGCGGGTGCCGAGGCTGCGTATAACTACAAGACTATGAACCTGCCCGAGTGCGTACTGCGCGACACCGGCGGGCACGGCATCGACATCGGGCTGATGACCATCGGAGAAGAAACCGCCGCGGCGCTCTTCGACTCCATGGCAGCGGAAGGTCGCATCGTGATGTACGGCAGCACCGGTGGCCGTCAGGTGTGTTTCAACCTCAACATCGGCACCCGCAATCTGCAACTGCTCGCGATGAGCATCTCGACCAGCGCACGTTTCGTGCCCGAATCAATGCGCAGTTTCCGTCAAGTCGCCATAGGCTTGTTTGCATCGGGCGCCTTCAAGGCTGTCGTCGATACCACGCTGCCGATGTCCGAGCTGGTACGAGCCCATGAGATGGTGGATTCGCGCACCCACTTCGGCAAAGTCGTGCTGGTCAACTGAAACCGATCACTACCTTGCCTTCACGCTCACTGCCAGTACGCGCTGCGTGGGCACAGGCCTCGACCACGCGCTCGAGCGGGTAGACCCCGGCAATCGGCGTAACCAGTTCGCCACTCGCCATCAACTGCGCGAGGTTCGCGTACATCTCCCGCACCTGCTGCGGCGTTCGCCGTCTGAACTGGCGCGCAAAACTCAAACCATGCAGCGTGATGCCCTGCCGAAACATCAGGTAAAAATCGAGGTGGCAAGGCTCGGCACTCATCGAGCCGTAACTCACGAGATTAGTCTCCGGCGCAAGACATTCGGCAATTCTTTGTGTCGCCGCACCGCCCACCGCATCGATACCCAGCTTTATGGGGGCGCCGCCGGTCGCTGCGGCCACGCGCGCCGGCAGCTCGGGACCATCGAGAATCACTACGTCGCCACCAAGCTCCCGCAGATCGGCGATCATGCTATCGCGGCGCACGACATTGACGGTGCGCACTCCGCGACGCCGCGCAAGCCGGATCAAATAACGGCCGCAGCTCGAATTAGCCGCGTTTTGGATCAACCAATCGCCGGGCGAGAAGTCAGCGAAGTCGTCGAGCAGCACCTGCGCCGTAGGACCGTTAACCGTGAGCAGACTCAGCTGTACCGCGTCGCCCTGCGGCGCAGGCATGCAGGCTTCGGCGCGGCAGCGTACTTCTTCGCGGAAGGTGCCCGAAGCGAGCGCCGGAAAAACCCGATCGCCCACTTGCGGTGTGGTCACACCCTCGCCGACGCGAATCACATGCCCGATGCCCTCGAATCCCGGCGTACGTGGCAACGGGAAGCGGAAGGTATCGGCACCCGTAATGGTGCGCAGGTCGGCAATGTGCATCGCCGCCGCTTCCATCCGGATAACGACTTCGCCTGGGCCTGGCTGCTCTGACGGTCCGTCGATGACGCGCAAGACATCGGCTGGCGCGCCGTAGGATTCGTGGATGGAGAGTTTGGGCATGGGTGTCAGACCAGAATGCCGCGCTCGACCATGCGTGCAATGGCATCGGCCTGCCGCTGCTGGAAGTAAGCCCGATCGGGAATCACGAGCGTGCCGCCCTGCAAGAGCCCATTACGCCGACGCAAGTCGGCTCCCGCAAACGACTCGGCGAACATTTCGAGGGCCTGACGCGAGAGCATGTTGCTCATCGCTGGACGGCGTCGATACGCACGTAAGCCAGCCATGTCGAGGAACGCGTTGGCGACCGAGCTCTCGCCCGCACCCGCGAGAATCATCTGGTTGCCGTGGTAGTCGAGGATATCGGAGTAGCCATTGCTCGAATCCACAGGCACGTCGATGCCGTGCAACGCTGCATTGTTGGCCGACACCACGTACGCGAGATTCTCGAGTGCCCGCGCACGACGGGCGATCTGCTTGATGGTGAGATTCGGCGAAGCCACTTCGCTGGTCGAATGCAAGAAGATTTCGGCGCCGCGGATGGCGTGCGCACGAGCGATCTCTGGATAGAGGATCTCTTCGGATGCGATGGCAGCCAGCCGTCCAATCTCGGTGTCGGCGACGGGGAAAACGCCGTCAAGACCATAGATGTCGAGATACTTGTCCCACACGTCATGAGGCGTCGGCGCGAAAATCGAAATCAAGCGACGATAGGTCAGCACCCGCTGCCCGGTAGGCGAAAACGCCCAGCAAGCCTGAAAATACAAACCCGGGAAATGCCGATCGGTTTCGTATCCGTTGCCGGCGAGGAACACGCCGTGTTTCTGCGCAATCGCCGCGAGTGTTTCGTACTCTGGCCCCTCTGGTGCGATCGCACCTTTCTCTGCCCACTGTGGAATCGTCTCGCCCCAAGGCGGACCGCTCAGTATGTATTCGGGAAGCACCACTAACTTGAGGTCTTGGCCGACCCAGCGCTTCGCGCCACCGATGGCTTGATCGATACGACGCAGCGATGCTGCCATACGTCGCGCCGCCGATTCGCGATCCGTATCCGGGTGCACACCATCGCAGTCGATCTGCAAGGCGAGCGCGACGAAACGATCGAGTCTGTTGATACTCATGGATGCCTCGTGTCTGGAATGGGCTAGAGTTTGTAGCGCGCGGTCAGCCCGAGCTGTCGTCCTTCGCCCAAACCCACGACGTACGAGTTGGCAAAGAAAATCACGAACGAATTGGCAACGTACTTTTCGTCGAACAGGTTCTTTGACCACAGCGACACGTCCCAATTGCCGCGCGTCACGCCGAGCTTGGCATTGGCCAGCATGCGACTACCCGTCGTACCGAGATTGAGTGCCTCGAGGTACTGCTTCGACTGGTAGTTGAAATCGAGATTCGAATACATGCCAAAGCCCGCACGCTCCCCGGCGTAGCTCAGCAACAAGGAGGCGGACGTCTTCGATTGACGCTCGAGGGAGTTACCATCGATGTTGTTGTTGCCGACCCCGTTGACGATGGCACCGTTGGTGCACAGCGATGCATCGCAGAACACCGTCGAGGCAAGGAAGGTGGCGTTGGTATAGCGCGGATCGTTGAACGAGGCCGCAAGCGTGGCGCTAAACGAATCGGTGAAGGCGTAGCCGAGTTCCATCTCGATGCCGCTCGACTCAGCGCCACCGCGATTTTCGATGATGTTGGGGTCCGTGGGCACGATGCCCGGACCGCGCTGCGGCGCTGCTCCCTGGATATCGCTCCAGTCGATCGCGTACACCGCGCCATTCAGACGCAGGCGCCCATCGAGCCACTCGCTCTTCAGGCCGAGCTCCCACGTCGTGTTGGTCTCGGGGTTGAAGGATCCTTGCAAGTCGGGGTTACGCGCGTTGTTGAACCCACCGGCCTTCTCGCCTTTGGCCGCCGATACATACGCCAGCAAGGACTCGCGCGGCTGCCAGGACACGGTGCCGCGCCAAGTCGTACTGGTGAAGTTTCGATTCTGAAAAGTGTTTTGCGGCGCAGCGGGCGTATTGACCACCGCGGCACCGGTCGAGGTCGTCAAACGGAAAATTTTCTTGTCTTCATCGTTGCGCCGCGCCTCGGCGGCGACCACCCACGCATCGGCCACGCGGAAGTCGAGCGAGCCGTATACGGCGCGGATGCGATCCTCGAATCGGGAAGCCGACAAATTTGAGCCGCGCAGATCCGACGCGAGCGAGACCGTGCCGCGCGGCTGTACGTAGAGCGAGATACCGGTCGTGTATTCATCGACCTCCGAGAAATAGGCGCCCGCCAGCCAAGACAGGCGCTCACTCGCGGCGGATTGCAGACGCAGTTCGTGCGAATTCGCGCGCAGATTGCCGTTAGGTCGCGAATCGACCACGTTGAGGAACAGCGGCACGGGTGAACCCACCAGGAACTGCACGTTGCTGCCTTTGACCGGATCCCGATCACTCGGTCCGCCGCCGATACCCGAGTAATCAGCCCGCCCGAATTCATAGAACAACTCGATCTGCTCGGTAATGTCGTAGCGAGCCGTGGCGGTACGAATGGCGCTGCTGCCGTTCAACCCGAGTTGCCGCGGATCGACCACGACGCCAGGCAGACGCGTATCGCCCGCAGCTTGCGGTCGTTCATACGGCAACTCACCGCACCAAGCCGTGTTGCGGTTCACGCCCGGAGCAATAGCGCGCGGCAGGCAGTTCAGATCATTGAAGCTCGTCAGCCCGAAGAGGTTCGAGGCTGCGCCCTGCAGCGCGTAGTTGCCGGCCGGCTCACGACTGATGTCGGTGCCGAAGTAACCCAGATCGATTTCGAGCCCGTCGATGGGCAGCAGCGTGAGACCCGCCGAATACACCTCGGTATCGTAGCCGCCGAGATTGCCGCGATTGCCGGGACTGATGCCCGTCGCCGCGTTCGGGTGGTTATTGCCGATCGTGCCATCGGACTCGCTATGGGCGTAGGCCAACTTGAATAACGCCTTCCCCTCGGTGAGCGGACCACTGACGAAGGCGGAGTAGTCGAGTCGATCATCGCTGCCGGTGGTCACCGTGGCGTCCGCCTGCCACTCGCTCGAGGGTCGACGCGAGATATAGTTCACGGCACCGGCGAAGGCGTTGCGTCCGTACAGGGCGCTCTGCGGACCCTTCAGCACTTCGACTCGCTCGATATCCACGAGCCCGAGATCGAACATCGCCTGATTGGGCAGGTAAACTCCGTCGTAGAACACGGCGACGTTTTGCGTGCGGTTGGTCAGCTGCGTGTTGGTAAGACCGCGCAGTACGAGACCTCCGGAGAGTCCCGCCGAAACATACCCTTCGTAATTGAGGCCGGGGGTACGCAGCGACAGATCGCTGAGGCCCTGCAGCGTGCTGCGTTCGATTTGCTCGGCGGTGACCGCGTTGACCACGAGCGGAATGTCCTGCAAGGACTCCTCACGCTTTCGCGCGGTGACGACTATTTCCTCAAGGGCCCCCGCCCCGCTCGCTCTATCCTGCGCGACGCCCACGTTGCAGGCCGCCGACACGGCAGCCACAGCCACACTCAACCATCGTTGGTCGATCACTCCGAACCTCCGTGTTCCACGCTCAGCCGATGCGCGTCTCGGCCAAATCACTCCACGTCTGCAATTCGACGATGCGCCCGGAGCGCAGCAAGAAACGATCGCACCAACGTACGCCCGAGAACGCCACACCGTCGGCCCAACTGCCCGACAGTTCGCCGGTCACGTAGACCGCGAGACCCCCTGCCGCCTCGCAAGCCTCGAATTGGTCGGCCCTCTTGCGCACGGCCTGATACCGGCGGGCGCTGTGAGCGACGAAGTCTTCGAGGCGGGTAAAACGATGGCCACCCGAGATCGTGATACTGCAGGGCTCGGTCATCAGCGCGGCAGCCGTCCCGAGGTCCGTAACGGCCAAGGCGTCGAACCAGCGACGCACGAGATCGATGGAGTCGGCCCGCTCAGTTCGCGCGGCGCCAACGACGATACGACCCTCTCCAAGTTGGACTCCCATGCGCCGAGTATGCCTCAGCGGGACGTGACGTGACGACCGGGGATGCCGTAGCCTTCCACACCATGCGCATCAGCATTTTGGGCAGCGGCACCGCCAGCCGTGAGCTTCCGGCTCACTTCTCTGCCATGGCGCAGCGCTCGGCTGAGTTGGAACTCACACTCGTGAACCCGCGCCTGTCGTTATTTGCTGCGACGGCCTACGAACGGCTGCTGGTTGATCTGGGGTTTGTCGATGCGGCGCTGCAGGCCGCTCAAAACGGCAGCGATGCCATCTTGATCAACTCGTTCGCCGACTACGGTCTGAACGCGGCGCGTGCGGCACTGACCGTTCCATTGATCGGAGCGGGCGAAGCCGCCTTGCGCGAGGCCTCTGCCGAAGGCTCACGGCCCTTTTCGATCGTGACTGTGTGGCCGCGCTCGATGGGCTTCATATACGAGGAGCGACTGCAGGCAACAGGTCTGCAGTCGCTCTGTCGCAGCATCCGGCATGCCTCAGACGAGGACGAGTTAAGCAAACTCGGCCACGATGACGGGGTGATGCCACGCATGGCACGCCATGAGCCCTCGGTCATCGCGTCGTTGCGTGCCCTCTGCGAGGCGGCCGTAAAAGACGATGGCGCCGCCGCCATCGTTCTCGGTTGTACCTGCATGGCGCCGATCGGTGAGCTGCTGCAAACGGGTTGCTCCGTCCCGGTGATCGAGTCCTCGAGGGCCGCCCTGCGCGCCTCACTCGTGGCTGGGCGCGCGCCACTCGCCCCCAGCCGTGAGACGCGATCCATCTGGTCGGGTCGGGTGCGTGATCCGGCGCTCATTCCCGCTCTGGTATCGAATTGGACGGAGGAGGGTGCGACACGCGCACCGCCGCCCGAGAGCGACTGTCCGGTGTGCCTGCCTGCCACCGACCCCTGACACGAGGAGACTGCGACATGACGGAACTCGATCGCCGACAAGCGCTTGCTTTGGCGCTAGGACTCGCGGCGTTACCGCTGCGCGCACGGGACGCCAACGCGCCGCTGCAGTACCCGATCCGCCTGTCGTTCAACGAGAACCCCTGGGGTCCAGGGCCCAAGGCACGCGCCGCCATCGTCGAATCGCTCGTCGATGGCTCTCGCTACGGTCCCGAATACGCCACGCGACTTACCGCAGCCATCGCCGCGCACGAAGCCGTCGCCACCGAACGCATCATCCTGGGCTCAGGTTCCGGGGAATTGCTGCACATGCTGGCGCTGCTCATGCACAGTCGGGGCCGCGCGATCAGTTGTGCATGGCCGACCTTCGGCCAAATGATGGGCTTCGGCGAGCAACTCGGTGTACCCGTACGACGCGTACCTCTCGATGCGCAGCTGCGTCACGACCTCGACGCTCTGGCCGCGAGCGTGTCGCCCGACACGGGGCTCGTCTATGTCTGCAACCCCAACAACCCCACCGGCACCGTGGTCTCCGGCGCAGCGTTGCAGGATTTTTGCCGGCAGATGGCGAGCAAGGCGCTGGTCGTAGTGGATGAGGCCTATATGGATTTGATCGAGCCCGGCGCCACGACCAGCATGATCGAACTCGCCCGCAACCACAGCAATGTGCTGGTGCTGCGAACGTTCTCGAAAATCCACGGACTCGCTGGCCTGCGCGTGGGCTACGGCATTGGGCATCCGGATACGATCAAGGCGCTTCGACCCTTACAGATGGTCTCGCCCAACGTTCCGGGACTCGCGGCTGCCACCGCCAGTCTCGGCGATGCGGAGTTCCTGCGCATTACGGGCGAGCGTCTGCGCGCCGACCGACGACGCCTTTGCGCCGCTTGCGATGCGCTGGGCATCACTTACGCGCCGCCGCAGGGCAACTTCGTATTCATGAAGCCGGGCATGCCCCTCGAAGTGTTTCGTGGTGCGCTCAAGCCGCTGGGCTTCGAGGTGGGGCGCCCATTTGCGCCACTCACCGACTACTGTCGCGTCACGGTCGGCACGACGGCGGAAACCACTGCATTCATTGAAGCCTTGAAAAAAGTGAAAGGAGTTCGCGCGTGACCCCAAATCGTTGGCTGCTGAACCTCTTGCTCGCGCTATCGCCGCTCGCGGCGACGATGACCACTACGGTTGCCGTAGCGCAGGACACCCTGTCGGCCGAGAAGATGTGGTCGCTCACGCGACTTGGTGACACCGACATTTCACCGGATGGTCGGCTCGCTGTAGTCTCGGTTACACGCTTTGATACAAAGAAAAACAAGGGCTTCACCGATCTGTGGCTGATCGCCACCGATGGCAGCAGCGCCCGACCGCTGACGAGCGATCCCGCGCCCGACAGTGCGCCGACCTTCAGCCCAGATGGTCGAAGCATCGCCTTTGTCTCCAAGCGAGACGACGACAAGGTATCGCAGATCTACCGCATTGCCATCGATGGGGGTGAAGCGCAGCGAGTCACCGCAGCGCCCACTGGCGCTGACGCACCCAAGTGGTTCCCCGACGGGCGTCGGATCGCCTTCGTGTCTTCCATCTGGACCGATCTCGTGCGCCCTGAGGATCAGGCCGCGCGTCTGGAAGAGCGGGCCGAACGCAAGGTCAGCGCGCGCGTGTGGGATAAGGCGCCCATTGCCTACTGGGATCGCTACCTCGACGACACCGAACCGCATCTATTCTCGATCGACGTCGCAGACGGTTCGGTAATCGCCATCAGCCGGCTCTCCGGCTACCACCTCTCGAAGGCGGAATACTCCGCTTCGTCCTATGACATTTCCCCCGATGGTCTCGAAATTGCCTTCGCCGCCAACACGGACCCGAGCGGCGTCGCGCCCAACTACGATCTGATCACGCTCGAAACCTGCGGCTGCAAGCCCGCGGTGAATCGCACGCCCGAGAACGCCGCCGACGATGGCTCGCCCGCCTACAGCCCCGATGGTCGATGGTTGGCTTGGAGTGCACAAGCGATTCCGGGGTTCTATGCCGACCGCGCGCGACTGATGCTGCTGGATCGCTCGAGCGGCCTCGCGCGCAACCTCAGCGGTGAGTGGGATCGCTCCGTCGGTGAAATCGTCTGGCGCGGCGACTCGAAAGCCGCCTTCAGTGCCGTCGACGACGCCGCGACCAACCGCATCTACCGCTTCGATCTCAACGCACCCGGCAAGCCCGTGGCCGTCACCGCCTCCTCCAGCTTCGGCGCGCTTGCCCTGGCGCGACGCGGTGGTGCGAAGCCGCTCGCGATTGCGCTGCGGCAAAGTTTCACGGAACCGCCCACGCTGGTGCGGCTCGATCTGGCGAATGGTCAATCGGTCAAGCTCACCACCTTCAACGATGCCACGCTTGCAGGCGTCGAGTTCGGCAAGGTCGACAGCGTGAACTATTCGGGAGCGGGCGGTGCGCCCATCCAGATGTGGGTGGTCTACCCCCCGGGCTTCGATCCTTCAAAGAAATATCCGGTTTTCATGCTGCTGCATGGCGGTCCGCACAACGGCATCCAGGACGCGGTGCAGTGGCGGTGGAATGCACATGTATTCGCCAGTTGGGGCTACATCGTCACCTGGCACAACTTCCACGGCTCGAGCGGCTTCGGGCAAAACTTTACCGATTCGATCAACCCCGATCGGATCAGCAAACCCTACGAAGATACGATCAAGGCGGCCGAGTGGCTCGCCGCAAGGCCCTACGTTGATGCCGAACGCATGGTGGCCGGGGGCGGCAGCTATGGCGGTTTCCTCGCCTCCACCCTGCTCGGACGCAGCCACCCGTACAAAGCGCTGATCGCCCACGCCGCCGTCTACAACAGCTTCACGCAGATCGGTGCCGACTACGGCGCCGAGCGCGACCGGTTTTTCGAGTTCTGGGATCGCCCAGAGGAATTTGCGCGCTATTCGCCACATACCTCAGCCGGCAACTTCGTCACCCCGACGCTCGTCATCCATGGTCAGCAAGATTTCCGCGTGCCCGTGAACCACGGCATAGAACTCTTCAACACCCTGCAAAAGCGCGGCGTGCCATCGCGCCTCGTCTATTATCCCGACGAGAACCATTGGATACTGAAGCCGCAAAACTCGTTGTTCTGGTACACCGAGGTACGTGCCTGGGTGGAAAAGTACGCGCCCCCGGGAGCCCGCTGACCCACGACTTGCAAGGAGCCTAACCATGCTCAAGCTGCTTGGACTCATACTTAAAATCGCCGGCTATACCGTACTGACCTTGGTCGTACTGGTGGCTGCCTATGTATTCTGGCTGAGCGGTTCCTCGCATGAACCGACGAGCATACGGGTCGCAAGCGCCTACGCCTCGCCGAGCGGGCCGATCATCGTGTTCGGCGGCAATCGCGCCACCGGTCTCGACATCGTGCGCAAGTTGCGCGAACGCGGAGAGTCGGTCACGGTCGCCGTACGCCCGAGTGCAGACACGAGCGAACTGACCGCCATGGGCGTCGAGACGGTAGTGGCGAACGCACTCGATGCCGAACAGGTGCAGGCCGCGTTCGCTGGCAAGAGCTACGCCGCCGTGATCTCCACGCTCGGCACTTCGCGTGGCGATCAAAAAAATCGCCCGGATTATGTGGGCAACCGCAACGTCATCGATGCCGCCAAGATGAGCGGCGTCAAACGCATGGTGTTCATCACGGTGATCGGCGCCGGCAACTCGCGCGACTCAGCGCCTGCGCCGTCGCGACGGTTTCTGGCTGAAGTGATCAAACTCAAAACTCAAGCCGAGGATCATCTGCGTGCGAGCGGCCTCGAGTACACCATCATTCGTCCGGGTGGACTCGGCGACGTGAAGGCGACGGGCACTGCGGTCCTTACCGAAGACCCTCAGGCATTCAGTTACATCTCGCGTGCGGATCTGGCGGATCTTGCCGTGCAAGCGCTCGGCGATCCGGCGGCCGCGAACAAGACCTACACCGCCTACGATCCGTCGCGACCGACGCTTTGGAAAATGTTCAACGATTGATCGCGACCATCGCGCTCACCACGGCAGCTTGCTGCCGTCGTACATCCAAAATCGTCCGGCGTTTTCCGGCGTCAGTTCGTCGATCACCCGGCGCATCCCACTTACGCTGGTCACTGCATCGATGTCGGCCCTAGGACCTCCCATGTCGGTACGCACCCAACCCGGGTGCAGCGCCGTGGCAGCGATGCCATGCGCTGCGGCGAGATCGATGGCCATGGAGCGCATCACGGCATTGACCGCAGCCTTGCTCGCCCGATAGGCGTACAGACCACCGATGCTGTTCTTGCCGACCGAACCCAAGATACTCGTCAGGGTGATGATTTTTTTCTGAGACGACCGAGCAACATGGCTAACAAATGCCTCGGCCATCTTCATGGGCCCGATGACGTTGATACGATGCACGCGCTCCCAATCGGCGAAATCGGAGTTGCCGAACTTGCCAAACGCACGTCCCTGCAGAGCGAAACTCCCAGCGCCCATCGTGCCCGCCGAATTAATGAGCACGTCGATGGCTTCCGCAGAGATCTCCCTCGCCAGTGCATCGATGGAGGCGTGATCCTCGACATCGAGGGCGTGGAGCGTCACCCGGCCGTCGGCTTGCGTTGCGAGTTGTTGCAGCTCGGCGGCACGCTGGACACTGCGGACGCCAGCGAATACGCGCCAACCATCGGCGGCATACTGCCGAACGAACTCGAGACCGAGGCCGCGCGAGGCACCTGTAATCAGTACGGTGGGCAAGACAGTTCTCCGTAGACTTTGAACGAGGGGTCAATTTACGCTTCGGCTCCCGCGCCCACCAACGCGCCACGCTTCGGCACCACACCGTGATCCCTCCCGCCCGCTACCGCAAACTCGTCATCCACACGCTGACCGGCGACTTTCGTTCCTCGACGTCGGTGACGGAGGAAGCCTGGCGTGATCCCCTACCCGGGCAGATCGTCGTGCGCAATCGCTTTGCCGGTTGCAACGCCATTTTCGATAAGAACCTCTGTCGCAATAGCATTCGGTATCTGACGGTGCAGCCGCCCTTCGACATGGGCATCGAATCGGTGGGTGAAGTCGTGGCCTGCGGTGCAGGCGTTACGCAGCTGCAGCCTGGCGATGCGGTCGCCACTTCAAGATTGGGTTCAGGCTATCGCGAGTATCAGATCGCAGAGGCCGCCCGCGCCATCCGCATTCGTGAGCCGAGCCCGCAGATCCTCGCACTGATTCCAACAGGCATCTCCGGCATGGTCGGCCTCGAACGCATCGGCGAAGTTCGGCCGGGCGACACCGTAGCCGTGTCAGCCGCAGCCGGTGGGCTCGGGCACCTCGTGGTACAGCTCGCCAAACTCGCCGGCTGCCACGTCATCGGTATTACGAGTACGGACGAGAAAGCCGCCCTTCTGCGCTCGCTCGGTGTCGATCGGGCCATCAACCATCGACGGGAGAACCTGCGCGAAGTGCTGGCGGCCGAATACCCGCGGGGCATCGACGTGGCGTATGACTCGGCCGGTGGCGAGATCTTCGATGCCTTCGTCGATCACCTCGCCCATCGTGGCCGGTTGGTGATCAGCGGGCACACTTCAGACTTCGACAAAGAGGTCGAGCTCATCGCCCAGCCGCGGGTGTATCGCAAGCTCTACTGGAAGTCGGCCTCGCTACGCGCGTTCCAGAACCAGGCATTTCCCGAGTTCTTCGCCGAGGCCGCCGAGCGCATCCTCGATCTCTACTATCGCGGTCGGCTGCAAGTACTCGTCGACCCCACTCCATTCGATGGGCTGGAGCGCACGGCAGACGCCGTTGAACACCTACTAAGCGGCCGTAATCGCGGCAAAGTGGTTGTTGCGATATAGCAACAGCGCTAGCCCCTCCGCAACGAAACCGCCTCCATCTGGGCGTCCGCTCTGCTAGATTACGGGCGCTGCCGTAGGGGCCAAACCCAGTGGCTCGCGGCAGATCAGGGATCACCCAACCACACAGGGACAACGCATGTCGAAAAATCGTCTGTTGAATGTCGCGGTCGGCCTCGCCGTCATGCCGGCCAGCCTTTACGCGCAGGGCACTTCATCCTCGGCCGTGCTCGAGGAAATCGTCGTGACCGCAGAGCGCCGCGAGGCCTCGCTCCAGTCGGTGCCGGTGCCCGTCACCGCCATCACGGCCGAAGCGCTGGCCAACAAGCAGGTCACCGAAGCACGTGACCTCGCCCGCTACGCGCCTAGCCTCAAGATGTTCAACAACATCACCACCCCGACCAACCTCTCGCCCTCGCTGCGCGGCTCGCTGCAGCAGGACGCCTCGCTGGTCGTGGCGGAGTCGCCGTTCGGCATCTACGTCGATGACGTTTACATCGCGCGCCTCAACGGCAACAACATCACGCTGTCGGACATCGAGCGCGTTGAAGTGCTGCGTGGCCCGCAGGGCACACTCTACGGCCGCAACACGCTGGCAGGCGCCATCAAGTTCGTCTCGCGCACACCGGGTGAGGACACCTGGCGCAACGTTAGCGTCGGCGCCGGCAATTTCAACCAGCAGCGCGCCAGCGTCAGCATCGGCGACAAGCTCTCCGACAACTGGGCGGGTTCTTTCTCGGCCCTGTACACCAACAAGGACGGCCAATTCTTCAATCGCAACCCCACGAAGGGCGAGAAGACCGGCCTCGAGCGCAGCTATGCCGCACGCGGCAAACTGCGTTACATGGGCGTCGAAGGGCTCGATGTCACGGCCTCGTTTTCTTACGCGGACGCTGACAATGACGGCGGCCAGCTGATTCCGGCCAGCACGCCGGGAGTCGCCTCGAACAAGCAGTTCACTTCCAACGATCTCGTGCCGCAGTTCGGCAACTACGTGCTCAACACGCCGAACGTCGCGCGCACCAACCTCGCCAACTACCCGTACGGCAAGACCAAGCAGACCATCGCCTCGCTCAACGTCGCCTACGACATGGGTGACTCGACCCTGCGTTCGATCACCGGTTACGTGAAGACCGAGGACTCCTTCACCAACGACTTCAGCGGCAACGGCAACGTCATGGCGGCGAACAACGCCTTGGCCGAGCAGTACAGCGAAGAAATTCAGGTGTCGGGTAAGGCATTCGGCGACAAGCTCAGCTATCTCGCCGGCATCTACCTGTTCTCGGAAGAAGGCACTCAGGCGTTCGCTTGGAACTCCTATCTGCCGCCGCCGATTCCGTCGGCGATTCCGATCTCAACCTCACTCATCAAGGCGAAGACCAAGTCCTACTCGGCCTTCACGCAGCTCGACTACCTGATGACGGATGCGCTGAAAGTCACCGCGGGCATTCGCTACACCAACGACAAGAAGGACTTCGACTTCGTGTTCCGCGGGTTGTTGCCGCCCATCACGCCGGCCGTCGGCATCGTCGATCTCAGCAATACCTACTCGGAAGTGTCGCCGCGCCTCGGTATCGACTACACGGTGCCGACCTCGAACGGCAACATCGACAGCATGCTGGTCTACGCTTCGGCGGCGAGCGGCTTCAAGTCGGGTGGCTACAACGGCATCGCGATCTTCGGCTTCAACGACGCCAAGAAAGGCTACGCGCCGGAGAGCAACTGGACCTACGAGGCGGGCATCAAGACGGACCTGCTCGGCAATCGGTTGCGCATCAACGCCAACTACTTCCTCGCCAAGGCCGACGACCTCGCGCTCAACGCCACGGTGACGAACACGGACGGCACCACGGCTTTCCCCGTGCAGAACTCGGGCAAGGCCACGATCCAAGGCCTCGAGTTCGAAATCACGGCGGTACCGGCCGATGGTCTGACGCTGTTCCTCAGCGGCACGGCGATGATGGACGGCAAGTACGACTCGCTGAATCCGACGAGCGCGCCCGCCAATGCGCTTGCCAACTTCGGCGTGCGTGCGGTCGTGCCGCAGACGCCGAGTTACTCGTTCACGACGGGCTTCGATTACGGTTTCGACAACCGTTACGGTCGCACCACCTTTGGAGCTGACTGGTTCCAGACGGACGACTACGTCACCGCAGCCACTAACGACTTCAAGGTCAAGGGCTACGGTCAGGGCAATGCGTTCGTAAACCACTCGTTCAACGACAGCTGGTCGGTGCGTGGCTCGGTGAAGAACTTCACCGACGAGTACGTGATCACCACCGGCTCACGCGGCTTCCTCGGCGGTTTCATCCCGCTGCGTCCGCGCGAGTACATGGTGTCGGTGAACTACAAGCTCGACTGAGCCGCAGTCACAACGCCTCAAGGGCAAAGGCCCGGTCGCGAAAGCGGCCGGGCCTTTTTCTTTGTCAGTCGAGTCGTGCTGCGGCACGACCCGCGAGACGACCGAAGGTCGTCGCCGTCAGCAGACCGTTGCCAGCCATGTAGCCCGAACAGCCGGGGCCCGATACGCCGCGCGCCGCACCGCCGCCTGCAAAGAGATTCGGCAGACGACCACCGTCGGCGCGCAGCACCCTTCCATCGGCATCGACTTTCAGACCACCTTGGGTGTGAAACAGCGCGCCGGTGACCTTCACGGCGTAGTACGGCGAGCTCAGCGCCTTCTTGCCGGTGAAATCGCGACCCCATCGATCTTGTGTCTCTCCGCGAACGAGTGCGGCGACATTCTCGACGGTTGCCGCGAGGCCTGCGGCGTCGATACCCGTGAGCGCCGCGAGCGAGGCCGGATCATCAGCACGCAGGATCGCCCGCGCCTCCACGGCATCGCGATAATCATCGAACTCGAGCATCAGTCGATGCAGGCGCTCATCGTAAATGTCCCACGCCACATGACCCGGCTGCGCGACGACATCGACCGCCTGCTCGGAGTAGCCGCGCGCTTCATTCGAAAAACGCTCGCCATGGACGTTGACCTGGAAGCCGCCCTCCATGATGAGTGGCCAAAGAATTGGAATGCCCCGTCCCGCAGCCAAGCCGCCGTGTCCCTGATAGCTGTGTATGTCCTCGACAGCAGCACCGAGCGCGAGCCCCCAACGAATGGCGTCACCCTTGTTGCCGGGATGCCCGAAGAAGGTGGCCTCGGCAATTTCGGGAATGTAGTGACGCACCATCTCGGCATTGCCGCCGAAGCCGCAACATGCCAGCACCAACGCATCGCAGGCGAAATCTTCATGGGTCTGATCAGGGCGACGCACGCGAACGCCGCGCACACGACCGTCCGACCGATCGGCGAATACACCCTCGACCAGCGCTTCGGTGACGACGTCAATGCCGCGACGCTCGACCGCCGCAGCCAGCCCCGCCATTAATTCGGAGCCGGTACGATTTGGGCTGCCGTGCATACGCTTCACGCTGTGCCCCGGATACAGGAAGCTGTCGACGAGCGACAAAGGCACCGCGTGATCGTCGATCAACCACTCCACTGTTGCTGCCGAGGCCTCGGCGAGCGCCAGTGCAATCGCCGGATCGGTCTTCCCACCCGTCTTGCGAACGATGTCTGCGGCAAAGAGTTCGGGGCTATCGTCGATGCCCCGCTCGCGCTGCAGGCGCGTGCCGGCCGCGGGGATCAGCCCGGTGGACATGGCAGTCGTGCCTAGCGTGGAGGCATCGCGTTCCAGTACCAAGACTTCCGCACCCGACTGCTGCGCGGAGAGTGCAGCGGTCAGGCCACAGCCGCCACCGCCGACCACCAACACCCTGACGTTGCCCGAATAGCGGGCGTCGCTCGGATCGAGAATGCCGGAACCTATGGTCAGTGCAGTGTCGTTCATGGGGCGTGCAGCCTACCGGCAAGCGAGGGGTCGACTCAATGCGCAGCCGCGGATTTATGCGGCCACTGACCGGACGTTGTGCCGCGAGGCCCGCACGATCAACGATGGTGCGGCATACGATCCATCGCATCAGCAGGAGTCCATCATGAATGAATCATCGATCAGTTCCGCCCCCGCCTTGTCCCCCGCGACGCTCGCATTTCTCGCTCGTCAGCACGGCCACTTCATCGGCGGGCGTTGGGTTCACCCGACTGATGGCGCGCTGATCGATATCCACGACCCCGCCACGGGCGAGCGCATCGCCGGCTGCGCAGCAGGAGGCGCCGCGGAGATCGATGCGGCCGTGCGCGCCGCGCGAGCGGCCTTCGAGGGGCCCTGGTCGCGATTCACCGCAGCGCAGCGCAGTGCAGTGCTGTGGAAGATCGCTGACCTCGTACAGCAAAATTTCCAGCAACTCTGCGAACTCGAAATCCTCGACAACGGCCTGCCCACCCCGCTCGCGCAGTATGTGTGCGGCATGGTGGTGCCGGAGTTCTTTCGCTATTACGCAGGCTGGCCCACCAAGATTGAAGGCGCAACGATCCCGGCTGCACCGCAGGGCAAGTTACCGGGCGAAGCTTTGTCCTTCACGCTGCGCGAACCGATCGGCGTCGTCGGCGCCATCACGCCCTGGAACTCGCCCTTACCAATGGTGATGCTGAAGATCGCACCGGCACTCGCTACCGGCTGTACGCTGGTGTTGAAGCCGGCTGAGCTCACGCCGCTCACCGCCATGCGTCTGGCGGAACTGTGTCAGGAGGCGGGCGTTCCCGATGGCGTGATCAACATCGTCAATGGCTATGGCGAAGACGCCGGCGCCGCGCTGGCGGCACATCCTGGCGTCGACAAAATCGCCTTCACCGGATCCACCGAAGTAGGCAGGCTGATCGTCAAAGCGGCGGCCGGCAACTTGAAGAAAGTCACCCTCGAACTCGGTGGCAAGTCGCCCGTCGTCGTCTTCGCAGATGCGGATCTCGAGCAGGTGATTCCGGGGGCGGCACGGGCCTGCTTTTTCCTGCAAGGCCAGAACTGCATGGCGGGCACACGACTCTTCGTGCACGAAAAGATCCACGATAAGGTCGTTGAGGGCGTCGCTGCCGTGGCGCGGGCCATGAAGATCGGCCCGGGACTCGATCCGAGCTCGGAGTTCGGTCCGCTGATCTCGGCGGAGCAACGCACTCGTGTCGCCGGTTTCGTCGATGCGGGTCGCAAAGAAGGCGCCGAAGTCGTCTGCGGCGGCAACACACCCACACGCCCGGGATACTTTTTCGAGCCGACCGTACTCGCGCGCACGCGTAACGACATGACACCGGTCAAGAACGAAATCTTCGGGCCCGTACTCTGCGTGCAAACCTTTGGTGACGAGGATCTCGACAGTGTGGCGCGCGCGGCGAACTCGACGATCTACGGGCTTTCGGGCAGCGTGTGGACACGCGACCTTGGCACGGCAATGAAGATGGTGCGTAAAATAGACTCGGGTCAGGTCAGCGTGAATATGCACGCCGCCATTGACCCCGCGATGCCATTCGGCGGGAATAAACAGTCCGGATGGGGTCGCGAGTTCGGCAAAGAAGGGCTCGAACCGTATCTCAAGACCAAGGGCATCTCGATGACTTGGTAACCACCGCAGAGGATATATCGCATGACCATGGGAATCACTTCACGTTTGCTCATCGCAAGTCTCGCCGCTTGTGTGCTGCCCATCGCCGCTTTCGCGCAGGGCAAGCCCGGCGCCGCGGCCCGCATCACCACCGGCACGGTGGAGCGCGCCGATCGCACTCGGCTCGACTCCAACGCCGCACCGGGCGTCCTCGTTGGTGGCACCTTGGGCTTGCTGTCGGCATCGGGTAAATCAGACGGCAAGAAGGCGCGTAACGCCATCATCGGCGCCGGGGCCGGTGCGATGATCGCCAACGCTGCGCAAGGCAGCCGCGACGGCATGGTCTACACCGTGCGCACGGGACCCAGCAGTTCAATCCGTATCGTGAGCGACCAGACGGGGATCATGGTAGGCGATTGCGTCGTCGTGGAAGAAGCAGGTCAAACCAACAACATCCGTCGCGTGTCGATGGAAGTCTGCGACAAAGCCTCCCAAAAAGTGGTGACGCAGTTGCAACCGGAATTCCAGAGCGAGGCTTCTGAGTGCTCACTGGCCAAGGACCAACTCGTGGCTGCCACATCGGCAGAGGCCATCGATCTTGCGATCCGCAAGGTCAAGATCCTTTGTAATAACTGAAGACGTCAGTCTGCGCCGTCAGGGCGCGGCAACACACGAGGGGGGTAGCGAATGCTGCCCCCCTTTTTCTTTGATCAGTCGCTGATACTCCACGGCATTGCTCAGCAATACCTTGGCTGCACAACGCAACTCCGCGATGTCCCGAGGAGGATCACTGAGGGAGGTCTTGAGGCGCGTCAGTCGCCCGTAGCGCGCATCGCTCTGCAGCGCATCGAGTTCCAGATCGATGAAGTACAGTCCGTTCGATCCCGCGCCACCATCGAGACGCGTGCTCCAAGCTTCAAGCGTCTGTTGCAACAGCACTTTGCTTTCGACGGAGTACCGATCGACCGGCACCGTACCCATTAGGCGCAACATGTCGAACAGCGCCGGCGGTTGGCGAGACCCCGCAATGCGCTCAGCCTGCGAGTCAGACGCATTGAGAGAAATGAACACTACTGTGCGTATCGCACCTTGCGCGAGCAAGCGCTGTAAGCCGCTCGGGTCATCTTCGTCAGTCAGCGCATCGAGCGGGGCACGTACGCCGAGGTTGTCGCTTAGCGCGCCATCGACGAGATGCAGGTAGGGAAATCGCGAAGCGTCGGCTCTGGAAGCAAGAATGCTCGCGCGGAAATGGCGCCGTGAAGCATGGTCGTCTGCCTTGATTGCCTCGCCAACCCAAGCAGGCAGGCGATGACCGCAACGGCCGCCCTCGTTATGCAAAGTAATCGGCGTGAACAAGGCGGGCACGGACGATGACGCAGCCAACGCACGACTCAAGGGGTACGAATCGAGTTTCATGCACAAGACGTCGAAGGAATCCTGCGTAAAGTCAAAACGGCCCGCATTGCCGATGTCGGTGGCGTTGAGGATCAGAAATGGCCGCTGCCGCGCGTTGAGCAAGTCGGCGTAGGTCGCCCCGCGAAACAGTTTTTGGTCAAAATACTCGGCGTAGATATCGCCCCGCGAGAACTCGCTCGAAGCAAGACGAAACCAATTACGTGGATCAAAAAAAATTCGGCGGCGTAAGCCACCCGCGACGTCACGATTCAGGAATCCGCGTTCGAATTCGGTAAACACCCGATCGCCGTACAGCGCATAGTAGGCCGCGGGTATCGCCCCACCGGATACCGCCGAGATGACATCCACCTCGTCGAGCACCCGCCTCTCCAGGCCGTCGTAGCGAAGACGGTCTGTCGCCAACTGCTCCAGTAGCCCATAGGCCATGGCCGAGGCTCGTTTACCGCCGCCCGACAGAGTGACGACGACGAGCATGTCGGGAGAAGGTCGCGCCTCGATCGCAGGACCCAGTCGGTAGCCGCGCGTCGAATCGACCTGCGTGATCGGATCACCGAGAAACGCGCTCGGGGTGGTGCAGCCCGACGTCGCCATCAGCAGCAGGCACAGGCCAACGAATCGACCGCCGCGGCGCATCGCGGCACGACTGTGGCATGCTTGGTCCATGAACAGACTCCTCACCGCGACGCAAATTACCATGTTGGCGTTGTTGATGCTGCCGGCGGCCCCTGCGGCCGAATCGCCCAGCATCGACACCCGGCAACTCGAGACACGCCTGGCCGATGGCACGACCATCGTGGCGAGCGAAGGGCTCGTCGAGCCGCGCAGTATCGGCAGCGTGGTCATTGCGGCCTATGCGGCAGGGGATCCGGAGTTCCGCTACGACAATTTCCGCAGCGGCATCATCTGGCCGCGCGACGGCGGGCTACTCAAGCTACTCGCTGCCGAGATCGACGGCCGACCCGGCGAGGAAGTCGTCGTGATCACCCAATCAGCAGGCTCGGGCGGCTATCTCTCCGGCATGGCGTTCAGGTGGCAGCACGGCGTACTCGCCCATGTCGCAAGCGTAGAGGGTTTGCCACCTACCGCAGATGCGGTGCAGGCGCTGATCAAGGCCGCGCCGAAACCCTGAGAGTCGCTAAGGCTCGAGCGCTACCAGGTGCCGGTGTTGGGCATTGAGGCCCAAGGCTGGGCGGGAGCCAGCGCTGAGCCATGCTGTAGCAACTCGATCGAAATCCCGTCGGGCGAACGCACGAACGCCATACGCCCGTCTCGAGGCGGCCTGAGGATCGTCACTCCGTGATCGCGCAGGCGCTGGCAGGTGGCGTAGATATCCGGCACGGCATAGGCCACGTGGCCGAAATTGCGCCCTCCCTCGTACACCTCCGGGTCCCAGTTATGGGTCAACTCGATCTGCGCGGAATGATCACCCGGCGCCGCAAGAAAAATCAGCGTGAACCGACCTTGTGGAACATCCTTGCGCGACAGCACTTCGAGACCCAGGGCGTCGCGATAAAAGCGCAGCGACGCCTCGGGATCAGCCACTCGAACCATGGTGTGCAAATATTTCATGACGAGCCGCTCAACCTCAAAACATCTGCGACGGGCCGGGCGCTACTGCATCGACCGGCTGCTTGTGCCGGGCTTTAATGAAATCGCCCGTGATCATGGCATCGTAGGACTGGCCGGGACCCACCATCGGATAAACGCCGGCGTCCGGATCGATGATGACCTCGAGGAACGCCGGGCCGGGATAGCGGATGAACTCCTCCACCACGCGCGATACATCGGCCTTGCGCTCGAGCCGCACGGCAAACTTGAACCCATCGGCTTGCGCCGCTTTGACGAAGTCCTTCTTGTGCAGCGACTTGTCGCTGGCTGACAAGCGCCCCTTGAAGAAGAGTTTCTGCCACTGCTTGACCATGCCATCGCCGAAATTATTGAGCACCACGACCTTTACCGGCAGATCGTAGGTGGTCACCGTTTCAAGCTCGCCGATGTTCATGCGCACCGACGCATCACCATCGATGTCGATGACGAGCGCCTCAGGCCGAGCGAACTGCGCACCGATGGCAGCGGGAAGACCGAAGCCCATCGTGCCCATCGACCCCGACGTCAACCACAAGCGCGGGTGCCGAAAATCGAAGTACTGCGCGGCCCACATCTGGTGCTGACCCACGCCTGTGGCGATGATGGCCTCACCCCGCGTCAGCCGGTTGATCTCCTCGATGACGTAATACGGTTGGATGAGCTCGCTTTGCCGGTCGTAGTTCATGGCATGCGTCTCGCGCAATGCAGCCAGCGCCGCGTGCCAAGCGCTGTAATCCGGCCGGAAGCCCGTTCGACGGCCGTACCGGGTCAGAGTCTCGAGTGCATCAGGCAACTGCCCCACGTGGCTCCAGTCAACCGACTTCACCTTGTTGATCTCGGCACGGTCGATGTCGATGTGGGCAATGCGCCGGGCATTAGGCGCGAACTTGGTCGGCACGCCGGCGACGCGATCATCAAATCGTGACCCGAGCGCAATCAACATGTCGCAATCATCGACGGCGTAGTTGGCGAACGCTGCGCCATGCATGCCGAGCATGCGCATGGACAAAGCATCTGTCGTATCGAACGCACCGATGCCCATCAGTGTGGTGACCACGGGCAGGTTGAATGTCTTCGCGAACTCGGTCAGCGCAGCGGCGGCCCCGGCATTGATCACCCCACCGCCAGCGTAGATCAGTGGCTTCTTCGCGGCACTCAGCATCGCAAAGAATTCAGCCGCCTCGTCGTCCTCGATGGCTGCATGCGTCGCGGCAAACAAGCGCTTCCGATAGCCCGGGATCGGCAACACGCCCTCGCCACGAAAGGTGCCAACCCAGTTCTGGACGTCTTTGGGTACATCGATGACGACGGGGCCCGGTCGCCCCGTGCGGGCGATCTCGAACGCGGTGCGCACGGTAGCCTCGAGTTGCGTTGGATCGGTGACCAGGAAAATGTGCTTGGCTACCGAACCCATCAGTGCCGGTACGGGGGCTTCTTGAAAGGCGTCGGTGCCGATGGCTGCCGTCGGCACCTGACCGCAGATCACGATCATCGGCACCGAGTCGGCCATGGAGTCCCGCACTGGCGTCACCGTGTTGGTGGCGCCCGGTCCGGAGGTCACGAGACACACCCCGACCCGTCCGCTCGCCCGCGCATAGCCCGCTGCCATGAATCCCGCACCCTGCTCGTTGGCTGGAACGATCAGCGGCATCTGCGGCGCGCCCTTTTCGGTCTGCGCTTGGTTGTAGAGAAATACGGCGTCGTAGGTCGGCAGGATGGCGCCGCCGGAATAGCCGAAGATGGTGGTCGTACCTTCATCGGCCAGCACTTGGACGATGATTTCGGCGCCCGTCATCGTGGTCCCGGCACGGGGATGAGCGGCGGCTTGGGCAGAGGCGGGCATGGGTGGTGACACTCGGCAAACGGACGCGGGGGGCCTTCCAGACTACCAGTTCAGGCCATTCGTGCAATATGCTGTGGCTTCAACCATGCGCCACATCATCGCCATCCACCTGCAGAACGAGGCCGGTGCGCTCACCCGCGTCGCCGGTTTGTTTTCCACACGCGGCTACAACATCGAGTCCCTCTCGGTGGCAGCCACCGACGATCCGACCGTCTCGCGCATCACGCTCGTGACTCGCGGCTCCGATTCGGTCATCCAGCAGATCGTCAACCAACTTAACAAGTTGATCGATGTAGTCGCCGTCGAGGACATGACACAAGGCGAACATCTCGAGCGCGAGCTCGTGCTGCTGAAGCTCAAGGTCCGCTACGAGCAAGCAGATGCGGTCCGCGGCTATGTCGTGCGTGCGGGCGGGCGGGTGCTTGATCCGGCCATCGATGGATTCATTGTCGAGCTCACCGCGAGTGAAGCTGAGGTCGATGAGTTCATCGCCGAACTTGGCCGCGGTGCGGAATTGCAGGAAGTGGTGCGCAGCGGCGCTCTCGGCATCAGTCGCCTCGAGCGCGCCGCCCGATCACGCAGCGTCTGAGCCGCGCCGCTCCGGCAACATTCGCTTTAGGGTCGCATCGCGACGCACGAGGTGGTGCCATAGTGCGGCTGCGAAGTGCACTCCCACCAATACCACCATTCCCCAAGCGAGCCAGACATGTGCCGGTTGCAGCACGTTGGCCCACTCGATGTTCTTCGGCAGCCACACCGGCAGCTCAAATAAGCCAAAGAAGCTCGTCTTGCCACCGTAGGTCATCGACGCCATCCAGCCCAGCAAGGGCACGAACAACATGAAGCCATACAACAGGCGATGCATGTTGGCCGAGGCGCGCCGTTGCAGCGGCGTCAGTGACTCGGTGACGGGCGGTCGGGCGCGCCAACGATTCCAGCCGAAGCGAAAGGCGACGAGAAACAGCACGACTAGACCAAGGGACTTGTGCGTCTTCAACAACCGACTGTATTCGGCTCGAATCTCCGGCACGGTGGTGTCACCGAGATTGATCATGTAGTACATGATCATGGTGGTCAGCACTACGCTGCCAGCGATCGTCCAGTGAAACACCTTGGAGAGTGAGCTCCAGGGTTTATCCACACCGCTCTTGCGCCAACCCCACGAGGCCAGCGCCCAAATGATCACGAGCGCAGCGGGTAAGACCACCGCTACAACAATTAACGTCTTGATCGTATCAATGCTCATATGAGCAAAGATTGTACTGCTTCCACAATGATCGAGGGAACAGGGACGACCTCGCGCGTGCTGCTGTCCACGTAGACGTGGACAAACGAGCCCTGCGCGGCAGCGATATCGGCACCTTGGGCAAATACACCCAGCCGATAGGTGATGCTGCTGCGACCGAGGCGATCAATGCTTAGACCAACCTCGAGTTGTTGGGGAAAAGACAAGGACGAAAAAAATCGACAACCCGTCTCGGCAACGACACCAATGGCCTGTAACTGGCGAATGTCACAGCCGGCATGCTCGATGAGGTAGGCGTTCACGACGGTATCGAAGTACGCGTAATACACCACGTTGTTGATATGGCCGTATGCATCATTGTCGAGCCACCGGGTACCGATCGGCCGGAAACAGGCGAAATCCGCACGGTGGGGGGGAGGTGAACGCGTCATGGGTTGAATGTTGCCATATCTGTCGTGAAGCCTTAGCGTCCGCGCATGAAAACCCGCGCTGCTATTCTCACCCGCATGAGCGCTCCGGCGCCCTACGCCGATTCCCGCCCCATCGAAGTCGCCGATGTCGAACTCTTGCCTCCGGGCGAGGGCGAGGTGTTGCTGCGTATGCGGGCTGCAGGGCTCTGTCACTCGGATCTGTCGGTGATCGATGGCAACCGCCCGCGGCCACTGCCGATGGTGCTCGGTCACGAAGGCGCAGGAGTCGTCGAGGAAGTGGGGCCGGGCGTAACGGATCTCGTCGTCGGCGACCACGTGGTCACCGCTTTCGTACCGAGCTGCGGCCACTGCGCTCCCTGCGAGGGCGGCCGTCCGGCCTTGTGCGAGCCTGGTCTCGCCGCCAACACGGCAGGAACGCTGCTGAGCGGCGCCCGCCGCTTGCGACGAGATGCAGCCGAACTCAATCATCACATGGGCGTGTCGGCGTTTGCCGAGTACACCACGGTGTCGCGCCAATCGGTGGTCAAAGTCGATCGATCGCTCGGCTTTGCCGAGGCTGCCGTATTCGGCTGTGCCGTCATCACAGGAACGGGCGCGGTCATCAACACGGCGCAACTGCCGCTCGAGCGCAGCGTCGCGGTGATCGGCCTGGGGGGCGTCGGTCTTGCGGCCCTGCTAGGTGCACGCATGCAGCAGGCTCGCACGCTGGTCGCCGTCGATTTGTCGGACGACAAACTCGCCCTCGCCCGATCACTCGGCGCCACACACACCTTTAACGCCGCCGATGTGGATTGCGCAGAGGCCATTCGCGCCGCGACCTCGGGCGGTGTGGAGTATGCGTTCGAGATGGCAGGCTCGGTCAAAGCGATGGAACTCGCCTATCGCATCACGCGGCGCGGCGGCACGACGGTGACGGCGGGGCTGCCCCATCCCCAGGCCCAGTTCTCGATCGCACAGACGCTGCTCGTGGCTGAGGAGCGCACGATCAAGGGCAGTTACCTTGGCAGCTGCATTCCCTCACGTGACATTCCCCGCTACGTCGAGTGGTATCAGAGTGGGCGGTTGCCGGTGAATCTGCTGCTGGCCGAGACGCTGCAACTGGACGATATCAACGCGGGGTTCGATCGCCTCGCCAGCGGCACCACCCTGCGCCAAACGCTCGCTCTTTAACCGCCCTCGCGCTGACCGCCAACGCGCTACACCGGAACCGTCGCGGCATCGTAGTCGTACAGCGTTCGTAACTCCGCCATACCCGCACCCAGCGCACGCACCTGCTGCAGCGGATCGTCCGCGAAGTACAACTCGGAGCGCGCCCGCGACATCGCGAGCGCAGCCGTCACGCGCGGCAAGCGAGCCGCCTCATAGCGACGCATGAGTTCGTCGACATCTGCCGTCGCCGCGGCGGCACGCCCAAGAATCGCCGCATCCTCGAGCGCCATTACAGCGCCCTGACCCGTAAAGGGTGGCATGGCGTGAGCCGCGTCGCCGAGCAGCGTTGCCCGGCCGCGCGTCCAACCCGACAGCGGATCACGATCAAAGAGTCCCCACTTGAACAGGCGATCGGCAGGAGTCAGCGCGAGCAGGCGCAAGGTGTGCGTCTCGAAATCGGCGAACTCATCGAGCAGCTCGTGCGGTTCGGAACGCACCGACCAGCCCTCTTCCATCCACGCGCTCCGCCGGGCTATAGCGACGAAGTTCACCAAGGCACCGCGACGCAACGGATAACGCATCAGCATGCGCCGCGGCCCCACCGTCATGCAGAGCGGCGGATCGAGCAGCGCGGGATCGACGAGCTCCCCCGGAATCAAGCCGCGCCACGCGACATACCCGGTGAAGTTGGGTCGATCAGGCCCCATCAATTCGCTACGCACGCGCGAGTGGATGCCATCCGCGCCTACCAACCAGTCGGCATCGATACCGCTGCCATCGGCCAACGTAACGCGGACTCCATCGGCGCGCGAGTCAACCTGCTGCACCTCGCAGCCCGTGTGCAGACAACCTGCATCAAGTGCGGCTACCGCAGCGGCGAGCGCCGCATGTAGATCGGCCCGATGCACGTGATAGAGCGGTTTGCCGTATTTCTCCCGACTCTGATCCTGCGGCAAATTAACTAGCGTCGCGCCCGTTTGGAAATGCCGGATCTGCCCCGCGGGCGGCGTGTTGCCGATCCGCGTGAGTACATCGCCGAGCCCCAAGAAATCCAAGGCCTTGCCAGCATTCGGCGTGATGCTGAGACCCGCGCCGACTTCGGCAAGACTTGCGACCTGTTCGAGCAAGGTCACCCGCTGCCCAGCTCGTAATAATCCCAGAGCAGCGGCGAGACCGCCGATACCACCACCAACGACGATGACGTGGGCACTTCGAGTCATGGCGAGACCTTGCGACGCACGGGTAACGGCACGCTGCACAGGTCGATACGCCCAGCAGGGCGCAGATACCATTCATCGCGACGATTGCGACGCGCCTCAACGACTTCCACAAAGCTTGGCGTATCGGTGCGCAACACCTCGAGCGGGACACGCTCCGCCAAAGGCAAGTCCTCGGCCATGCGCATGCGACGGATCGGCACCCGCTGCGTCGCGCTGCCGTAGAACCCCATGGCCTCGCCGCCGCGCGGCAGTGCCGCCAGCAGCTCCATACCTTGCAGGGCACGGCCGGCGACGGTGATATTTCGATCAAGCTGGCGTGGAGCGTGGCCGATCACGACATACAGCTCGCTCCCGTTTCCCGAATCCGCCGCGTTATCGCGCCCCACACCGAGCGTACCGTAGCAGTGTGCAAGCCAGATTCGCCCCTGCTCCCGATCGCCGCCCACTGGAAAGCCGTCGACGAATCCCACCTGCGGCGCATACACGTCGCCATCCGGCAGTGCAGTAAACGGCAGATCCGCACTCCACTGACGCTCGAATTCCGGGGCTACTCGCTCGGTAGCACCATTCAGCTTCCGCGAGCTCGTGGCGTCACCCCACTGCGTGACGAAGTTGTCCTGCACACGATTGATGGATAGACCATCGAACCAGCCGGCTTTGACGAGCGTACGAATATTGGCGAGATGCGCCGGTGCAAACGTGGCGGATAACTCGAATACGACTCGACCGGCGTCGAGATCCATGTAGAGCGTTCGCGCAGGATCGAGTTCGCGCCACTCCGCTGGCGAAGTTGCGGCGAGAACCGTAGCGAGCGTGCTCGGCAAACGAGCCGCTGACGCGAGACCTCCCGACGGATACAGGGGCTTTCGATTGGCATCGTGCAGCACGTCCTCGATGGCGAAGGCCTCGCGGCTGACGCGATAGGTGAGCAACGGCAGGATGGGCTGCTTGAACGCGACACTGTCGTACCGGCAGTCACCGAGCCGAACGCGGGCAAAGAAAACTTCGCCGGCCTCCTCACTCCAGTTGATCTCACAGCCTGGCGGAAAGGACATCAATTGCTGAGGCTGCAGTTGGCGCAGGGCCACGGCGTCGCGCTCGAGATTGGCGTATCCCGACTTCGGATAGAACACGAACGAGCGCATGCGATTGCGCTTGCGTTCAGGGTCGAGATCAAAAACGTAGATCTTCTGCTGCGTGGGCTGCAGCGAGTCGACGGCATCGCGCGAGATCTGGTGGTAGAAGACCTTCTGCCCGAACTGCGGCGCCTCGATGGGCACGATCTTGTGATGCAGCCGGATTATTTTGCCGCCGCTCGGATCAAGCGGATCGGCCATCGACCCGGCATACCGGCCGGGCAGGAGAGTCAGGATCCGGCTTAACTCGGCATCAAGCGGCGAAGGCGACTGCGAAGGTGGCGACGATGCGCTCCACGCCGCCATCGGCAGGGACGCGCACAGGAGAGCGAGCATCGGGTGGGCTTTGCGCATGAGGCCATTCTAGCCCGCAGGCGCTTCGCCTAGACTCTGCAGCATGAACACCGATGCGAAACGCAAAGCCCTAGCCGGCGGAATCGTCGCACCGCTCTCTGGCGGACAAAAAACCTCCATGGTCCGCGTGGGCCGAGAGACTCAGGGCCGCGGCGGCAAGGGAGTATCGGTCATCACCGGACTGCCGCTGACGCAGGAGCGGCTCGAGGAGCTCGCCAAACAGCTTAAAAAGCGCTGCGGTTGCGGCGGGACGGTCCGGAATGGTGTGATCGAGATCCAGGGCGACCACCGTGACCTGCTCGTCGCGGAGTTGACCCGGCTCGGTTACCCGGCGAAGCGTTCGGGCGGTTGACCTCGCCACGCGCCGGCGCATCGGCTGTGGCTGCGGGTCGACTCTCGACAATTTTAAACGGCGGAGTGGCGAGCACGGGCACGGTTTGTCGCATGGTGCGCTCGATGTCACGTAGCAGCCCTGCCTCGTCGGCCGACACCAAACTGACGGCGCGGCCGGTGGCGCCCGCCCGAGCGGTACGACCGATACGGTGGACATAGTCCTCGGGCACGTTCGGCAATTCGTAGTTGACGACCTGCGGCAACTCCTTGATGTCGAGCCCACGCGAGGCGACCTCTGTTGCCACAAGCGCGGCGATCTTGCCCGCCTTGAAATCGCTCAGCGCCCGCACTCGCGCAGCCTGACTCTTGTTGCCATGGATGGCTGCCGCACGAATGCCCGCCGCTTCAAGTTGCTGTGCGAGACGGTTCGCTCCGTGCTTGGTGCGCGTGAATACCAGCGCCTGATGCCAGGAGCCCTCGCCTGCAGCACCCGACTCAAATAAGTGCACGAGCAGATGCCGCTTGTGCTCTTTGGGCACCTTGAACGCGACCTGCTCGACGCGCTCGGCCGTCGTGTTGCGCGAAGCAACCTCAACAGTGATCGGGTTGCGCAACATGCGCGCAGCGAGGTCACGAATATCGTCTGAATAGGTCGCCGAAAACATCAGGTTCTGCCGTTCCGCAGGCAGCAAACGAATAATCCGGCGAATGGCATGGATGAAGCCCATGTCGAGCATACGATCAGCCTCGTCGAGCACGAGATGACGTACGGCAGACAAGTCGCAGGCCTTCTGTTCGACGAGATCGAGCAAGCGACCCGGCGTGGCGATGAGCAGGTCACACCCCTGTCGCAAACCGTCGATCTGCGGTCGCTCGCTGACGCCGCCGAACACCACCAGCGTGCGCAGGTTCTTGTAACGACCGTACACCCGGGCGTTCTCAGCGATCTGCGCGGTCAGTTCGCGCGTGGGGCTCAGTACCAGCGCGCGCGGCGCACGGCCTTGGGCACTGTCGAGTTTCTGCAGCAGCGGCAGCACGAAACCCGCCGTCTTGCCCGTGCCGGTCTGGGCCCCTGCAAGAACGTCGCGTCCGGAGAGTACGGCGGGGATGGCTTTGGCCTGGATCGGCGTCGGCGTGTCGTAGCCCTTTTCGGCGACGGCGCGCAGCAGCTCGGGCACGAGCCCGAGTTCGGAAAAATTCATGGAAATACTCTGGAAAAAGGGGTCGGACTATACACTAAGTGGCATCGCGCAGCGCTTCGAGTTCGGCCCAGCGCGCGTACGCCGCATCGATATCTTCGATCAGTTGCTGCAATTGCTGCAGGCTGTCACGGATGGACTCTGCCGTACCCTGATAGAAATGGGGTTGGGCCACGCGGATTTCAAGCTCGCCTTTGCGAGACTCAAGTGACTCGATCCGCTGCGGCAGCTCATCGAACTCGCGCTGTTCCTTGAACGACAAGCGCTTCGCTCGTCGCGCCGGGATTGCCGAACTGCGGGATGCCTCGGCGGTCGGTGTCGGTATGTGCGCAGCACGTTGTGATGCCAATTCCTGCTCACGCGCCGCCGTGCGCCACTTCCGCCAATCAGTCCAACCACCCACGAATTCGCGCACACTACCATCGCCTTCGAGGACGAGCAGACTGGTCACGACGTTGTCGAGAAATGCGCGGTCGTGACTGACGAGCAGCAGCGTTCCTGTGAACTCGGCGACCAACTCCTCGAGTAGTTCGAGCGTATCGATGTCGAGATCGTTGGTGGGTTCGTCCATCACCAGCACATTGGCGGGTCGCGCGAACAATCGCGCCAACAACAGTCGATTACGCTCACCACCCGAGAGCGCGGAAGCGGGCGTCAGTAACTGGTCAGGACGAAAGAGAAACTCGCGCAGATAACCCGAGACATGGCGGTTTTCGCCCCCGATCGGCACGAACGCGTTGCCACCGTTGACGTTATCGAACACCGAAGCGGCCAGATCGAGCTGCTCGCGCTGCTGATCGTAGTAAGCAATCTCGAGGCGCGAACCGCGCCAGACCTTGCCTTCCTGAGGCTCGACCTCCCCCAACAACAGTTTGATCAGCGTGCTCTTGCCCGCACCATTCGGTCCGACTATGCCGATCCGATCACCTCGCTGGATCCGCGTCGAGAAGTCACGAATCACCGTCTTTTCGGCGAAGCGCACGAGTGCACCTTCGGCCTCGAACACCCGCTTGCCTGACTCGTTTGCCTCACTCAAAGCGAACTCGGCCTGGCCAATGCGATCACGTCGCTGCCGTCGCTGTTCACGCATCGCCTTCAACTCTCGGACCCGGCCTTCGTTACGCGTACGTCGCGCCTCGACGCCCCGGCGTATCCAGACCTCTTCCTGCGCAAGCTTCTTGTCGAAGTGCGCGTTGGCCTTGACTTCGATCTGCAACTGAAGATTTTTTTTGACGACGAAGTCGTCGTAGTTTCCCGGCCATGAACTCAGCTGTCCGCGATCGAGCTCCACGACTCGGGTAGCCAACCGGTTGACGAAGGCGCGATCGTGGCTGACGAACAGCAAAGCACCCCGAAACTCCAACATCATCTGTTCGAGCCATTCGATGGCCTCGATGTCGAGATGATTGGTGGGCTCATCAAGCAGCAGGATGTCAGGGTCGCTCACCAACGCTCGCCCGAGCAGGGCGCGCCGCTGCCAGCCGCCGGATAACTCGGCAAATTCACGATCGGGATCCAGCCCGAGTCGCGTCTGGATCGATTCGATTTGATGGCCTATTTCCCAACTCTCACCCGCGTCGGCAGGCAGTCCGCTCCGCACGACCTCGCCGACGCGCGTACCCTCGACGACATCAAGATCCTGCGCCAGCATCGCCAGTCGCGCCCCGGGTTTAACCCACACTGTGCCGTCATCGGGTGGTGAACGTCCCGCAACCAGACGCAACAGCGACGATTTGCCTTCGCCATTTCGGCCGACCACACAGACGCGCTCGCCTTCTGCGACCTGCAGTGACACCCGATCGAGCAGCGGCCTCGAACCGAATGCGAGACAAACGTCGTCGAACTTCAGCAGCACTCAGGTCTTCGTCTGCGCAAGCGCCAGCCCATTGGCGCGGAACCAATTGCAGGCTCGGTCGAAAGCCGGGATTGCATCTTCGGCGCGGTAAGAGGCTCGGTAATCGGCGTAGAAACCATGCTGAGCTTCGGGGAAGACGACGATGGTCGAAGCCGATGCAGCGCGAGACACGCCTGGCTCACCGAGTGCGCTGCGCATCGTATCGACCGACTGCAGCGGAATGCCTCCATCGCGGCCCGCATACAAACCGAGCACGGGGGCTTGCAGGCGCGCAGCCACATCCACCGGATGCTTGGGCTGCAACTCACTCGCCGTGCCGACGAGACGACCGTACCATGCAACGCCCGCGGCCACGTCGGCACTGTGGGCGGCATATAACCAAGTGATTCGCCCGCCCCAGCAAAAACCCGTGATACCCACTCGCTCGCGCCCGCCGCGACCGCGCGCCCAAGCGACCGTGGCATCGAGATCCGCCATGACCTGTGCGTCGGGAACGCGGGCCACAATATCGCGCATCAACACGGTCATATCGCTGACGGTCGCGGGATTACCCTGTCGGGCGAACAGCTCCGGGGCTACCGCCAGGGCGCCGAGCTTGGCAAAGCGCCGGCATACATCGCGGATGTGCTCATGGACACCAAAGATTTCTTGGATGACGAGGATCACAGGCACCGCGGCATTGCCCGCAGGCCGCGCGAAGTAGGCAGGCAGTTCACCGTCGCTGACGGGGATCCGCGTCTCGCCAGCCTCGAGCCCGGTGGCATCCGTCACGAGAGTCGATGCGCTGACCGGTAAAGTGGCCGCCGCGAAACCTCCCGCCAACGCAGTCGTGACGAATGTGCGACGATCCAGCGAACCCAGTGGTTGCAGACTGCGCAAGTCTTCAGGAGAAGTGGTCATGAGAAACCTCCGTTTGTCGTTCAAAGATGCGACATCAACGACCTTACACACATTGACTTTGTGCGTATTGGCGCTCGTCGGTCTCGCGGGACTCACCCGCGTCGCCATTGCCAGTTCACCAGCCGCTTGGGCCCAACACGACAAGGATGTCGCTGCTGCGTGCCGCAAGGCCTCGGGCCTGCGCGAACCGCAAGTCCAAGCTGCCGTAGTTCGCTTCGATGATGCTATCGGCATCGATGCGCGGCTGGTGCGAGGCACCTGGCCGCAGGCACACATGCGAGGCAAGCAAGCCGTGATGCTCTGTCTTTTCGATCGCAAGACACGCCGCGCGGTCGCTCAACATGCCGATGACTGGACGGGCACGCTAACCGCAGGCCCCAACTAGTGCAATGTCGGCGTGCCGCGCAACGGGATGATCACCTCGTTGCGCCGCATGAACCACGGCATGAAGGGCGCATCGTACCGCGCGATGATCGCGCTGTCTCCAGACTCGGCCTGCAGTTGCTTGCGCGCGATGATCTGTCGCAACTGCTGCTCGTGCTCGCGGAAATTCTCTTCGGTCCAGCGCCCCGAGTAGCGCCACACCGCCACCTTGCGCGCACCCACTTCGCGGATGCTGACACGCGGATCAAGCGGCTTCGGCACGGTGTCGCGCGAGTATTTACTCGGTACCACGAAACCCACCCGGTACACACCCTCACCGCGTGATTGCTCGACGGGTGCGGTCATGGCGATCTTCTCGCCCTGCGGGCGGCTACCCTGCTCGACGGGTGCGGTCATCGCGATCTCGGTCTGCGCCGAATTAGCGCCGCTGATATAGCGGAACAAGCGCCCGAACGCGACGTTGCCGGCGTTCATGAAACCGGACTCGACTTCCGTTTCGGCGAGCAGGTACGGCCCGTACTCGCGCAATTCATAGGCGCCCTCCTGCTCGAGGACACGGTACTGCGGTATTTCGATCGCCATAGCCGCCCCTGCACCCAATAAGCCCGCCAGAGCAGAGACTACGAGAGCTCCGCCCGACCTGCGCATCAGAACACCTCGAACAGGCCGGCCGCTCCCATCCCGCCACCGATGCACATGGTAGCGACGACGAACTTCGCACCCAGACGCTTGCCGGCCATTAGCGCGTGACCGACGAGACGCTGACCGCTCATGCCGTACGGATGACCCACGGCGATGGCACCACCATCCACGTTCAACCGCTCGTCGGGCAAGCCGAGCCGATCACGGCAGTAGATCACCTGCACCGCAAACGCTTCGTTGAGTTCCCAAAGCCCGATATCTTGAATATTGACGCCGGTCCGGGACAGCAGCTTCGGGATCGCGAATACCGGGCCAATGCCCATTTCGTCGGGTTCGCACCCGGCAACGGCGAAACCACGAAACGCGCCAAGCGGCTCGATGCCCTGTCGGGCGGCTTCAGAAGCGCTCATGACAACACACGCTCCAGCACCATCTGAGAACTGGCTCGCGTTGCCCGCGGCTACCGTGCCGCCCGGCATGGCGCTGCGAATGCGCGCGACCGCCTCGACCGTCGTGCCCTCACGCAAACCCTCATCCTGGGTGACCGTGACCTCGCGAGTGAACAAACGACCACCTGCCGCCTGATCGACTCCCGCCGTTCGAACGGTGATCGGCGCGATTTCCGCCGTGAAGTGCCCGGCTGCTTGCGCCGCACAGGCTCGCTGCTGGCTGCGTGCACCGTATTCGTCTTGCCGCTCGCGCGAGATCGAATAGCGTGCGGCCACCGTCTCGGCAGTCTGCAGCATCGAGTGGTAGATGGCCGGCTTGTTGCGGTTCAGCCAGTTCTCGAGCGCCATGTGCTGGTTGATCTCGGCCTGCACACAGGAAATCGATTCGAGGCCGCCAGCCACGTACACATCGCCTTCTCCCGCGATGATGCGTTGTGCAGCCAGTGCAATGCTCTGCAATCCCGAGGAGCAGAAACGATTGACGGTCACGCCAGCTACGCTCACCGGCAAACCGGCACGCAAAGCCGCCTGGCGCGCGATGTTGAAGCCTGTCGCGCCCTCAGGGTTTGCGCAACCCATGATCACATCCTCGATGGACGCCGGATCGACCTTCGCGCGTTCGACTGCCGCTTTGACCACATGACCGCCGAGCGTGGCCCCGTGCGTCATGTTGAAGGCGCCCTTCCAACTCTTGGTGAGCGCAGTTCGTGCAGTGGAAACAATCACGGCCTCGCGGCCCGATGCGGCGTGACTCATGCGGCACCTCCCGTAAATGAGCCGCCCTCGGCGGCAAGACGCGCCAGCAACGGCGCAGGCGTCCAGAAATCGTTGTCGCCGCCCGGCTGCGCGCCGAACGCGCGCATGCGTCGCGCGACCTCGTACAGCGTTTGCGAATCCGCATAGCGCATCGGACCGCCACGCCAGATCGGGAAGCCGTAGCCGGTCAGGTAGACGAGGTCGATGTCCGAAGCGCGCTGCGCGATCTTCTCCTCAAGGATGCGCGCACCCTCGTTGACGAGGGCATACACCAAACGGTCGACGATTTCGGACGCGTCGATCTTGCGCGGCGTGATGCCGGCTGCCGCACGCGCTTCCTCAATGATTTGTGCAACCACAGGTGACGGATACGCGGTGCGATCGCCCTTCTTGTAGTCGTACCAACCGCTGCCGGTTTTCTGCCCGAATCTTCCCATCTCGCAGAGTCGATCGGCGATCACCTGCTTGCGGGTGAGCGTGCCCGCGGCGTACTGGCGTTTGCGGATGTGCCAGCCGATATCGTTACCCGCCAGATCGCCCATGCGGAAGGGGCCCATGGCAAAGCCAAACTTCTCGACTGCCTTATCGATCTGCTCCGGGCTCGCACCTTCGTTGACCATCGCCATGGCCTGGGCCGAATACTGGTTGATCATGCGATTGCCGATGAAGCCATCGCAGACGCCGGAGACCACGGCAGTCTTCTTGATCTTTTTGGCTAGCGTCATTGCGGTAGCCAGAACATCCGGTGCGGTCTTCGCGCCGCGTACCACCTCGAGCAGCTTCATGACGTTGGCGGGACTGAAGAAATGCAGTCCGATAACGTCTTGGGGGCGCTTGGTGATTGCAGCGATGTGATCGACATCGAGCGTAGACGTGTTGGTCGCGAGGATGGCACCCGGCTTGACGACGGAATCGAGTTTGGTGAACACCTGCTCCTTGACACTCATCTCCTCGAACACCGCCTCGATGACCAGATCGACGTCGGCGATATCTTCGTAGGCGAGGACCGGCTTCAGCAGCGCCATGCGCGTCTCGAGCTTGGCGGCATCGAGCTTGCCTTTCTTGACTTGCCCCTCGAACACCTCGCGGATCCGCGCGACACCACGATCGAGTGCGTCCTTATTGAGCTCGAGCAAGCGCACTTCGATGCCGGCATTGAGGAAGTTGATGCTGATGCCGGTGCCCATCGTCCCAGCACCGATCACGGCGATCCGCTGTACCGCACGTGGCCGGACATCAGCCGGTAAGTCGGCGATTCGCGACGCGGCGCGCTCGGCAAAGAAAATATGCCGCAAGGCCGCCGACACCGACCCATCCATCAGTTGCCGGAACAGCCTGCCCTCCTCGAGCAAGCCAGCATCAAAGCCGTTCTTCGCACCGAAACCCACGGCATCGATGATGGAGAGCGGAGCCGGATACTCCTTGAATGCGGTCTTGGCCGTGTTACGAGCAAACTGCAACAACGCCTCGAGATCGGGTTCGCGGATCTTCTGATCACGCGCCCGCGGCAGCGGTTGGCCGGCCTTCACTGCGGCGGCCGACGTCTCGGCCAGCTTGACTGCAGCGCTGATGAGATCCGCTTCGACCACCGCATCGACCAGTGGTGACTTGGCGAATAGCCCGACAGATAACGGCTCGCCCGAGAGCATCACATTGAGGGCATTCTCGATGCCGATCAGGCGCGGCAAACGTTGCGTACCCCCGGCACCCGGCAGCAATCCGAGTTTGACCTCCGGCAGTCCGACCTTGGCTGTGGCCAAGGCCACACGGTGGTGACAGCTCATGGCCAACTCGAGACCACCGCCCAGTGCCACGCCCTCAATGGCGGCCACCACAGGCTTCGGCAGTGAATCGAGCAGCGCATTGAGCGTCCACAGACTCGGGCCACGCTGCATCGCAGCAGAGCCGAATTCGCGGATGTCGGCCCCGGCGCTGAACGTTCCGTTGCTACCGATCAGCACGAGGCCGTCCACGGCAGGGTCCGCAGCACCGCGTTCCAACGCGGCCAGCAACCCGTCACGCAAGTTGAACCCGAGGCTGTTCACGGGGGGCGCTTGGAACGCGATGACGGCAATGCGTCCGCGGATCGAATAGTCGACGTTTGACATCACTTCACCTCACTGTGTCTGCAGCCCGCCGGTCAACACGATGCGCATGGCCGCCTCGACCGTCAGATCGGTCGGCTGTAGCCGGTCACGTGGCAGGTACAGAGTGTAACCGCCAATCTGGTAACTCATCGGCAAGTAGACGGCGACCAAGGCCTCATCGGTGCCAAGTCCGGGCACGGTGGCGTTCTCCTGGGTAACGAAGCCGATCGCGCGCCCCGGTCCCCACTGCACCATCACGACTCGCTGCAGCTCTCCGGGCGTCTCGCCCAGCTTCATCAGGGCTGTCAGATCGCGCAGCGCTGCATAGACGGTTTTCAACAGTGGCACGCGCAAGACCAAGGTCTCGCCCCACAACAGCACCCGCCGAACCACGTAGGCATTGACGGCGAGACCCACGATAAACATGACCAAAAAGCCGGCGATCAGACCCATGCCAGGGCGGTAGGCGCCCACGGGCAGCATCCATTTCAGGGTTCCGGCGAGCACCGACTCGGCAGTCACGCCCAGCCAGTAGGCGAAATACAGCGTCAAACCGATCGGCAAGATGGTGATCAAACCCTTGAGCAGGATGCGTCCGAGTCGCTTCATGAACGCAGCTCCCCACGCCATAGAAAACGGTAAAAGAGGTAGCAAATGGCCCAAGCGATGGCGGCAGACCACAGATCATCGCCGATAAAGTGGGCTCCGCGAGCCTGCTGAGCAAAAGAAAAAGCACTGCCAGCCGTCAGGGCTGCCGCCAAACCGGTCCAAGCCATTCTCCGATTGTAGGCCAACCCTAAGAAATACAGGCAAAACAACGCAAACGCCGACGAGGAGTGCGCACCCGGGAAACACTCGGCTCGCGGCAATTCGTCAGGTCGATCATCGAACAATTCGACATAGGGGCGATCACCGCCGTAACCCTGTAGATCACGCGGGCAATCGACGTTGGTCGCGACTTTCAACCCCCCGACCAGCAACGGCACCACGGCCATGCAGGCGACGTAATAGCCGAGCGCCCGCCGGTGCGGTCGCAGACGCGGCAACTTGAAACTAAGCAGCAAGGCCACGATACCGAGCACACCGAGCAGACGGGCAAAGTTACGTCCCCAGCGGTGGAGCAAGATGTCGGCCCAGAACGTGCCTTCGCCGAGCCAGTGTCCGGTCTGCGTGTCGACGAAAAAGCGCTCTGCTAACCGTCGATCGACGTCAAAGTACACCAACAAAGAGATGATCACGCCAAAAACAAGCAAAGGCACGTAGGCATGCCAGAGGTCGAAGCGAGGCGTGAATTTCACGGCGTGAGATCTATTCGAACGTCACCCACGCCCACCTTGATGATGACGGGATTGGAGCCTTCGGCCTGACTGCTGACGCTGGCCCCGACCGAGCCGCTCATGGAACTCGTCTTCGAACCCTTGAGCGTCACTGCACCCACGCGAGTCTTAGCGTCAATGGAGCCCGCACTTTTTTGAGATGTCACGACCCGGGCATCACCCACGTCGACATCGATGTTGATCTCGGCAAGCGCTGCATCAACGCGCACATCACCCACGCCCGCCTCCACCGAGATTCGCCGGGCGCTGCTTTGCACTTCGACATCGCCGACGCCAAGTTCGACGTCGATGCGGTTAAGCGGAACACGGGCGAGCGTCACCACCCAGTCCTCGTTGAGATTTTTGGCATCGACGCGCAGTTCGAGCGTGCCATTGACCACGGAATGACGGATATCGAGCTTGCTGACATCGGGCAGGGCACTGAGCGGGTTGCTCATGCGCTTGGCTTCAAGCCGGGCGGTTACTTTGATGCGATCGGCGTCGCCCTGTTCGATGCGAACACTCCCAACCCCGGCATCGAGCGAGACGGCGGTGATGCCGGTCGCTGAAAAGTCTTTTTGACGGGTCACCGGCCCCTCTGCCGCCTGAGCAAGGCCTGCCATACAACCCACCATCAACCACCCCAGCCACGCAGTTCGAGCCATCGTCTCTCCGGTATATCGGTCCGTCGACGGGTGTCATTTTAGTAGAATCAGCCGCTTACCATGAGCCGTCTGGTCGATATTTTCTGCCCGAGCTGGAGCAACGCCCGCAAGGTCGATGCCCAAGTGCTGCGCGCCACGCTTCAGGAGGCCTTCCCGGGCACCCTGACCTGTCGCGTGCTGTTCGTACCCGAGAGCCTGTATCGCGATTCCGACCGGCACACTGCCGCACTCACGACCGTCGACACGCCAGGAGACGTTGCGATCTTTCTCGAGCGCGTGCTCGACTCGAAGGAGGTTCGTCGGTACAAGCGCCGCGCCCTGATCGCCACGCCGAAGTGGTGTGACATCCAATCGATCCAGCGTGCGGAGGAACTCGTCGATCTCGTCCTCTTCAAGACGGTGGCGGCGCAGAAGGATCTCGCCTTGACGTTCAGCCGCCAGCCACAAGTGTGGGTCGGCTTCAGCTCGCCCGATCCCAAACGGCAGGTCGAACGACACGAAACGTTCGCTCACTTCGGTGCCCGCAGCACCAACCGCGGCTCGCAGGCCTTGCTCGATCTGTGGCGTCGCAGAGCGGATTTGCCTGCTCTTCATGTGCAATGGCACGACCCTGCGGCACCGCTCAACTTCCCGAAATGGCTGCAACGCGACAACGTACAGTTGATGCTGCATCACTTTCCGAAGCACGATGACTACTTTGCCGAGCTCGCACGGCACGGAATTCAGTTGTCCTTCGCGCCGCCCGAATCGTTCTGCCACTACCACAACGAGGGCAGAGCCATGGGGGCGGTGGTGCTCGCCGTCCGATCGGAATCTTTCAGCGCTGCCGAACTCGAACACGGCATCAATGAAATACGTCTCATGTCGGCGAAGCAACGAAGCGAGTCCGGACGGGCGGCACGCCAAGCCTACGAAGATGATCACAAGGCGTTCAGCCAGCGACTGCGCGAGGCGGTCCTGCAGCACCTTCTGATCTGATCGGTGGCGCGGGTCGGTCGCTTGATCTACGCTTGGGGCAGCGCCGAGATCGGCCAAATCCTGAGGGCTCGCCCATGTCGAACGACGTCAAGACCCTGAGTTCACGCCTGGTGCAGATCAGCGAAAACGCGATTTTGCTGGTGATCGGCCTAGCAACCCTTTATGCCTCGGGCGTCGAGGTGAAGCGGCTGCTGGAGTCGGGCGTAGTCAACCTCAGCGATTTATTTCTGCTGTTCATCTACGCCGAGGTGCTCGGCATGGTCGGGGCGTTTTACAAGAGCCATCGAATTCCGGTGACGCTGCCCATCATCATCGCCATGACCGCGCTCTGTCGGATGATCATCCTGCAGAGCAAAGATATCGACCCGGTCAACATCCTCTATGAAGCGGGCGGCATCCTGATTCTCGCGGGCGCCGCCTTGCTGATGAGTTACAAAGACAAAATGAGTCTCGAGAAGATCAAGTTGCGGCAGGAGAGTTGAGCGATCAACGATCGACGGACGACTTGTCGACGTAGTAGTACGATTGATCGGCCCCAGCCCAAGCCGGGTCGCTGAAGATCTCGTGGCTGAACTGTCCGCCCACCCGCAAGATGGCCTCGCGCGAGCGGCGGTTGTGGACGCCAATGTGGAACCACACTCGATCCACGAAGCCGAAGGCATGCTGCAACAACAAGCGTTTCATCTCGGGGTTATACGTGCCGCCCCAACAACGGCGCGCGATAAAAGTGTACCCGATCGCAATCGAGGGATCCTCGGGCCGATAGTCATAGTAACGGGTTGAACCAATGACCTCGCCCGTCGCAGCCTCCCGAACCACCAAAGCGCCGCCCGAGGCAAGGCCTTTATCGAAGAGCAGACGAAACACCTCGGGTTTATAGCGATCCCGCGCGGGATGCTGCTCCCAGATCAAGGGATCTTTGGCGACAGCGAAGAGCGCGTCGTAATCATCTGCCCGCATGGGAGACAGGTGAACGAGAGAACCGTGAAGTGTGGGTTGCATCAAGGAAGTATTCATCCGCGAAACGTAGCATGATCGACCAGGCTAGATCGACTCGGAGCACCTCGTGTACCTACCCGATGTTTTTAAAGAAACCGACGCGGAGCGAATAGCCCAATTCGTCGCGCAGCATCCGTTAGCGACGCTGATCGCCGTTCAGGAGGGGCGCCCGCACGCCGACCACCTGCCCTTCCTCTGTCTCGATCAGGTTGCGGTCGGCGGCACCTTCATCGCCCACACTTCGCTTGCCAACCCGAGTTGGAAACTCGCCGAGAGTCGTCCGGAAGTGTTGCTGATCTTCAGCGGCGCCACCGCTTACGTCTCACCCTCGCTGTACCCCTCGAAGCAGCAGACACACGAAGTGGTTCCCACCTACAACTACGTGAGTGTGCATGTACGCGGGATCTTGAGTCACTCGCATGACGCGGCGCTCAAACTGCAGTACGTCGAGCGGCTGACGAGAGCGTTTGAAGCGCAACGGGCCGAACCGTGGGCCGTATCCGATGCCCCAGCGCCTTACATCGACAAGATGCTCAAGGGGCTGGTGGCGCTGACCCTCGAAGTGACTTCCGTTACTGCCAAGAGCAAAGCAAGCCAAAATCGACTGCCGCAGGATCAGCTCGGCGTCGCGCGGGGGCTCGCCGAACAGACGGCCACACAGGAAGCGGCGGCCTTAGTGGCGAGCCGCCTCGCGTCGCTGCACCCAAAGGAACCAGATCACGAGCGATCCGCTCAGTAGGGCGAGATCGAGCGGCGTGGCATCGGCGTTCTCGACTGTGGGGTACAGCAGGAACATCGCCAGGTTGTTGGCGACGTGCGCACCCGCCCCGTAGCTCACGGTGCCGGTCTTGAGCACCGCCAGCGCGAATACGGCGGCAAACGCCGCGACGCCGAGAGTGCCATAGATTCCCGAACCCGGATGCCCGACGGTGAACAGCAGGATGGAGAGCAAGACGGTGACACCGATCGACAGGCGAGCCGCAAGACTCGGCAACAGATATCCGCGGAAGATCAACTCCTCACTGCTCGCCTGAATGCCTATGGTCACGACCGCGACCGCGCCGAGCAATAGCCATTGGGCGAGGCTGTAAGTGAGCAAGCGCTCACGGATCTCGTCAACGCCGGTGATGACCGAGGACAGCAGGAACAGCAGTAGCCACAACACACCCGACATCACGGCATCGGCATAGCGGGCGTTGACCCCGGGCGCAGCCCAGAGCGAGGGCACGCGCGGACCATGTAGCGCACGCTGGCTGCGCAGTGCAGCCCACAACCCCGTGCTGAAGGCGGCGCCCAGGATCAGCAGCTGCACGAGCTCTCGCAGGTAAGGGGTGACCGTACCGAGCATCGACTTCAACGCCGGAATCAGCAGCAGATTGGCCAGCACCATGACAAGAATCAGGCCGCCGACGTAGGCGAGCAGCACCAACGCGATGCGCCAGCCATTCGTCGGGCGGTCGCGCCAGGCGGCAGCCCAGCGGCTAAACGATTCTGCGATCAACGAATTCAACATGGTCGCGCGCTACGGCTCGTGGGTTAACGGCGCTACTGCAAGCTGATCGATAAGTCGCCGACGCCAACCATCGCGTTGATCGGTTCCTGGCCGCGACCTTTGCCACTCACCGAGCCGCCCACCGCGCGACTGTTGATGGTTCCATCGAGGCCGGACAACGACACGCGGCCGACGCCCGTTTTGCCATCGATGGCGCCGGCGTTGGCAAGAGTCGTACGCACAGTCGCATCGCCTGTGCCGATTTGCACGGAGATCGCTCCGCTAGGCACATCGACTGTCGCGTCACCGACTCCAAGGTCGACTTCGATCCGTCGCGCGACAGCGGCAACGGTGACGCTGCCAACGCCGGCTTTGACCTCGATGGCTGAGAGCGGTTTTCGCGGCATGCGGATCAGCCAACGCTCCTCGACGTTCTTCGCGTCCACACCTAGGCGCAGTTGATCGCCGCGGGTCGTAACCGACATCTCGAGAATCGACACATCAGGCAGAGAGCTGAACACCCCCATCGTGCGCTTCGCCTTGAGCGTGACCTTGGCAACGATGGCGTCGCTGTCCCCTTGCTCGATGCGCACATCGCCGACCTGGGCCGTGACGACCAGCGCGGAAACATCAGCGGCGCTCAGGATTCGGGTGCGGGTGACCTCGCTGGCCGCCATCGAGGGGGTGGCGGTTAGCAGACCGATAACCGCACACACGGACAGCGAAACGACACGAGACATGGAAACCTCCAGCGAATTTCGGCTTAATTAGTGTTGTAGTTAACTATATCACCTATGAACTTGTCAATCCAAACCTGTGAATCGCCGTAGCCGACCGAGCACCTCGACTCGAAAACCCCTAACCTCGTTAGTAATGGCTCATTCACGGCGACCGTCGATCGTGGTTTTACTCATCGATGACCAATTGATCATCGCCGAACGCATTCGCGAGCTGCTGGGCACAGAGAACTACATCGCGGTGCATCACTGCCAGGATCCTGTCGCCGCATTCGATACCGCGAAGTCCGTGAAGCCGACCGTGATCCTGCAAGATTTGATGATGCCGGGCGTCGATGGGCTGGAGGTGCTCCAGCAACTCAAACAAAGCCCCTCGACTCGGGACGTGCCAGTAGTGGTCCTGTCTACGAAGGAAGATCCCGCCATCAAGGCAAAAGCGTTCAGAGTCGGTGCCAACGACTACCTGATCAAACTCCCGAGCGCCGTCGAACTCATCGCACGTCTGCGCTATCACTCCGAAGCGTTTCGCAACGAGAACATGCGGCAAATGGCGATGCAGGCGCTTACCGAAAGTCGTGAGGAGCTGCGTCGCAGCCACGAGCAGATCGCTAGACAAGCGGTCGTCCTCGAGACGCGTAACAGATTCATTACCAAGACATTCGGACGCTACCTCTCCGACGAAGTCGTGAACCAATTGCTCGAATCGCCCGAAGGGCTGAAACTCGGCGGCGAAAATCGTGTCGTCACGATCATGCTGGCGGATCTTCGAGGTTTCACCGCCATCAGCGACAAGCTGCCGGCGACCGACGTCGTGCTTATGCTCAACGGTTTCTTGGCAGCAATGTCTCGCGTAATCACCGCTCACCAGGGCACTATCGACAAGTTCATGGGTGACGCGGTGATGGCGATATTCGGCGCGCCGGTATCGCGCGAGGACGATGCGCTGCGCGCGGCACGCTGCGCGATCGAAATGCATCATGCACTGCAGACCGTCAACGACACCCATCGTTCAAGCGGACTGCCGATGCTCGATATGGGGGTTGCACTGCATACGGGCGAGGTTGTCGTAGGGAACATCGGCTCTGATCTGCGCACCGAGTACAGCGTCATCGGCAGCAACGTCAATCTCGCCGCGAGAATCGAGTCGCTAAGCGTCGGCGGGCAGGTATTGATCTCGGATGCGACACGCCAAGCCATCGGCTTGTCGGCGATCACGGGTCGCGAACTGCGCTTTCAAGCCAAAGGCTTCCAGAAGGAGATGTGCGCGTGGGAGCTGCTCGGTCTAGACGGGTCGCAGCGCCTGCTGCTGCCCACGCGCAGCGGAATCCAGCAACGGTTCGATCCACCGCGTCCGTTGCAACTCTGGCTGGCCAAGAACAAGCACGCTTCCGGCCCCCCTACCACCGGCTTCATGATCAGTGCCAACGAATACGGGGCGCGAATTCGCACTGAAATTGCCTTGCCGCAATTCACTGAAGTACGTCTCGTTATCGAACCCGACGAGCCCGGGCCCGCCGGCACCGAGATCTGGGCGCGTGTAATGCAAAGCGATGCCGATGGCGTGCTACTGCAATTTGCCGGTATTTCCGAACTGACGGATCGTCGTCACGCACCGCGGTCTCCGGGCGGCTAACGCTGACGAACCTCAACAAAAATTTTTTTGCACGGAATTTCACCACCGTTGTACCCTCGGTGCGGCAAGTAGAAGTGTTGCCTACCTGAGGTATATCGAATGGCGTTTCGCAATCTCAGCCTCAACAAGACGTTGCTGCTGCTGCTCGGATCCTTCACGTTCGTCTTCTTCGCCTTCGCGCTGGTGTCTTGGCGAACCATAGAGACTGTTAGGGTCAACGGTCCTTTGTATTCGTCCATCATCGAAGGCAAAGATCTGATTGCCGACATCCTGCCACCGCCCGCGTACATCATCGAATCCCACCTGTTGACGCTGCAACTGATCGACGAGCAGGAGCCGGCGCGTCAGGCCGAGCTGATAGACAGGGGTAACGGACTGCGCGTCGAGTTCGAGAAACGCCACGAGTATTGGACGCGGGCGCTCGCACCGGGCCCTTTGGGCGACACGATGAACATAGCGGCCTACCGGCCCGCATTCGAGTACTACCAAATTCGCGATAACGAGCTCGTACCCGCGGTCCTCGCTCGCGATCCGCAGCGTATCGCCGCAGCATTGACCACGTTGAAGCAACGCTACGAGGAGCACCGGAAAGCAGTAGACGAGGTCGTGAAGTTGACCACGGCGCGCAACCTCGAATTCGAACGATTAGCGGAGTCGACGCTGAGCAGTAGTCAAAGAAATTTGTTGTTACTGGGTGCGCTGGTGGTCGCCGTGGTTATTGGGCTGGCGTGGATCACCCGCGGCATGGCGCAGTCCCTGAACGGCAGACTGTCTCTCGCCGCCAGCGTGGCAGCGCGGGTAGCGGAGGGCGACCTCACCGTTCGGGTGCCGGATACGGGTACGACGGACGAATCCGGCCGTCTGCTCGCGGCTATACAGGCGATGACTGCCAATCTTCACAATCTCGTAGCGCGTGTCAGACAAACCTCACTGAATCTCGGAGAGTCTGCTGGCGAGTTTTCTCTGTCCGGTAAACGACAGGAAACCAGCGTCGGTGGCCTGCGTGACTCGGCGGTGCAGATCGCCGGTACGGCACGCGGTATCTCGGACACCAGCGCAGTCCTGATGACCACGATGGAGGCGGTCAACACGGTTGCCGGCCAGACCGCCCAAGTAGCCTCGGGCGGACGAACTTCGCTTGACGAACTGAATGGGGCGATGCAAGAGCTTCAGCAAGCGACCTCCTCCATTTCGACCCGTCTCGGCACCATTCGCGAGAAGGCCTCCGACATCAGCAGTGTCGTGACGACGATTACCAAGATCGCCGATCAGACTAATTTGCTTTCCATCAACGCCGCCATCGAAGCGGAAAAAGCCGGCGACCAAGGTCTGGGTTTCCTGGTCCTCGCACGTGAAATTCGTCGGCTGGCCGACCAGACTGCTGTTGCCACGCTCGACATCGAACAGATGGTGCGCCACATGCAGTCGGCAGTATCGGCCGGCGTGATGGAGATGGACGGCTTTTCGGCACAAGTCAGGCGCGGTGCGGGCGTCACCACGGAAGTCAGCACGCAACTCGGCCAGATCATGGGGCAGGTTCAGTCGCTGTCGGAGCGTTTTGACGATGTCAATCGAGGCATGCGGAGTCAATCGCAGGGCGCCAGGCAGATCAGCGAAGCGATGACGCAACTGATGGACACGGCACAGCTGAGCGCAGATGCGCTACCGGAATTCAACGCTGCGATCACCCGACTGCGACAGGCCGTCGACTCTTTGACTCAAGACATCGCGCGCTTCAAGCTCGGAAACTGACATGCTCAGTCGACGGGCATCGCGAGATTCGCTGCTCATCGTTCTGGCAGTTGCCGGCCAACGGTACGCGTTGTCAGCACAGCAGGTAATCGAAGTATTGCCTTGGCTGCCGTGTCAAACCGTCGCCCTCGCACCGGAAAGCGTCGTAGGCGTGATAAACCATCGTGGACGGGTGGTGCCGATCGTCGACTTATGCAGGCTACTCGCGGCGCGTGACTGCCCGAAATGGCTCGCGAGTCGCATCGTGGTCGTGGCTGTAGGCCGTAATGCGGAACGGGTTGTCGGACTTTTGGTGGAAGGTTGCGAACTGTCATCCGCGAATGATGCCTCTTTGCAACCGGGCTTGAACCTGCCGGACTCCCCGTTCCTCGGTGATGTTCTCGTCGACCGCGAGCGCATGATCCCTTTGTTGAAGCCTGATCAGTTGCTGAGCGAGCAGGTCTTGGATGTGCTGTGCGGCGCCACCACGCCTACGATGCCCGACCTAGGTCACGAAACCCCGACCCCGCTAACCGGATGATCATGCGCGACTGCTGGCGAACCATAGGCACGGGCGGCGATCTTAGCTGCCCTGAACTTGTGCAGCATATTCACTGTCGCAATTGTCCGGTGCTGTCGGCAGCGGCAAGCGGCATTCGACAGCGCGATTTGCCTGCCGGATACGCCGATGCCGCACTGGCGTCAGTGGCACTGCCTGTCCCGAGACCTCCTAAGTTGGAGACGGCACTGTTCTTCAAACTCGCGCAGGAGTGGATGGCTCTCGACAGTCATTGTGTTGAAGAGATTGCCGCCAGCAAACCGATTCATCGTGTGCCGCACCGCGCCGGTCTTGTCGCCGGCCTTGTCAATGTACGCGGGCAATTGCTGCTGGCGGTGCATCTGGGTGCCCTGCTCGAAGCCTCCGCAGGGACGAACAAGAAGTCCTCCGCAATGGGCCAGCGCATCGTCGTCATACGCCAAGCTGGAGAGCGCTGGGCGTTTGTCGCGGACGAAGTGAGAGGCGTGGTGTCCTTCGACCCGGCGGAGCGGCTGCCGATACCCGCTACTGCCTCGCCCGTGCTCACGGGTGTCACTCGCGGAACCGTGGCCTGGGATGACAGTCGCGTCACGCTACTCTCCAGCGACGCTCTTTTTGATCTGCTGCGACAAAGGATCCTGCAGTGAACGCCCTCGACGCCCTGTTCCGTGACGAGGTCGATCGGCAGGCTTTCACACTGCGCGAGAGCTTCGAACGCTGTGCGCATTTCCCCCCCGATGGCGAAATGCTGTTCGCAGCCCAAGCATTGAAGGGTGCAGCCCGGGTAGTCGGTATCCGTGAGGCCGAGCGCATTGCCGATGCTTTCGAAACGATGATCAGTACGGCCGAATCTGCAGGAACGATGTTGAGCCCGGCACAATTGCAAGCCTGTACCGATTCTTTGGAATTGATCGAAGCCGTGGCGCAGTCAGGTTCGGCGACAGCGAGTGAGGTCGCGCCCGAAGCCCAAATTGTCGAACTGCTCGGACGACTTTCCGTGCGCGCGGCTGCGACGGCCCCTACGCGAAGAAACAAACCGCTCACGTCAGTGCCTGCCGGCACACTGGAGCTGTTCAGACAAGAGTGCGAACTGCACGCCAACACTTTGAACGAGGGCCTGCTGTCTCTGGAGAAGCAGCCTGACCAACCCGAGTTGATCGACCGGCTCATGCGCGCGTCCCACTCCATAAAAGGCGCGGCACGTGCAGTCGGGCTCGATGCCGCGGTGGTGCTGGCTCACGCCGCTGAGGACCAACTGGAACGTGCCCGGCGTGGGCAGGTGTTGATCAGCCCAGATCTGGTGGACGCCTTGCTGGCCGCCGGCGACTTTTTCCAGAGGATCGGGGCCGCCGCCGCCGCCAGCACGCCGCCGCCTAACGATGAAGCCGTTTTGGACTGTGCAGAGCGCATCAATCAAGCAGGGTTGCAGGCTGCCGTGCAGTCCTCCGGTAACCTCGTTGTCCCGGTCGAACGAAAGGCTTTACCGCCGCAGACCAGCGATGAAGCGGCGGCGGTATCCACTACGGCGAAGACTGCCGCACCCACCCGGACCGCAGGCGATGACGAGCGAACCGTGCGCATCCGGGCCGGACAGTTGTCGCGACTCGTTGCGATGTCGGGCGAACTGGTCGTCGAGACGAGCCAACATCGTTACTTGGCGAAGGAGCATCAAAGACTCCGCATAAAGTTGCTCAACATCGCCGACTCGCTGGACACACTGCAACAGACCATCGCCACAGCCGCGGTCGACGGTCGAATTCGCACCCGGGTTGAGGATTTAAAGATCCAATTGAACGACGTTCGCGTTGCCAACTCGATGTGGTCGGAAGATCACGAGTTGTACCTTCGCCGCAAGGAAGACTTGGTACTGCGCCTCTATGGCGAGGCTATCGACAGCCGCATGCGGCCTGTCGCCGACGGTTTGACGGCGTTCCCACGCCTGGTTCGTGATGTCGCGAAACGTCTCGGCAAGCAAGTATCCTTGACCATAAGCGGCGAAAACCATCGCATCGATCGGGATATCCTCGAGCGCATCGAAGCACCGCTAAATCATCTTTTACGCAATGCTCTCGACCACGGACTGGAGAAACCCGTGGTCCGAAGGGACAGCGGAAAACCGGAAATCGGATTGATACGCATCGAGATACGCGTTGCGTCCGGTTCGATGGAGATCACTGTCATCGACGACGGTACCGGCATCGATCTGGCCAAAGTCCGAAAGCGCGTCGTTGCCATGGGGCTGGCCAGCGTGGAATCCGCCCAGCAGTTGTCCACCGAGCGTCTACTCGATCAGCTTTTCGTATCCGGCTTCTCTACAGCGGAACAGGTCACCGAACTGTCGGGGCGCGGCGTCGGTCTCGCTGTGGTTCGCAGTGTAATGCGCGACATCGGCGGTTCGGTGAACGTACAGACGGAAGCCGGTCGCGGAGCGCGGTTTCAATTAAAGGTACCCATTAGCCGCTCAGTGCTTCGGGCAGTGGTGGTCATGATCGGAGGCGAGGCGTATGCCTTTGCCCTGACACGCGTCGATCAAGTACTGCGGCTTGCGAGCACGGAAGTTTTGATCGCGGAGAATCGCCGCTACGTGGTCCGGGAAGGACGAACCATCACGCTGATTGCGGCTTCGGAGGTCCTGGAGTTCGAACCATCAACGGCCTCGCCGGTTGCTCTAGACATAGTTGTAGTCAGCAGCTTCGGCCATCACATCGGGTTCATCGTTGACGCCGTTCGGGGCGAGCAAGACATGGTGCTGCAGGCCATCGACGCTCGTCTCGGCCGGGTGCCCAATCTGAGTGCCGCGGCCGTCCTTCCCGATGGGCAGCCTGTCCTAATCATTGACACCGATGACATGATTCGGTCAGCACTGAATCGGGATGTCTTGCAGGTCCGGGAATTCGGCCTCGCTGGGCGGAACGCAGGCAAGAAGGCCGTGCACATCCTGGTGGTCGACGACTCACCAACCGTGCGAGCCATGGAACGAGAGTTGCTTGAGGAGGCCGGATTCAAGGTCACGCTTGCCGCAGACGGGATGGAAGCTTGGGGCGTAATGCGGGACACGGATTTCGATCTCGTGGTGACCGACGTTGACATGCCGAGGTTGGATGGTATCGGTCTGATTCGCTCCATCAGACAGGACGGCCGCCTCCGTAAAGTGCCAATCATCGTCATGTCGTATCGCGCATCGGCCGAGGAGCGGCAACGGGGCCTCGACGCCGGAGCCAACATCTATCTGACCAAAGCCGATTACGAGGACCAAACATTGCTCGACAACGTCTATCGACTGTTGCCAACGACTGACCTGCAATAGTGACGCGCGTGGAGCAGATTTCATGTATGACCACGGATTGATTGCGCCGATCGTCGCTTTGGCGTGCTGGTCGCTCTTCGTCATGGTGTGGCTCGGCTACGAACGCGTCCGCAACATCTTGCGTCTGCGCCTCAAGCCCAGTGCCGGCAAGTTTGCACGGGATCTCGATGCGTTGATGCCCGAGCGGGCTCGGCAAGTATCAGCGAATTACACCCACCTGATGGAGCAGCCGACCCTCTTCTATGCGGTGTGTCTCAGCCTGCAGTTCATTGGCCAAGGCAATCACCCGATCAACATCGGCCTGGCGTGGGGATACGTCGCCACACGAGTCCTGCACACCATCGTGCACGGCACCGTCAACGATGTCAGGCTGCGCTTCACGCTGTTCCTGATTTCGAGCGCATTTCTCATCGCGCTCGCCGTACACGCGGTGATGGCGATGATCCACCTGTCGACACATATCGGATGAGCACCCGTTACTACTCTGCCATCGACAGTTGGCTGGTGTTCGTCATGGGCGTTGCTATGCTCGTATCGCTGTATGCCTGCTGGACCCTGATGAATGGCGGTTGGCCGTTGCTTCTGCTGGCGCTTCCCGTTGGCATGCTTGGCATCGCGCTGCCGTTGTGGGTGCTATTGGACACGCATTACACGCTCTCACCCACGAGCCTCGATGTGCGCTGCGGCCCATTCAAGACACGCATCGCTCTCGATCAGATCAGGGAAGTTAGCGAAGTGCGCAGCTTGCTCTCCAGTAGCGCGCTGTCGATAGACCGCCTGGAAATTACCTACAATCTATACCAGAGCATCATGATCTCACCACGAGATCGCAGACAATTCTTTGGCGAGCTCGAAAGCTTGCGAGCCAGGCTTCGATAAGGGACATGATCTCAGCACAACTGGATCCCGCAGTGGCGATACGCCTCGACAGCCCTCAACGCCCATCCCCACGGTAGATCAAACTTTTGACTTTGCGCAGGGTAACGGCGGATGGTTGACGGACATCGCCAACTATTTAACCGTGACGGCACCGACGGATTTCATAATCTATGAAAAAACGAAGATATCCGGCCTCGCGACTTCCGTGCCGTATCGAGTAACGAGCGGGTGTTTAGGTGTCGGCAGCGCGACCTCGAGCCGTCTTACAACTCGCGCCGAGCAACTGAAGTGTCAATTTGCGCTGGAGTCGATACAATCTGGCGTCGAAATGAACTTGGAGGATTTCGTGGACTCGTCTTTCGTCGATCTTGTCGAAACACGCTGGGCATCGCTCGCCCGAGGCAACTTCAGCGTCAAACTGTCGACAGTAGTGTCCCGCCGAACAGCGGATCAGCTGGCTCTCGACATTCGGAGCGAAACCGCAACGGCGCGGATTGATGCTCGAGCGGCGCTTCGCACGCTCCACATCACCGTATCCCGCTTCAAGGATGAAAGAGTGCTCAGCGAAGGAGCCTGCAATACCGAGATCGATCTCGATCGCAAGCTCCGATCTCTGCTTATCGATCTGTCAACTTAGGTTCCCACAAGATCTACCCGCAGCAGCGGGTATGCGGGCACTTGGTCTACTCTTTTTTTCTGATTTTCAACTTCGCGCCGTCGATCAGAGCAATCCAATCGGCGTCCGTGGCAAGACGCAAGTCAGCCCAAAAGCTGACTGTCTCGGCATTACTTGGAATCTTCGAGAACGGAGCGTTGACGCTGAAACCTCGCTTGCCACCGCTTTTAGTTGCAAGTCGCGCTTTTAGTGCTGCGAGCTCGTTCGCGCTCCCTGGGGTCAGCCTAAGCAGATATGTCGGCGTTGCAACGCTGCCGCGAAAGAGCCCGGCAGAGCGATTGATTATCGATCTTTCCATCAAATCCAGAGACAACTCGGTTTCTCGGGAGCGCCCTTCGCCCTCCGGCAGCGACAACCGCAAGCGGGCGTTTCCAACATCTATTTCATATCCAGGCGAAACCGATAGCCGGACACGTAGCTGTAACGGCTCGATTGCCGCTAGTCCGTCAGTCCCGAGCGAGGCGAGCTTTAACATACTCGCCAAAGGCACGGAGGCACAGCCGGACAGCAGGCAGACGATGGCGAGCGGAGCGAGAATGAGCAGACGACTCATGATCAGCGGGCGATGGGCATCGAACCCCGGGTTAATCGCTTGGACACGCCCGTCGCATATCTTGGGAAGCCAAAGCACCCGGAGCAATCCTTTTGCACGTCTCACTGTTTGATCGCTAGCGGCGTTTTCCATACTGACGCTCGACTTTGGCGATAGTCACGCTGTAGTCAGAATACCAAGTGCTTTTCCCCTGCTGCTGCGCGCTTGCGTGATCGACATTTCGTTTCCAGTTCGCAATCGCTTGCTCGGATTCCCAGTAACAGACGGTGATCCCTACCCCATCATCGCCGCGGACGCTCTGCATAGAGACAAAGCCGGGTTGTGCATGCGCGAGTGCCCCCATTTGCGCTGCCATAGCCCGATACCCGTCGGCATCTTCGGACGTTCGAGTACTTGTAAATATCACAACCCAAGATTCGGTCATCCGTTCACCCCGATCGTGGCTCGATCTTTCCAATAGGCGAAGGCAGCGATCAGCAGGCAAATGACCGCAAGGACATCCGCGCTCACGACCCGAGCGATTCCGGTGTTGTAGCCACCGATCAGTCCCGCTATCACCAAAAACGAAATCACGCTTACACTACCCGCGATCAAGGCCATGAGCTGATAGCTCGGTCTAAATGCGGCATAGATAAGGAACGCGCCGAGTATCCCGAATAGGACCGCTCGATGACGCATCAAGATCTCAAGATTCGGATCGGCAATTGTGACGCCGTACAGCGCTTGGAGACGGGAGACACCTAGCACCCCGGATAGGGGCAAAAGGTGGATGACCCCGACGATCGTCAGCATGGCCGATAGAACGTAGCGCATAAGTAGGCTGAAAACTCGTGCGTGGATGTCAGATGGCATTGACAGTTTAGATCAACCCGTCAACGCGGCGAACTACAAGCTTTTTCGTAACCTTTAGAATCGATCGAATATGAGCCGGAAAGCATCTTTCAGCAACAGAATTCGCCCGATCGTCAATGACGAACTTGAAACTGCCCGTGAGGCGCGAGCGCAAGGCGATGCGTTGCGCGAGTTTAATTTTTTGGAACGCGCACACGTGCTAGGTCAAGCATCGACTCGTGAGCATGTTCGCGTGCACATACTGATGC
>VEQP01000047.1 GCA_018883185.1 Nevskiaceae bacterium | reverse complement strand
CCTTGATGTCGCTTGCCTTGCCGGCGCCTTCGATGATGGTGCTGTTTTCCTTCTCGACGACGATCTTTTTGGCTTCGCCGAGATCGTTCAGGGTGGCCTTCTCGAGCTGCAAGCCGACCTCATCCGAGATCACCGTGCCGCCAGTGAGGATCGCGATGTCCTGCAGCATGGCCTTGCGACGATCACCGAAGCCCGGGGCCTTGACGGCCGCGACCTTGAGGATGCCACGGATGTTGTTGACGACGAGCGTGGCCAGGGCCTCGCCCTCCACGTCCTCGGCGATGATCAGCAGCGGACGACCCGCCTTCGCAACGCCCTCGAGGATCGGCAGCATCTCGCGGATGTTCGAGATCTTCTTATCGACGAGCAGGATGTACGGCTTGTCGAGCTCAACCGTCTGGTTGGCCTGCTGGTTGATGAAGTACGGCGAGAGGTAGCCGCGGTCGAACTGCATGCCCTCGACGACGTCGAGTTCGTTCTGCAGGCCCGAACCTTCTTCAACGGTGATCACGCCTTCCTTGCCGACCTTCTCCATCGCCTGCGCGATGGTCTTGCCGATCGACTCGTCGCTGTTGGCGCTGATCGTGCCGACCTGCGCGATCGCCTTGTTGTCTTTGCAGGGCTTGGAGAGCTTCTTGATCTCCTCGGTCGCCGCGATCACGGCCTTGTCGATGCCGCGCTTGATATCCATCGGGTTGCGGCCCGAGGCCACAGCCTTCAGACCTTCGCGGATGATCGCCTGCGCGAGCACCGTGGCGGTGGTGGTGCCGTCACCGGCCTCATCGGAGGTGTTGGAAGCGACTTCCTTCACCATCTGCGCGCCCATGTTCTCGAACTTGTCCTTCAGTTCGATTTCCTTGGCGACGGAGACGCCGTCCTTGGTGACGGTCGGAGCGCCGAAGCTCTTCTCGAGCACCGCGTTGCGACCCTTCGGGCCGAGCGTCGCCTTGACGGCGTTGGCGAGGATGTTGACGCCGCGCACCATGCGCGAACGGGCGTCATCACTAAAACGTACTTCTTTGGCAGCCATTGTGATGTTCCTTGAATGATATGCTGGGGCTTACTTGCCTTCGATGACGGCCATGATGTCTTCCTCGCGCATCACGAGGAGATCTTCACCGTCGACCTTCACTTCGGTCCCGCTGTACTTGCCGAAGAGGATCTTGTCGCCGGCCTTCACATCGAGCGGACGGACCGAACCGTCTTCGAGGATCTTGCCCTTGCCGGTGGCGACGACCTTGCCCTGCGAGGGCTTCTCGGCAGCGCTGTCGGGGATGACGATACCGCCCGGCGAGGTGCGTTCCTCGGCCAGGCGCTTCACGATCACGCGGTCATGAAGCGGACGAATTTTCATGTTTCGCTCCTGAAAACTAACGGTTGACTGGGAAAGGGACAGGGGCAGTGTTAGCACTCCCCCTGCTTGGCTGCTAATGATAGCGGCGGAATGTTTCTTTTCAAGGGCTGGGCCGGCTATGCTGAGCGTCCAAGACCCCTGAAAAATAGCGCAAGTCAATGAATATCAAGACTTTTTATGTTTTGGCTATAAGCTTGGTTCTCGGGGTGCTGGCGGGCCCGGGCCGCGCCCAGCTCGGTGAATCCGAATTCCTGCCGCCCACGGAAGCCTTTCGGGTGTCAGCCGTCGTCAGCGGCGCGGACCAAGTTCGGGTCGAGTTTTTCGTGACCTCGGGGTACTACCTCTATCGACATCGGCTGAATTTCGCCCTCGAAAGCACCGAGGGCGCAGCGCCTCTTCCGGCCACGGTCGGCACGCCTGCCATCCCCGAGGGCGAATGGAAGGAAGACGAATTCTTCGGTCGCCAACAGGTCTTCCACGAAGGTTTCATGGTCAGCGTGCCCATCTCGCGAGCCCCGGGCGGCGCGTTTCCCGCCACGCTGGTGGTTGGCCTGCAAGGTTGCGCGGATGCAGGGCTGTGCTACCCCCCCGAAAAACGACGGCTGCGCATCGAGTTGCCAGCAACGCAAGGCAGCGCCACCGCCGGGGCGCCGCCTGCCACCGGACTCACCTCGGGCGGAGGCGGCTCAGGCGGCGGTTTCGTCTCCGAGCAGGACCGCCTCGCCGTACTTATCAAGGACGGCAGCCTGCCACTCGTGCTCGCGACATTCTTTGGGCTAGGCCTGTTGCTCGCGTTCACGCCCTGCGTGTTGCCCATGGTGCCGATCCTCTCCGGAATCATCGCGGGCCAAGGCAGCAACGTAACCACCGCGCGCGCCTTCTCGCTCTCGCTTACCTACGTGCTCGGCATGGCCGTGATGAACACGCTGGCCGGTGTGGCCGCAGCGGCAGCGGGCCAGCAGATCCAAGCGATGTTCCAACAGCCATGGATCATCGTGCTGTTCGCCCTGCTGTTCGTGGCGCTGGCGCTGTCCATGTTCGGTCTGTTCACCCTGCAACTGCCCTCGGCACTGCAGACACGCCTGAGCGATGTCAGCAACCGACAGCGTGCCGGTACCTTCGGCGGCGTGGCCGTGATGGGTGCGCTATCCGCCCTCATCGTCACGGCCTGCGTAGCACCGCCGCTGTTCGCGGCGCTCGCTGTAATCGCGCAAACCGGCGATGTCGTCCGCGGCGGCAGCGCGCTTTTTGCCATGTCGCTCGGCATGGGCGCACCCCTGCTCGTCATCGGCACCTCGGCAGGCCGGCTGCTGCCGAAGGCCGGTGCTTGGATGGACACGGTCAAGAAATTCTTTGGTGTGTTGATGCTTGCGGTCGCTGCCTGGATGCTCGAGCGCATCGTCGCCGAACGCTGGGCACTGCTGCTGTGGGCTGTGCCTGCGCTCGCCGGTGCCTGGTTGCTGTGGCACGAGATCCGTCCGCGATCGCTGCTCGGCTGGATGGGTCGCCTTGCGGGCGTGGCGCTCGGTGTCTACGGCCTGCTGTTGCTCGCCGGAGTAGCGCTGGGCGGTCGCAGCGTGCTCGCCCCGATACCGCAGTGGCAAGCCGAAGTCCGCAGTCTCGAGTTCCGCAAGATCAAGACGGTGGCCGATCTGGATCGTGAAGTGGCCGCCGCCGCGGCAGCCGGCCGACCGGTGATGCTCGATTTCTATGCCGACTGGTGCGTCTCCTGCAAGGAAATGGAGCGCTACACCTTCACCGACGCCGCAGTGCAGCAGGCACTCGCCAACGCCGTACTGCTGAAGGCCGACGTCACGGCCAACGATGCCGACGATCAGGCGCTGCTGCAACGGTTCGGTATCTTTGGGCCGCCGACCATCGCGTTTTGGCAGGCCGATGGCGCCGAACAAAAGAATTACCGCGTGGTAGGCTTCATGCCCGCGGCCGAGTTCGCGAAAGTAGCCGCCGAAGCGACCGGCGCGCAGGCAAGGAAGCCATGAAGAAAGACACGCTCATTTTTGTCACCGTCGCCGGCATCGCCGGCGTCATCGCCTGGTTCGGCATCGACTCGTTCCTCTCGCACAAGCCCGCCGCACCGGCGGCCGAGACCACGGGCGAGGCCGCGCCGACCGCGGCGCTGCCAACCCGCAAGATTCCCGAAGTCCTGCCGGACTTCACGCTAGGCACGCTAGAGGGGCCGCCGCGCGCCCTGTCGAGTTTCACGCAGCCCTCACTGATCGTGAACTTTTGGGCGACATGGTGCGCACCCTGCCGCCGCGAGATCCCGCTGCTGCGCCAGCTGCGCACCGAGCGCGGTGCGCAAGGCGTGGAGGTCGTCGGAGTCGCCGTCGACTTTCGCGAGGATGTCGTCAAGTACGCCAACGACATCGGTCTCGATTACCCGCTGCTGATCGGCGAGGAAGACGGTCTTGCGGCCGCCGATGCCTTCGGTATCAACCCCGTATTCCCTTTCACCGTGTTTGCCGACGGACAGCGGCGCATCGTGGCGGTGAAGATCGGCGAATTGCATGCCGACGAAGCCGCCTTCATTCTCGATCACGTCCAGAAGATCAACGCCGGAACCCTGGCGGTCGAGACCGCGCGGACCCTGATCCGCGACGAACTGCGTCGTCTCGAGGCCGCGCGCCCCCCAGACAAGGCCGGCTAAGCTCCCCGAAAGGCGCACCAATGTCGCCTTTTTCGCCGAACATGCCGCGAATAGGGTACATTCCGCTGCCTAATCGGGGGATCTATGGATATTCGTAAAGTCAAAAAGCTGATCGAACTGCTCGAAGAGTCGGGCATCGCCGAAATCGAAATCAAGGAAGGCGAAGAGTCCGTACGCATCAGCCGGATGACGAGCGGTACCGTCATCGCCCAACCACAGATGTTCGCGCCGCCCCCGCTGCCGATGCCGAGCGCGCCGGTGGCTGCAGCGCCCGCGCCCGCTGCGCCTGCACCCACTTCCGTCGATCACATGGTGCCTGCGCCGATGGTCGGCACGTTTTACTCAGCGCCCGCGCCGGGTGCCAAGGCGTTCGTGCAGATCGGTGATGAGGTCAAGGTTGGCCAAGTGCTGTGCATCATCGAAGCGATGAAGATGATGAATCAGATCGAGTCCGACCGCGCCGGCAAGATCACCTCGGTGCTCGTGCAGAACGGCGACCCGGTCGAGTTCGGCCAGCCGCTGTTCGCGATCCAGTGACCGCGCGGCAATGATCGACAAGGTCATCATCGCCAACCGCGGCGAAATCGCATTGCGGGTGCTCCGTGCCTGCCGCGAACTCGGCATCAAGACAGTGGCCGTGCACTCCACGGCCGATGCCAACCTCAAGCACGTGCTGCTCGCCGATGAGTCGGTGTGCATCGGTCCGCCGCCGTCGGCAAAGAGCTACCTCAACATGCCCTCGATCATCGCCGCTGCGGAGCTCACGGACGCGGCAGCCATCCATCCGGGGTATGGATTCCTGTCAGAGAACGCGGACTTCGCCGAACGAGTAGAGAAGAGTGGCTTCGTGTTCATCGGCCCCAAGGCCGACACGATTCGGATGATGGGCGACAAGGTGTCGGCCATCAAAGTCATGAAATCGCACGGCGTGCCCTGCGTGCCAGGCTCGGGCGAACCGCTCGGCAATGACAACGACGAGAACCTGCGTATTGCCCGCGACATCGGCTATCCGGTGATCATCAAGGCTTCAGGCGGCGGCGGTGGTCGTGGCATGCGCGTGGTGCACAACCCCGCAGCGTTGTTGCACTCGATCAACGTGACCCGGTCGGAAGCTCAGGCTGCCTTCGGCAACGGCCAGGTTTACATGGAGAAGTTTCTCGAGAAGCCGCGGCACATCGAGTTCCAGATCCTCGCCGATCACCACGGCAACGTCATTCATCTCGGTGAGCGCGACTGCTCGATGCAACGCCGACACCAGAAGGTGATCGAAGAGGCGCCGGCGCCCGGCATCACGCCCGAGCAGCGCCAGAAGATGGGCGAGCGTGTCGTCGAGGCCTGCCGTGCGGTCGGCTATCGCAGCGCAGGTACGCTGGAGTTTCTCTATCAGGACGGTGAGTTTTATTTCATTGAAATGAACACTCGCATCCAGGTCGAGCATCCGGTCACCGAACTCATCACTGGCATCGACCTCGTCAAGACACAATTGATGATCGCTGCTGGCGAGCCCTTGCCTTGGCGGCAGTCGGATGTTGTGCTGCGCGGCCACGCACTTGAGTGCCGCATCAACGCCGAAGATGCCAAGACCTTCATGCCCTCGCCCGGCCCCGTGCGACTGTGGCACGCACCCGGCGGCCCCGGCATCCGCGTCGACAGCCACATGTACTCCGGCTACAACGTACCGCCGCATTACGACTCGCTCGTCGCCAAGCTCATTTCCTATGGCGACACCCGCGACACCGCGATTGCGCGCATGCGCAACGCGCTGGCCGAAATGGTTGTCGAAGGCATCAAGACCAACGCTGCACTGCACCAGGAGATCCTCGCGCACGCCGCGTTCCAGCAGGGCGGGCTCGACATCCATTACCTCGAGCGTCGCCTCGGGCTCAAGTAGCCCGCGCTCCCTCCGAACGCCGTGCCGCAGCAGGCCATCACTATCGAGCTCCAGGGGCTCGACGCCGAGCACGTGGAACAGGTCTGCTTCGCCGCCGGGGCGGTATCGGTCGTTCTCACCGATTGCCGCGACGATGCCATTCTCGAACCCGCACCCGGCGAGGTGCGTTTGTGGCCCTCGACCCGACTGCAGGCGCTCTACACCGAACCGCTGAGTACTGCTGCTGTGACTCAGCTTGCAGCAGACATCGGCTGCGCACCCTCACGGCTTGAGCTCAGCGAGATCGCCGATCGCGTTTGGGAGCGCGAGTGGCTGCGCGATTTCCAGCCGATGCGCTTTGGCGAGCGGCTGTGGATCTGCCCCTCTCACGCCACAGTGGAGGAGCAGAACGCGGTAGTCGTGCGACTGGATCCGGGCTTGGCGTTCGGCACCGGCACCCACCCGACCACGCGCTTGTGCCTCGAGTATCTCGACGCGCGCTCGGCCCGTGACGCAGGCGCGGCGAGCGAAACGCCGCGCGTCATCGATTACGGCTGCGGATCGGGCGTGCTCGCCATCGCCGCGTTGCGACTTGGCGCTGCACATGCCGTGGCCTACGACATCGACCCGCAAGCCCTCACCGCCACGCGGGACAACGCTTTGGCCAATGACGTCGCCCAATCTTTGACGATCGCCAGCGATGCACCCGAGCCACCACTGGCCGCTGAGCTGTTGCTCGCCAACATACTCTCCGGACCGCTGTGCGAGCTCGCGCCGCGCTTGGCAGCGCTCGTCGCACCCAGCGGCGAACTCGTGCTCGCGGGCCTGCTCGAGGAGCAGGCGGCGGAGGTCATTGCCGCCTATCGGCCTTGGCTCACGCTGCGCCGCTGGCGGGCACTCGAGGGCTGGGTCTGCCTTGCGGGCAGCCGCGAAGCGGACGGCCGCGCGCAGGCGGGTGAGCCCGCATGAGCACGGCATTCCGCATCGGTCGCTGGGACATCCCGGCGCCTGCGGTGCTCGCGCCGATGGCGGGTGTCACCGATCGGCCGTTCCGCATGCTCGCGCGGCGGCTCGGTGCGGCGCTGGCTGCCTCCGAGATGATCACCTCGGACACGCGGCTGTGGAACTCGCGCAAGTCGCGTCAGCGCATGAATCACGAGGGCGAAAGTGAACCGCGCGTGGTGCAATTGGCGGGCGCCGAGCCCGAGGCGCTTGCCGAGGCGGCGCGCCGCAATGTCGAGCTTGGCGCACAGATCATCGACATCAACATGGGCTGCCCGGCAAAGAAAGTCTGTAATCGCCTGTGCGGCTCAGCGCTCCTGCAGGACGAGGCCCTCGTCGGTCGCATACTCGAAGCGGTGGTCAAGGCGGCGGAACCCGCCGGGGTGCCGGTGACGCTCAAGACGCGCACGGGATGGAACCGTGAGCACCGTAACGGCGTACGCGTCGCCCGCATCGCCGAAGCCAGCGGCATCGCCGCACTCGCCATCCACGGCCGTACCCGGGCTGATTTTTATGAAGGCGAAGCCGAGTACGAGACCATCCGCGACATTCGCGCCGCGGTCACCATTCCGGTCATTGCAAACGGCGATATAACCCATGCCGACAAGGCCCGGGAGGTGATGGCCTTCACGGGGACAGCCGGAGTCATGGTGGGCCGGGCCTCCCATGGAACACCTTGGATTTTTCGCGACATCAATGGTCTGTTGACGACAGGTCGGGTGCCGCCGCCGCTGCCGCGCTCGGAACTGCGTGATATAGTTCTTGGGCATTTGCAGGCCATCTACGCCTTCCACGGTGAAGAGTCCGGACTGCGGATCGCACGCAAACATCTCGGCTGGTATTCGAGGCTGCTTGAGGCGGCGCCACAAGCGCGTCCGCGTCTGATGGCCGCGGAGTCGACATCCCTGCAGTTCGCGTGTACCAGCGAATACTTTGACGCATGGGTGGGAGCGGGCGATGGCGGCAGACCAATCGAGCAATGCTGAGTTGCCGCTGCGCAACCATGCCGAACGGGCATTCGAACAATACCTCACGCACCTGAACGGTCACGAGACCGGCGGGCTGTACGATCTGGTCATGCGCGAGGTGGAGGAGCCCTTGTTTCGAGTCGTGCTGAAGCATGCGGGAGGGAACCAGACCCGCGCGGCCGACATCCTCGGCATCAACCGCGCCACGTTGCGTCGCAAGCTGCGCGAATTCGGTCTCACGGAGGGCTAGTCATGCCAGTCACGTTACGTCGTGCACTCATTTCCGTTTCCGACAAAACCGGCGTGGTCGAACTCGCCCGCGCGCTGACCCGGCGCGGTGTGCATATCCTCTCGACGGGCGGCACCGCCCGGCTGCTCACCGAGCAAGGCATCACCGTCACCGAAGTGTCCAAGCACACGGGTTTTCCCGAGATCATGGACGGGCGCGTCAAGACGCTGCATCCGCGCATCCATGGCGGTCTGCTCGGGCGTCGTGGGGTCGACGAAAGCGTCATGAGCCTGCATGGCATCGAGCGCATCGACCTGCTGGTCGTCAATCTTTATCCCTTCGCCGAGACGGTGGCCCGCCCCGCCTGCACGTATTCCGAAGCGATCGAAAACATCGACATCGGCGGCCCAGCGATGGTGCGCGCCGCGTCAAAGAATCATGATGCCGTGACCGTGCTCGTGGACCCCGCAGACTATGGCGTGGTGCTCAGCGAACTCGAGCAGCACGAGGGAGCGACCACCCCGCAACTGCGCGCCTGGCTTGCCGCCAAGGCCTTCGCGCACACAGCCCGCTACGACACGATGGTGGCGAACTATCTGCAAGGTCGAAACCCCGCGCCGGGCTCGGCGTTCCCGCAGTCGCTGCCGCTCGTCTACGAAAAGGTCCAGGATCTGCGCTACGGCGAAAATCCGCACCAGCAGGCGGCGTTCTACCGCGACGTCACGCCACGCGGCCCCTCCGTGTCGACCGCGCGCCTGCTGCAGGGCAAGGAGCTGTCTTTCAACAATATCGCCGACGCCGATACGGCGATCGAGTGCGTACGTCAATTCGCGGGGCCGGCATGCGTGATCGTCAAGCATGCCAATCCCTGCGGCGTCGCCCTTGGCGCCGATGCACTCACTGCGTACGAGCGCGCCTATCGCACCGACCCGACCTCCGCCTTTGGCGGCATCCTCGCCTTCAACCGACCGCTTGATGCGGCCACGGTGCGCGCGATCCTCGAGCGCCAGTTCGTCGAAGTGCTCGCAGCACCCGCCATTCTGCCCGAGGCGCGCCCGGTGCTCGCCACCAAACCGAACGTCCGCGTGCTCGAACTCGGCGATCTTCCTGTCGATCACGGGGCGGAACTCGAATACCGATCCGTCTCTGGCGGTTTGCTGGCACAGACTCGAGACCTTGGCATGGTTCGTCGCGACGAATTGCGCGTGGTCAGTCGTCGCCAACCGACGGAAGCCGAGCTCGACGATCTGCTTTTCGCTTGGCAGGTGTGCAAGTTCGTCAAATCGAACGCCATCGTCTACGCGCGCGAGCGCGGCACTCTCGGCATCGGCGCGGGGCAGATGAGTCGCGTCTATTCGAGCCGCGTCGCCGCGATGAAAGCGGCCGACGAATCACTCGAGGTCCGCGGCGCCGTCATGGCTTCCGATGCCTTCCTGCCGTTTCGAGATGGGCTCGATGTCGCGGCCGAGTACGGCATCGGCGCCGTGATCCAACCGGGTGGCAGCCTGCGCGATGCCGAAGTGATCGCCGCAGCGGACGAACATGGCATGGCCATGGTGTTCACCGGTATGCGGCACTTCAGACACTAGGCGCCAGGGCAAACGCAACGTGAGCGCCCCCCTTAAAGTCCTCATCGTCGGTGGCGGCGGGCGCGAGCATGCGCTCGCCTGGAAATGTGCTCAGTCGCCGCGTGTCAGCGAAGTGTTGGTGGCACCCGGCAATGCGGGCACAGCGCGGGAGCCCAAACTGCGCAACGTCGCGGTGGCCGCCGAAGATGTCGCGGGACTCATCGAGCTCGCGCGTCGCGAAAACGTGGGGCTGACGATCATCGGACCCGAAGCACCGCTCGTACTCGGTGTTGTCGACGCCTTCGAGGCCGCCGGACTTCGCTGCTTTGGGCCGCACAAGGCGCCGGCGCAACTCGAGGGCTCCAAAGCGTTCACCAAAGAATTCCTGCGCCGGCACGGCATCCCGACGGCTGCCTACGCCACCTTCACGCGCGATAACTTCGACGCCGACTGGGTGCGGCAACAACGCACGCCGATCGTGGTCAAGGCGAGCGGCCTCGCCGCAGGCAAGGGCGTGCTAATCCTCGAATCGGCGGAAGAGGCGATCAGCGCCGCACGCGCCATGTTCGATGGGCAGTTCGGTGATGCCGGCGTTGAAGTAGTCATCGAGGAGTTCCTGCCCGGCGAGGAAGCGAGCTTCATCGTCATGGCGGATGGCGAGCACGTGCTGCCGTTTGCCACCTCGCAGGATCATAAGCGCATCGGCGATGGCGACACCGGCCCAAACACCGGCGGCATGGGCGCCTACTCACCCGCACCCGTGGTCACCCCCGCGATGCACGAGCGCATCATGCAGGAGGTGATCTGGCCGACGATCCGCGGGCTTGCCGCCGATGGCATGCCCTACACGGGCTTTCTATACGCGGGCATCATGATCGCGCCGGACGGCACGCCCAACGTACTGGAATTCAACTGTCGTTTCGGCGACCCGGAAACCCAGCCGATCATGGCGCGGCTGCGCTCCGATCTCACGCTGCTTTGCGATGCAGCTCTAGACGGCAGACTCGATCAGATCGGCATGGACTGGGATCCGCGAGCAGCCCTTGGCGTCGTACTCGCCGCCGAGGCCTACCCCGATACGATTCGCAAAGGCGATGTGATCGAAGGCCTCGAGACCGCAGCCCGCCTGCCCGGCAAGGTATTCCATGCCGGCACGGCTTTGCGCGGCGATGCCGTGGTGACGAACGGCGGTCGCGTGCTGTGCGCGGTGGGCCTTGGAGATAGCGTGAGCGACGCGCAACGCGCCGCCTACGCTTTGGTCGATTGCATCCACTGGCCGGGGCTGCGCTGCCGACGCGATATCGGCTATCGCGCGATCGCGCGCGAACAGCCGGGCTGACGCAAACAAACGGCTTTGGCGCGAGCCCGCCTGAGCGGGCTGACGCGCCATCACGCCGCGCTAATCAGCGCTTCATCGCCTCGAAGAAGTCCGAATTGGTCTTCGTATCCTTCATCTTGTCGAGCAGGAACTCGATGGCAGCGAGCTCATCCATCGGATGCAGCAGCTTGCGCAGGATCCACATCTTGGCAAGTTCACCCTGATCGGTGATGAGCTCTTCCTTGCGGGTGCCCGAACGGTTGATGTTGATCGCAGGGAACACGCGCTTCTCGGCGATACGACGATCCAGATGGATTTCGCTGTTGCCGGTGCCCTTGAACTCTTCGTAGATCACATCGTCCATCTTCGAGCCCGTGTCGATCAGCGCCGTGGCGAGGATAGTCAGCGAACCGCCTTCCTCGATGTTGCGTGCGGCGCCAAAGAATCGCTTCGGGCGCTGCAGGGCGTTGGCATCGACACCACCCGTGAGTACCTTGCCTGAGCTTGGCACGACCGTGTTGTAGGCACGGGCGAGACGGGTGATCGAGTCGAGCAAGATCACAACGTCCTTCTTGTGCTCGACGAGGCGCTTGGCCTTCTCGATGACCATCTCGGCCACCTGCACGTGGCGGGCTGCAGGTTCATCGAAGGTCGAGGAGACCACTTCGCCCTTCACGGTACGCTGCATCTCGGTGACTTCTTCGGGCCGCTCGTCGATCAGCAGCACGATCAGATAGACCTCGGGATGATTGGCGGTGATCGCAGTGGCGATGTTCTGCAGCAGCATGGTCTTGCCAGCCTTCGGCGGCGAGACGATGAGGCCGCGCTGACCTTTGCCGATCGGCGCACACAGGTCGATCGCACGAGCCGTCAGATCCTCGGTCGAGCCGTTGCCGCGCTCGAGCTTCAGTCGCTTGGTCGGGTGCAGCGGCGTGAGGTTCTCGAACAGCACCTTGCTGCGGGCGTTTTCCGGCGAATCGAAGTTGATCTCGCCGACCTTCAGCAGCGCGAAATATCGCTCGCCATCCTTCGGCGGGCGAATGAGCCCGGAGATCGTGTCGCCGGTGCGCAAGTTGAATCGCCGAATCTGCGCCGGGCTGATGTAGATGTCGTCGGGACCCGCGAGATAGGAGCCGTCGGCCGAGCGCAGGAAGCCGAAGCCGTCCTGCAAGATCTCGAGCACGCCATCGCCGTAGATATCCTCGCCCTTGCGAGCGTGAGCCTTGAGCAGACTGAAGATAATGTCCTGCTTGCGCGAGCGGGCCACGTTCTCCACGCCGAGTGCTGCGGCCATCTCCACCAACTTGCTGATCGGCATCGCCTTCAGCGTGGTGAGATTCATCGAATTGCGCGATGCCGCAAGCTCCGCTGGCGAGATGATCTCGGCGTCTTCACCCGAGTCGATGAACGGCGCATGGTCCATCGGCATTTCGTCGTGCATCGGCCCGCCGACGTTGCCATGGCGTGGCCCGCGGTTCGGATCGCGATTGCCGTGACGCGGCCCCTTGCCGCCCTGTCGCTGCCGGCCGCCACCACCGCCGCCGCCCTGACCCCCGAGGTAACCGCCTCTCACAGGTGGCTGTCCAGAAACGCGGCCAACTGGGACCGCGACACCGCGCCGACTTTCTGCGCTTCCACCGTCCCGTTCTTGAACAGGATCAGCGTCGGGATGCCGCGGATGCCGAACTTCGGCGGCGTCTGCGGATTCTCGTCGATATTGATTTTGGCGATGCGCACGCGATCGGCGTAGGCCGGTGCGAGCTCATCGAGGATGGGGGCGATCATCTTGCAGGGGCCACACCACTCTGCCCAGAAATCGAGCAGGACGGGCTTGTCGGACTTGAGCACGTCGTTGGCGAACGTGGCGTCCGTGGTGTTGATGATGTGAGGGTTGCTCACGCGGGTAAACCTCCGGTTGGAGTGGTTTTGTTGGGAATGGAACGCTACGAATTGAGGGGGAAGTTGCGGGGCCCGTGGCTGAACGCCATGTCGGGGGGCCGTCAAACGGTTACACTAGACCGTCTTTATGGTTTGGGTTTTGCCTCTGGAACAACCAGGTTTGCTTGGGGTTAGGGAAGGGGCGAAGCCGGAATTCGGGGGGCAGAACGCCCTACTGAGACCGATTTTTAGCCAATTCCCGGGACGTTTGCAAGCACTGTTAATTTTTATCGCTCACCACGGTCCGTAATGTCTGATACCCATCTTTCCGATTTAACCTTCTCCGCTCTCAATCTGGCCGAGCCCCTGATGCGGGGCATCAACGAGGCAGGCTTCACGCGCTGCACGCCGATCCAGGCCCAGACTCTGCCCCACGCGCTCTCGGGGCGTGATATCGCAGGACAGGCCCAAACGGGCACCGGTAAAACGGCAGCCTTCCTGGTCGCCCTATTCCAAAACCTGCTTACCCACCCCTCGCCGCCGACTCGGGGTGCCACCTCGATTCGGGCGCTCGCGATCGCGCCGACCCGCGAGCTCGCCGTCCAGATCTACAACGACGCCATCGTGCTCGGCCGTCACACGGGCCTGCGCATCGCAGTGGTGTATGGCGGTGTCGACTACGAGAAGCAAAGGCGCGATCTCGAAGGCGGTGTCGATGTACTCATCGGCACGCCAGGACGCCTGATCGACTACTTCAAACAGCACGTCTTCGAACTGCGCGAGACGCAGGCCATCGTGCTCGATGAAGCCGATCGAATGTTCGATCTCGGCTTCATCGCCGACATCCGCTACATCATGCGCCGCCTGCCGCCACCCGATCAGCGGCAATCCATGCTCTTCTCGGCCACGCTGTCGCAGCGCGTGCTCGAGCTCGCCTACGAGCACATGAACGACCCCGAGCTCGTGCGCATCGAGCCCGAGAAAATCACGGCCGATCGTGTTCGGCAGGTCATGTACTACCCGGCGATGGAAGAAAAAATTCCGCTGCTCGTGGGGCTGCTGCGCAAGATGGACCCTTTCCGCAGCATGGTGTTCGTCAACACCAAGCGCATGGCTGAGCGTCTCGAAGATGTGCTTCGCGCGAACGACATCAACGCTCAGGCACTATCGGGTGACGTTCCCCAAAAGAAGCGACTGCGCTTCCTCGAAGATTTCCATGCCGGCAAGCTCGCTGTGCTCATCGCCACCGATGTGGCCTCGCGCGGGCTGCACATTCCGGACGTCAGCCACGTCTTCAACTTCGACTTGCCTCAAGACTCCGCGGACTACGTGCACCGCATCGGTCGCACAGCTCGAGCGGGCGCAGAGGGTGACGCCATCAGTTTCGCGTGCGAGGAATACGCGGTCGGCCTGCCCGACATCGAGAAGTTCATCGGACGGAAACTACCCTACGAGCCCATCACGCCTGACATGCTCCCCGAGATCAAATGGCCGCCACGTCGCAGCTTCGCGGAGCGCGGCGGACGACCTGGCGGAGGTGGCAGACCCGGTGGCGGAGGTCGGCCGAGTGGCGGCCCGCGACAAGGTGGTGGTGGTGGCGGACGCCCACGCGGACCTCGCCGCCCGGGCTAAGCGACGATCTCAGAGCAGATCGATCACACCATCGATCGCCGCAAATTCCTCGTGGTTATGCGGCTCGCGTGAGGTGTCGGGCCGCTTCACGCCATAGACCCAACGCACGCCGGCCTCGATGGCCGCATGCAAAACCGCTTTGCTGTCATCGACGAACATCGTGCGTGCCGGATCGAAAGGCTCTGCACGCCGCGCCGCGATCCAAAATCTTTGATCTTCCTTGGGCGCGCCGAAGCCGTGCGAGGTATACGCGGCATCGAGGTAACTGAGCACGCGGGTTCGCTCTTCCTTGATGCCGAGGATGACCGGGTGCGAGTTGGTCATGAGCACGAGGCGCTTACCACGCTCGCGAACCTGCTCGAGAAACCCCCTGGCGCCCGGCAACCAGGCGACTCGGTGCGACTCCTCACGGTGAACCCGCTCGATATCGATGCGGAGTTGTGCGCTCCAGTAGTCGATCGAGTACCAATCGAGCGTACCCTGTACTCGTTTGAAGCGAGGCGCGAGTTCGGCATGAGTTTCGGCGAGCGACAAACCGTTGTTCTCGGCATAGATCTCGGCGACCCGAGCGAGCCAGATGTAATTGTCGAAGGCAAGATCGAGCAGCGTGCCGTCGAGGTCGAGCAGCAC
>VEQP01000020.1 GCA_018883185.1 Nevskiaceae bacterium | reverse complement strand
TCACGGACGGCATTTGCCGCATCCATGGCCTCGCCGACGTGCGCTACGGTGAAATGATCGAATTCCCCGGCAACCTGTTCGGTCTCGCCCTGAACCTCGAGCAGGATTCGGTCGGCGCCGTCGTCCTCGGCGACTACAAGTCGTTGAAGGAAGGCGATTCCGTGAAGACCACGGGCCGCATTCTCGAGGTGCCGGTGGGTCCGGAGCTACTGGGTCGCGTCGTCGATGCGCTCGGTAACCCGATCGATGGCAAGGGTCCGCTGAAAACCACCCGCACCGCGCCGATCGAGCGCGTGGCGCCGGGCGTGATCTACCGTAAGTCAGTGAGCCAGCCGGTGCAGACCGGCTACAAGGCCGTCGACGCGATGGTGCCGGTGGGTCGCGGTCAGCGAGAGCTCATCATCGGTGACCGTCAGACCGGCAAGACGGCGCTCGCCGTTGACACCATCATCAACCAGAAATCTTCGGGCATTAAGTGCATCTACGTGGCGATCGGTCAGAAGCAATCGACCATCGCGAACGTGGTGCGCAAGCTCGAAGAGAATGACGCGATGGCGCACACCATCATCGTCGCCGCCTCCGCATCCACGCCGGCCGCCATGCAGTACCTGTCGGCTTACGCCGGCGTGACCATGGGCGAGTACTTCATGGACAACGGCGAAGACGCCTTGATCATCTATGACGATTTGTCGAAGCAGGCCGTGGCCTATCGCCAGATCTCGCTGCTGCTGCGTCGTCCGCCGGGTCGTGAAGCGTTCCCCGGCGACGTGTTCTATCTCCACTCCCGTCTGCTCGAGCGCAGCGCGCGCGTCAACGAAGAGTACGTCGAGATGGTCACCAAGGGTGCGGTGAAGGGCAAGACCGGCTCGTTGACCGGCCTGCCGATCATCGAAACTCAGGCGGGTGACGTCACGGCATTCGTGCCGACCAACGTGATCTCGATCACCGACGGTCAAATTTTCCTCGAGACCGACCTCTTCAACGCGGGCATCCGTCCTGCCATGAACGCGGGCATCTCGGTGTCCCGCGTCGGCGGCGCGGCGCAGACCGACATCATCAAGAAGCTGGGCGGCGGCATTCGTCTGGCGCTTGCCCAGTACCGCGAGCTCGCGGCGTTTGCGCAGTTCGCCTCGGACCTCGACGATGCGACTCGCAAGCAGCTCGAGCGCGGCGTGCGCGTCACCGAGGTGATGAAGCAGAAGCAGTACGCGCCGATGTCGGTGGCGGAAATGGCGTTGTCGATCTACGCGGTCAACAACGGCTTCATGGACAAAGTCGATCGCAAGAAGGTGGTGGATTTCGAAGCCGCCCTGCAGGCGTTCGCCAAGTCCTCGCACAAGGCTTCGCTCGATGCCATCAACGCCGAGCCTGTGCTCAAGAAGCACGAGACGACGTTGAAGCAGATCTGCGAAGACTTCATCGCCACCGGCACCTACTGATCGCAACCTCTAGCGAGCACACGCAGACATGCCCGGCACCAAGGAAATACGCACCAAGATCGCGAGTGTGAAGAGCACTCAGAAGATCACCAAGGCCATGGAAATGGTCGCGGCGAGCAAGATGCGCCGTGCCCAGGATCGCATGCGCCTGTCGCGTCCGTATGCCGAGAAGATCCGCGTCGTCATCGGCCACCTGAACAAGGCGAATCCCGACTACAAGCACCCGTTCCTGGTTGAGCGCGAGCCGAAGTCGGTCGGCATTATCGTGGTCTCGAGCGATCGCGGCTTGTGCGGTGCGCTCAACACCAACGTGTTCAAGAGCACCCTGATGCTCATGCGCGAGTGGCAGGGCAAGGGCGCGAAGGTCAATCTTTGCCTGCTCGGCAGCAAGGGCGTGGCGTTTTTCCGTCGTCTCGGTACGCCCATCCTCGCGAGCGTCACGGGTCTCGGTGACAAGCCGCACGTGAAGGACCTGCTGGGTTCGGTCAAGGTCATGCTCGATGCCTACCGCGACGGTGGTATCGATCGGTTGTTCATCGTCAACGCCGAGTTCGTCAACACCATGACGCAGAAGCCTGCGGTGACGCAGCTGCTGCCGGTACAAACCATCGACGATGGCGACCTGCAGGACATGTGGGACTACATCTACGAGCCCAATGCCGCAGACATCCTCGATGGCGTGCTGATGCGCTACATCGAATCGCAGGTCTATCGTGGCGCCGTCGAAAGCGTTGCCTGCGAAATGGCCGCGCGCATGGTGGCTATGAAGGCCGCCTCGGACAACGCGGGCAATCTCATCGGCGATCTGCAGCTCATCTATAACAAGGCACGGCAGGCAGCGATCACCAAAGAATTGGCGGAAATCGTCGGCGGCGCTGCAGCCGTCTGATCTCCCTATCGATATCACGCATTCAACGAATCAAGGCACAGGGTACCGACATGGCAACGGGCAAGATTACGCAGATCATCGGCGCGGTCATCGACGTGGAGTTTCCGCGCGAGTCGATCCCGAAGGTCTATGAGGCGCTGAAGCTCACTGACGTCGATCTGACGCTGGAAGTGCAGCAGCAGCTCGGCGATGGCGTCGTGCGCACCATCGCGATGGGCGCTTCGGAAGGTTTGAAGCGCGGTCTCGCCGTCGAATCGACGGGCGCGCCGATCTCGGTCCCGGTCGGTTCCGCCACGCTCGGCCGCATCATGGACGTGCTCGGTGCGCCGCAGGATAACCGCGGTCCCGTCGCCTCCAAAGAAAAGTGGTCGATCCACCGTCCGGCGCCCTCGTACGACGAGCAGGCGGGCGGCCAGGATCTGCTGGTCACGGGCATCAAGGTGATCGATCTGCTCGTGCCGTTCGCCAAGGGCGGTAAGGTCGGTCTCTTCGGTGGCGCCGGCGTGGGCAAGACCGTGAACATGCTCGAGCTCATCAACAACATCGCCAAGCAGTACAGCGGCTTGTCCGTGTTCGCGGGCGTCGGTGAGCGTACCCGCGAAGGCAACGACTTCTATCACGAGATGGCCGAGTCGGGCGTCATCGACCTCGAGAAGCTCGACAACTCCAAGGTGGCCATGGTGTACGGTCAGATGAACGAGCCGCCGGGCAACCGTCTGCGCGTGGCACTCACGGGTCTCACCATGGCCGAATACTTCCGCGACGAAGTGCGCGAAGACGGCGGCAAGGGCCGTGACGTGCTTTTCTTCGTCGACAACATCTACCGCTATACCCTCGCTGGCACCGAAGTGTCGGCGCTGCTCGGTCGTATGCCCTCGGCGGTGGGTTACCAGCCGACGCTCGCTGAAGAGATGGGCGTGCTGCAGGAGCGCATCACTTCGACCAAGACGGGCTCGATCACCTCGATTCAGGCCGTGTACGTTCCGGCCGACGACTTGACCGACCCCTCGCCCGCCACCACCTTCGCGCACCTTGACGCCACGGTCGTGTTGTCGCGTCAGATCGCCGCACTCGGCATCTATCCGGCGGTCGATCCGCTCGACTCCACCAGCCGTCAGCTCGACCCGCTGGTGGTGGGCGAAGAGCACTACAACGTCGCGCGCGGCGTGCAGGCCGTGCTGCAGCGCTACAAGGAGTTGCAGGACATCATCGCGATCCTCGGCATGGACGAGCTGTCCGAAGAAGACAAGCTCACCGTGTTCCGTGCGCGCAAGATCCAGCGCTTCCTCTCGCAGCCGTTCAACGTCGCGAAGGTGTTCACGGGTCAGGACGGCAAGATCGTCCCGCTCAAGGAGACCATCCGCGGCTTCAAGGGCATCCTCGCCGGCGAATACGACCACCTGCCTGAGCAGGCTTTCTACATGGTCGGTTCGATCGACGAAGTCGTGGAGAAGGCGAAGACGCTGCAGTAATTGCCGCGCCCACCAGAGCACACAAGCATGGCCGACACCACCATCCATTGCGACATCGTCAGCGCCGAGGGCGAGATCTTCTCGGGTCCTGCGAAGATGGTGTTCGTGCCTGCCGCACAGGGCGAGATCGGTATCGCACCGCGCCACGCGCCGCTGCTCACCATGATCAAGTCCGGCGAAGTGCGGGTGCAGACGCCGGATGGTCAGGAGCAGTTTTTCTTTGTGGGTGGCGGTGCTCTAGAAATCCAGCCGAAGAAGATCACCGTGCTGGCCGATACCGCGGTGCGCGCCAAGGATATGGATGAGGCGGCAGCTCTCGAGGCCAAGCAGCGCGCCGAGGAAGCGCTGAAGGGCAATATCGACAAGATCGAGCAGGCCGAAGCGCTTGCCGAGCTCGCCCGGGCTGCGGCGCAGTTGAAGATGATCCAGAAGCTGCGCAAGATCAAAGGCTGACCATGCCCGCGCAGTCGGGCATCGCACTCTCGATCGTCATCCTCGCTGCCGGCCAGGGCAAGCGGATGAAGTCCGATCTGCCCAAAGTATTGCAGCCGCTCGCGGGCAAGCCGCTGCTCCGGCATGTGATAGATACCGCGCGTCAACTGCAGCCTGAATCCTTGCACGTGGTTTACGGCCATGGCGGCGAAAGGGTGCGCGAAGCGCTCGCCACGGCGGGCGTTTCCTCGTGGTGCCTGCAGGCGGAGCAACTCGGCACGGGGCATGCTGTCCAGCAAGCGCTGCCGGCGCTGCGCGATGGCGACCTCGTACTTATTCTCTACGGTGATGTACCGCTCGTCAGCGCCGACACCCTGCGCGCACTCGTCGCATTGGCAGGCCCGAAGACGATGAGTCTGCTCACCGTGATGCTCGACGACCCGACCGGCTACGGCCGTATCGTGCGCGATGCCCGCGGCAAAGTACGGCGCATCGTCGAGCAAAAGGATGCCACCGTCCGCGAACGAAAAATCCGCGAGGGTAATACCGGCGTGATGGTTGTGCCGGTGAAATGGCTGCGTCGCTGGCTCGGTAAACTCAAGAACAGCAACGCGCAAGGCGAGTACTACCTCACCGACATCATCGCCATGGCAGTCCGCGACAAGGTGGGCGTCGCGCCCCTCGTTGCTCCGACGGGCGCCGAAGTACTTGGCGTCAACGACAAGTTGCAGCTCGCCGAACTCGAAGCACACTACCGTGCGGCTCGTGCGCGCGAACTGATGCTGGCCGGGGTCACCGTGGTCGACCCTGCGCGTGTCGACGTGCGGGGCACATTGCGCACCGGTCGAGACGTGTTCATCGACGCCAACGTGGTGTTCGAGGGGGACGTCGAGCTCGGTGACCGTGTGCATGTGGGTCCGAATTGCGTGCTGCGCGACTGCCGTATCGAGCACGACGTGCGCGTGCAGTCGCACTGCGTGATCGAAGAGGCGACCGTAGGCCCAGGCTCGATCATCGGCCCGTTCGCGCGCCTGCGCCCCGGTGCCGCCTTGGCGGCCGAGGTGCACATCGGCAATTTCGTGGAGGTCAAAAATTCCTCCATGGCCCAGGGCGCCAAGGCCAATCATCTGGCGTATGTCGGCGATGCGACCGTGGGCGCGCGGGTGAACATCGGCGCGGGCACGATCATCGCCAACTACGATGGCGCCAATAAACATCACACCACCATCGGCGATGACGCGCACACGGGCTCCAATTCCGTGTTGGTGGCGCCGATTACCGTGGGCGAGGGTGCCACCATCGGCGCAGGATCCACCGTGACGCGCACGGTACCCCCGGGTAAACTGACCGTAGCCCGGGCCAAACAATTGACCCTAGATGGCTGGAAGCGGCCCTCAAAAGTCCGCAAGCCCTGAGTCTCACGGGAGTCCAAAAAGAACATGTGTGGAATCGTCGGCGCTATCGCAAACCGTGACATCGTCCCCGTACTCGTCGAAGGACTACGCCGTCTCGAGTACCGCGGCTACGACTCTGCTGGCGTCGCCGTACTCAACGGCACCGGCCATCTCAAGCGCGTGCGCACCGTTGGCAAAGTGCAGATGCTGCAGGATGCCATCGATGCCTCTCCTACCCATGGCGAACTCGGTGTGGCTCACACGCGTTGGGCCACTCATGGCGTGCCCTCCGAGCGCAATGCTCATCCGCATATTTCCCGCGACGGTTTGGCGATCGTGCACAACGGCATCATCGAAAATCACGAGGAATTGCGCGACGAACTGCGGCAGGCAGGCTACGAGTTCACCTCGGATACCGATACCGAAGTCATCGCCCACCGCATCCACCACCACCTGAAGTCCACGGGTGATTTGTTCAAAGCCGTGCGTGCAACGGTCGCCGAACTCGAAGGCGCGTACGCCTTGGCCGTGGTCAGCGAATCCGACCGTGAGCGCATCATCCTGGCGCGCGAAGGTTGCCCCGTTGTTATCGGCTTCGGCGAAGGCGAAAACTTCGTGGCTTCCGATGTCGCTGCGCTACTGCCGGTGACGCGGCGCTTCATGTTCCTCGAAGAGGGCGATGTCGCTGAAGTGCGGCGAACATCGATCCGCGTTCTCGATCGCGAAGGCACGGCCGTAGAGCGCCCCGTGCGCGAGAGCGAGCTGTCGGCCGACGCAGCTGACAAGGGACCCTACGATCACTTCATGCTCAAGGAAATCCACGAGCAACCGCGCGCCATCGCCGACACCTTGCAAGAGCGCGTGGCTAACGGGCGGCTGCTCGAAGCGGCGTTTGGTCCGGCTGCCACGGCGGTGTTCAAGCGTACCGAGCACGTGCATATCGTGGCCTGCGGCACGAGCTTTCATGCAGGCTCTGTCGCTCGTTATCTGATCGAGCAGATTGCCAAGATCCCCTGCAGTGTGGAGATCGCCAGCGAGTATCGCTACCGCAATCCGGTGGTGCCCAAGAATTCCTTGTTCGTGACGATTTCCCAGTCCGGTGAAACCGCCGATACGCTGGCCGCGTTGCGCTTGGCCAAGCAGGCGGGCTATTTGAGCTCGCTGGCTATCTGCAACGTGCCGGAAAGCTCTCTCGTCCGCGAGTCCGAACTCGTCATGCTGACCCGCGCGGGTCCCGAGATCGGCGTGGCCTCAACCAAGGCGTTCACGACCCAGCTCGTGGCACTCGGCATGCTGGTCGTGGCGCTCGCCAAGCATCACGGCGCAGGTCCGGAGCGCGAGCGCACGCTCGTCAATCGACTCGTCGAGCTGCCGGGGTTGATGGAAAAGACACTGGCCCTAGACCCTGTCATCCGCGAGCTCGCCAAGCGTTTTGCCGATAAGCACCACGCGCTGTTTCTCGGCCGCGGCACCATGCATCCGATCGCCATGGAAGGCTCGCTGAAGCTCAAGGAAATTTCCTATATTCACGCCGAGGCCTACGCTGCGGGTGAACTCAAGCACGGTCCGCTCGCACTCGTCGATGCCGATATGCCCGTCATCACCGTGGCGCCGAACACTGATCTGCTTGAGAAGCTGAAGTCGAACCTCATGGAGGTTCGGGCGCGCGGCGGCGAACTATTCGTCTTTGCCGACCCGGAGGCAGGCATTCAGCCTTCCGAAGGCGTTACCGTGATCACCATGCCGCGTCACGTGAGCTACGTGCAGGCGCCAGCGATCTACACCATCCCGCTGCAACTGCTCTCGTACCACGTCGCCATCCTGCGCGGCACGGACGTCGACCAGCCACGCAACCTCGCAAAGTCGGTGACGGTCGAGTAGTCCGCGCCGCGATCATTGGCTACTGACGGGGCGGACGACCGCCTTGGCGCGGGCCACCGCGCTCACCCATGCCGCCCATCCGGCCGCGACCTTCGCCCATGCCGCCTCTGCCGCCCATCTCACCCATTTGGCCGCGGCGTTCTTCCATGCGTTCGCGCCGTTCGGCGCGGCGAGCTTCAAGCGAGTTGCGTTGCTCGGGGGTCAACAAAGCCTCGGTCTGAGAGCGGAACTGCTCCTGCTGGTCTCGCAGTTGTTGCCGAGCGGTATCGAGGTTGCGGCGGGCCTCGGCCGTGACGGTGGCGTAGTTGGGGTCGTCAGGCTTGGCGTTGGCCAGCGTTTGCTGTGAGGTGCGCACTTGTTCGCGAAGCGGCGCCGTGGCGGAGCGATGGCTCTCGGACAAACTGCGCAGCTGGGTCCGCTGCGCATCGGTCAGGCCAAGTTGCTCAAAGGCACGCTGCATGCGTTGCTCGGGCGCCGGACCGTCATCCGCCTTGGCGACTGCCGTAGTGAACAGCGTCGCCGCGACTGCAGCGGCCATCAACGAGTTTCTAATATTCATGGAATCTCCTAAAACATCGGCCAAAGAATGATCGTACGTTGTTCAGACTGCGGCCGATCCGGTCGATTCCGCCCAATGGTGCAAAAGATCAGGAAAGTTTCGGCAAGATTTGTCAAGGCAGACGGAACGTCCGTTCACCGCTATCCTTGGTTGCCGTTCGGTTGGCTATTACGGAGATATTCCATGCCGGTTGCCCGATTGATTCGTCACGCTGGCCTGATGCTGGCTGCCCTAACCGCCTGTGCCACGACTTGGGCGCAGTCGTTCGAGCTCGCCCCTCTGCCGTACCCTCACAACGCTCTAGCGCCCGTGATCGACGAGCAAACCATGCAGATCCATCATGGCCGTCATCACAAGGCCTATGTAGACAACCTCAACGCGGCGATCGCCAAGGACCCTGCACTGCAGGGCAAGAGTCTCGAGGCTCTGCATGCGGTCATGTCGCAGCTGCCCGTCGCCGTACGTAACAACGGCGGTGGTCACTGGAACCACACTTTCTTTTGGCAATCGATGACGCGCCCGGGTCAGGGCGGTGCACCCTCGGCGGCCCTGCAGGCGGCCATAAACCGCGACTTCGGTTCGCAAGACGCCTTCAAGGCGGCCTTCAAGGCCGCAGGTCTCGGCCGGTTCGGCTCAGGCTGGGCCTGGCTGATCGTGGGTGCTGATGGCAAGTTGAAGATTACTTCGACACCCAATCAAGACAATCCACTCATGGATCTGGTGCCTGAGCGAGGCACGCCGCTGCTCGGCAACGACGTCTGGGAGCATGCTTATTACCTGCAGTATCAGAACAAGCGCGGCGACTATCTCGATGCCTGGTGGCAGGTCGTCGACTGGAACGTCGTCTCGACTCGATACGCTGCCGCTGCGGCACCGACGACGCGTTGAGGCCACCGAGTCCACCCACCGGAGCCGCGCCCGACGCGACGGAGCTGCCACGGCTCTCCAAGCGGATGGGCGAGTTGGGTTTGTGCTCCCGACGCGAAGCCGAGGAGTGGATTGTCAACGGCTGGGTGCGTGTCGACGGAGCGATCGTCGACACGCTCGGTGTGCGTGTTGCGCGGAGCGCCCGGATCGAGGTTGACCCCGCCGCGCGTGCTCAGCAACGCGAGCAGGTCACGATCATCCTGCACAAGCCCGTCGGCTACGTTTCCGGGCAGGCGGAGGATGGCTACGAGCCCGCCGTCGTACTCGTCCGCCCCGAAAATCATTGGGGTGGCGATGCTTCGGGAATTGCCTTCAAGCCAGCGCATGCGCAGGGACTCGCACCGGCCGGCCGTCTCGACATCGACTCGACGGGTCTGCTCGTACTCACGCAAGACGGGCGCATCGCCAAGCAACTGATCGGTGCCGATTCGGGTATCGACAAAGAATATCTGGTGCGCGTCGAAGGACACTTGTCCGATCGCGGTATGCAGTTGCTGCGGCACGGCTTGAGGCTCGATGGCGTGACGTTACGGCCCGCGCAGGTGAGTTGGCAGAACAGCGATCAACTTCGCTTCGTCTTGCGCGAAGGACGCAAGCGTCAGATCCGGCGGATGTGCGAACTCGTCGGTCTGCGGGTCACCGGTCTGAAGCGCGTACGTACAGGCCGTATACCTCTCGGTGCGCTACCTGCAGGCCAATGGCGATATCTGGCACCCGGCGAGCAGTTTTGATCGCCATCAACTCCGCACGAGCTCATACGCGCACAGGTTGACGGCCGTGGCGAGATTCAGTGATTCGATCGCGCCACTTCCCGGAATGGTAAACGCTGTGAACGGGGTATCCGTGCCGATATCGCTCGGCAAGCCTCGCGCCTCGTTGCCGAAGAGGTAACACGGAAAGTCGCGGAACTGCGGCGACTGGATGCTTATGCCCTGCGTCTCGAGCCGGGCGATGTGCGTGTACCGCTCGCTGAGAGTAGCCAGTGATACGTCGGTTTCAACGGGTACATGAAAGTGAGCGCCCATCGCTGCACGCAGCACTTTCGCGTTGTAAGGATCAACGCTTTGCGGCGTAAGAACACAGCGGAAATTCCCGAACCACGCGAGCGTGCGCAGTATGGTGCCGAGATTGCCGGGGTCTTGGATCTCATGCAGGCAAATGACGCGCTCCCCTGCCCGCGGTAGTGCAGGTGGCAGCATCGGCACGACAGCCACGATACCCTGCGCAGAGCGTGTTTCACTCAGCTGCGCCATATGTCGGGCGTTGATCACATGCGTTTTCAGCGTACTGGGCCACACGCCGCGCTCGTGAGTGATGTACACCTCGGCAGTGCGCAGCCGCGGGTCGCGCTCGGCGGCACGCTGCAACTCCAGAACCAGATGCTCGCCCTCAAGCAGATAGCGCTGCTCAGCCTCGCGGGCCTTCTTGTGGTGCAGCTGCTTGAGCGACTCGAGATTCACAGGTTTGCTGCCACAGCTTCCGCGACCTTGATGCCATCTACCGCCGCCGAGAGGATGCCTCCCGCGTAACCCGCGCCTTCACCGCAGGGATAAAGGCCGCGCACGTTACGACTCTGCAAGTGCTGCGGATCACGCGTGATGCGCAGCGGCGATGAAGTCCGGCTCTCCACGCCCGTCAGCACGGCATCCGGGCGATCGAAGCCGCGAATCTCGCGACCAAACGCGGGCAACGCTTCGCGGATTGCGGTAATCGCATACTCCGGTAACGCTGCTGACAGGTCACCCCATTGAACGCCGGGCTTGTAAGAGGGCTCGATGTCACCCACTGTGGTCGATGGCCGCCCTTTGAGAAAATCGCCGACGAGTTGGGCGGGTGCGCAATAGTTACGCCCACCGAGTTCGTACGCCTTCGATTCAAGTTGCTCTTGCAGAGCAATACCTGCCAGTGCGCCGCCTGGGTAATCGTGTGTAGGGTCGATACCCACCACGATGCCTGCGTTGGCGTTGCGTTCGTTACGCGAATACTGGCTCATGCCGTTGGTCACAACTCGCTCGGGCTCCGAGGTCGCCGCAACCACAGTACCGCCCGGGCACATGCAGAAGCTGTACACCGAGCGGCCATTGCTCGCATGGTGCACGAGCTTGTAGTCCGCGGCGCCGAGCGCCGGATGCCCGGCAAATCGGCCAAGACGCACCTTATCGATCATCGATTGGGGATGCTCGATACGAAAGCCGATGGCAAAGGGTTTCGCTTCCATGAACACACCGCGTCGTTCGAGCATGCGGAACGTATCGCGTGAACTGTGTCCGAGCGCGAGTACGACATGTCGGCTGTGTAGTACTTCGCCGCTTTCGAGCACTACACCCTCGATTTGGCCCAACTCGATGAGCAGGTCCGTGACCTTGCTCTCGAAGCGCACTTCGCCACCGAGACTGATGATTTCGCGCCGCATGGCCGCCACCACGCCTGTCAGACGAAACGTACCGATGTGCGGTTTGCTGACATACAGGATCTCCGGCGGTGCGCCGGCCCGTACGAACTCCTGCATCACTTTGCGACCGAGGTATCGAGGGTCTTTGATTTGGCTATAGAGCTTGCCGTCGGAGAAGAGCCCGGCACCGCCTTCGCCAAATTGCACGTTCGAAACGGGATCCAGCGTGTTACGGCGCCATAGCCCCCAGGTGTCCTGCGTCCGCTGACGCACCTCGCGGCCCCGCTCAAGTACGATGGGCCGATAGCCTTGCTGCGCCATAATCAGCGCCGCAAATAAACCTCCGGGACCGAAGCCGATCACAATCGGCCTCTCCTGCAATCCGCTGCGTGCCTTTACCGGCGGCTCGTAGCGGGTATCCGGGGCCGGCATGACCTGCTTGTCGTTCGCTAACCGGTTCAGCACCGCAGCCTCGTCGCGCACCTCGGCATCGACGATGTAGACAAAAGTGATGACGCTGCTCTTTCGCCGCGCGTCATAGCTTCGTTTGTAAACGGTGAAATCGATCAGTGCTGATTCGTCGATACCGAGACGCTGCACGATTGCCGCACGCAGGACCTCGCGGCCCACTTCGCGGGCGTCGGCATCCATCGGCAGCGGCAGTTCGGTGATGCGGATCAACGGGATATCCTGAAAAACGCTAGTCTATAGGGATCATGGCCCGAACCAAGAGCAGCAGCCAGTGGCTGCGCCGTCACGTTACCGATCCGTTCGTCAAGCAGGCGCAGAAGGACGGCTATCGCTCGCGCTCCGCCTACAAACTCATCGAACTCGACCAGAAGGACAAGTTGTTTCGTCCGGGCATGCGGGTAATGGATCTAGGCTCCGCGCCGGGCGGCTGGTCGCAGGTGGCAGGGCGTCTGGTAGGCACGAAAGGTAGGGTGTTGGCGACGGATATCTTGCCCATGGACTCCTTGGCCAACGTCGATTTCATTCAGGGCGACTTCACGGACGACGCCATCGTGCAGCAGATCCACGACTGGTTGCAGGGCGCGAAGTTCGATCTGATCGTGTCGGACATCGCACCGAACATTACCGGCATCGACTCGGCCGATCAGGCGTCTTCGATGTACTTTCTGGAACTCGCGCTCGATACCGTGCGCAAGACGCTGAAGCCGGGCGCGGCGTTTGTCGCCAAGATGTTTCAGGGCGAGGGATCAGACGCCTACCTGAAAGAACTGCGCAAGTCTTTCGAGAAAGTGTCGATCCGTAAGCCTGCCGCTTCGCGTCCGGAATCGCGCGAGGTCTACATCGTCGCGAAGGGCTTCAAGGACGCTTGAGGGCCTTCAGCGCGTATCCGGGTGGCCGCGTTCGTACCAATTACGGGTCCGGTTGACCACGTGGACCACTGCAAGCATCACCGGCACTTCGATGAGCACGCCGACCACCGTGGCCAGCGCGGCACCGGACTCGAAACCAAACAGCCCGATCGCAGCGGCGACAGCGAGCTCGAAGAAATTGGAGGCGCCGATCAGTGCCGACGGACATGCAACCGAGTGCCTTTCACCGAGCCAGCGGTTCAGTCCGTATGCCAGTGACGCGTTGAAGATCACTTGAATCAGGATCGGTACGGCGAGCAGCGCGATGACGAGCGGCTGCGCCAGAATCGCTTCCCCTTGAAAAGCGAACAGCAACACCAAGGTCAGTAGCAGCGCCGTAATTGAAGTGGGGCCCATCCGTTCCAACACGGCGGCGAGTTGCGCTTCCCCGCGTTTGAGGGCTGCACGGCGAACGGCTTGCGCGATCAACACCGGAACGACGATATACATCACCACCGAGATCAACAGCGTATCCCACGGTACGACGATCGCGGAGATGCCGAGTAGCAGGCCCACCAAGGGTGCGAAGGCGAAGACCATGATCGTGTCGTTGAGCGCGACCTGCGATAGCGTAAACAACGGATCGCCGTGGGTCAGACGGCTCCAGACGAACACCATGGCTGTGCAGGGTGCTGCGGCGAGCAAGATCAACCCTGCCACGTAACTGTCGAGCTGCTCCGCTGGCAGATATGGCGCAAAGATCTGCTTCACGAACAGCCAGCCGAGTACCGCCATAGAGAACGGCTTGACCAGCCAGTTCACAAATAACGTGACACCGATACCGCGGCCAAATGCTCGCAACTGGCCCAACGCGCCGAAATCGACGCGGATCAGCATTGGAATGATCATCACCCAGATCAGCAGACCGACGGGCAGATTGACCTTCGCGATTTCAAGATTGCCGATGGTCTGGATGGCCAGCGGAAATGTTTCGCCGAGTGCGATACCGACGATGATGCACAGCCCGACCCACAGGGTCAGGTAGCGCTCGAAAATACTCATGGCGCGGGGCGAGGCTCAGCCAGTGCGCGCGCCGACTGCTCGAGCGCCATTTTTTCGAGTGATGCCGAAGGCAAACTGGTGAAGGCTTCAAGCCGCCGTTTGATCTGGTGCAGCGTGGTGCGGAAGGCGACCATCTTGATCTCATCGGGCCACTCGCCTGCGCTCGGGTCGTCATAGCCCCAGTGGGCGGTCGCAGGGCGCCCCGGGAATACCGGGCAGACTTCGTTGGCGTTGCCGCAGACCGTGATCACAAGATCAATGTGAGGCGCCTCCGGCCTGAGAAACTCGTCCCAACTCTTGCTGCGCAAACCCACTGTAGGGATTTCTGCCTCGGTCAAGGTGCGCAGCGCCAGCGGGTTGGGCTGCCCGCTCTGGCGAGGTGTGCTGCCCGCCGAGTAGCCGACGAACTTTCCTGCGCCCAATTGGTTGAGCAGCGCTTCGGCCAAGATGCTGCGCGCCGAGTTGTGCGTGCAGAGAAACAGTACGGAGATTGGTTTATTCATAAATGGAGCTGAAATCATCCCCGGCCAGTGTGACAAATTTATGACTGTTCGCTGGGCTCCAGCATTAGGCTCAGTTTGACTACCTCTGCGATCGTTGAGCATCCCAACTTTTCCATCATCCGGGCCTTGTACACCTCAACGGTTCGTGCACTGATCGACAGCTCAATGGCCACTTCCCGATTCTGCAGCCCGCGACTGAGTAGCAGGAACACCTCCCGTTCCCGCGGCGTCAGACTGTCGATACGTGCCTTATGTGCATTGACTTCGAGTCGCTTAAGGTGCCCCTTAGCATCTTCGTTGATGGCGTGCCTGACCACATCAACGAGAATGTCCTCGTCGACAGGCTTCTCGAGAAAATCGAACGCCCCGCCCCTCAGCGCAGCGCGGGTCGTTCCCACATCCCCGTGAGCCGTCAATACCACTACCGGTAACGATATGTGCCGCGCCCTCAGTTGCGCCATGAGCTCAAGTCCCGTTTGACCCGGCATGCGCAAGTCCGTGAGCACACAGCCTCTGGATTTATCGCTGATCGAATCTATGGCATCTGCTGCATTGCTATACAGTTCGACGTTGATACCTCGAAGCTGCAACAGTAAATACAGCGCATCGCGGATGGCTGCGTCGTCGTCCACCAAGTAAACGCGTGCAGAAACGCTCATGCTCGCACCGGCAGCTTTAGGCGAAAGCCTGCGCCGCCAAGTTCGCTCCCACAAGCCTCCAGTTCACAGCCACAGGCTTGCGCCAGCGATCGACTGACGGCCAGTCCGATCCCCATTCCATCAGGCTTCGAGGTAACAAACGTTTTGAATAACTCGGACTGCATGGTCGGCGATACCCCCGGGCCATTATCGTCTACAGTCACTTCCATGAGTTTACCGGTACATCGCGCACTCACGACAATGAGCGCGTCAGACTGCTCACGGGTAGCGTCCAGCGCATTGTTGACCAGGTTTGCGAAGATGACTTCAATGAATACCCGATCGGCGACAACCGCTGGCAATCCGGCTGGAATATTGAATGATATCGTGAGATTCTCGCGACGATCCCTCCAGCGCGATGATTCCGTAGTGCTTTTTAGCACCGTGCCAATATCCATTTCCTCCAGCTGCGGATCTCTACCCGCATAGAAGTTGCGTAATCGGCCGAGTATGCCTGCGGCTCGAAGTGCTTCGTCAGCAGCTTTGTGGAGCGTGGGCGCTAACCTCGTGTCCTGTGGATTAGCGGCGGTCATCATGATCTCGCTGGCGCGCAAATAACCCACCAAGGCAGTCATCGGTTGGTTAAGTTCATGCGCGAGTGCGGAGGCGAGTTCGCCGGCCGTTGCCGCGCGCGACGCTCGGGCGAGGCGCGCTTCACGTTCGCTGATCTGCATCTCACGCTGCAGCGCAAGTTTGGCAGCTTCACCCCGTTCGCTGACTACGGCTCCAAGAGCGAGACCAGTCAGAACGAGCGTGGACATGAGGTATTGCAAATCGACCAACGGCGCTACTTCGGGCAAGCGCTGTACACCGAACATCAAGCCGATTTGGAGCCCAATTGCAGTCAATAGCAGCCCGGGAGTTCCCCAGATCAATGCAGAGGCGAGTGCGGGAAGAAACAGCACATAAAAAAACCGCAGATCTTCAGGATTTCCGATCAAGAAGATGATCATCAACGCAGCGATGCTGCCGCTGGCCACCCCGGCAAAAGCCAACGGCGACTCACCAATCGCTCTAATCAACTTGGGTATGGCGTGCAGGTTCAACATCAACGGCGTCAGCATCAAAATACCGTTCAAATCGCCAACCCAGTAGCGTGCGACCGCGTCTGAAAACTGCGAAGCGGGGAGAACGGCGCTTGCCACATAAGACCCGACGACTACGACACCCGCTGTCAAAGCTGCAAGCGCAGCAATAGTGGCGAAGTGCAGCGTGGTTTTCAGCGATGGTGGCAAGTCGAATATCCGGAAGTGCCTTAGTGCTGCCGCTGCCGCCTGATATATGCCAGCGACGCAAACAGCTTGCACCGGTATCAGCCACCATTCCGCAGGTGCTCCACGAATCAAAAGCTCGGCGACAACGAACGCCGTGACGGACCACCAGAATCCCCGGCTGTACCCATAGAGGAAGGCTACGACTAAACCCGCTTGCGGGCTCCACGGCGTGATGCCGAGCTTGAGCACAGGTTGTACGAAACTTCCTGCATCCATCAGAACATGCGCGAGAAGATATCCCGCAACCAACATAAATGCGGGTATCCGCCACGAGTCAGGGCTTGCCCTTAAGGCGTCGACCCACTGACGAAAGGAGGTGTGATACGAAACCATATCGCACTATGGTACAGAAAACAGTTCGATTCGGAATCGAAGAGGAGTTCTTCGTCTCCAACCCCTCAACTCAGCATGTTGTGGTTCGTTCGGTGCAGAGTTTCCAAAATGAGATTCGCCGTATCTTTGATGATCGTGCTTCAAGCGAATTGCTGCAGAGCCAGATTGAGATCAAGACGAAAGTGCTCACTCATGTAGCGGAGGCGTTCGAGTCACTGGCCGAACATCGGCGGTAACTTGGTGAGATTGCAGCTCGCCATGATCTTGAATTGCTCGCTGCAGGGACCCATCCGTTAGCCGGCTGGCGGACCCAAAGGGTCTCAACGTCGGCACGCTATGAGGCGCTCGTGGACGACTTCCAAATCGTCGCTCACAGAACGCTGCTTTGCGGGTTGCACATTCACGCCGAGATCCCGCTTGAAGTAGATCGAATTCGACTGATGAACGAGCTGATGCGCTGGCTGCCGTTATGGCTGGCGTTGAGCGCGTCCTCGCCATTTTGGGATGGTCGGGATACCGGATTGATGAGTTACCGACAGGCTGCCTACGATGAATGGCCACGGACCGGAATACCCCGACTGTTCGACAGTGAGGCCGAATACAAACGGTACGTCGATACGCTGGTCGCTACCAAGTCGATTTCCGACGAAAGCTATATTTGGTGGGCCATTCGACCATCTGCCCGCTATCCGACGTTGGAATTGCGAATCGCGGATTCATGCCCGCTGTATCGGGATAGCGTTTGTGTCGCGGAGTTGTTCCGAACGGCGGTTTTGCAAGCGTTGATCAACAGCAGAGACGGGCGTTGGTCCCGGCATTCCGGAATAGATCGATTACTGATTGAGGAAAATCGCTGGCGAGCAAAGAGATTCGGGACAGCCGCAGAGTTCATCGACCTCGACACTCAGGAAAACCGTACTGCACTGTCGTTTTTGAACGGCTTCGTCGCTTCCTGTTCTGAAGCGATCGGTGATTTGGATTCCGAATGGGCTGTCGAGCATGCGTCGACGCTGATCGCTTCGGGCAGCAGTGCACACCGGCAGCGCGTTGTGTATTCCCACAGAGTCGGCGAGGGCGACTCGAGTGCTCAGGCGTTACGTGCCGTAGTGCAGTCCTTGGCGATCGAGACGCGAGAGGGCGGCCCCGTTCTGAGGTTGGGGTAAGGGCTGGCCCTCATTGGCGCGATCAGCTCGGTGCAGTAGCGTAATGGGCGAGGCAGGATCCTGCTTCCCTAACGACCTAGCGGTTACCTGGTTCGCCGGCCTCGGCCGGCGGATCGGGGTTTCGGGGGTTTGAGCCATGATTCGATGTGCCGTACTGCTCTTGGTCACGTTTTTCGGGCTGGCTTCGCCGCGACTGTATGCTGAAGCGGAAGGCTACTTGCAGCCGTTATCCGTCTTGGAGCAGCGTTCAATGGTGCGGCTATTGACTCAGGTCGAGAAGGATCTGAGGGCGGCCGTGAAATGGGTCGCGGCAAGCCCGGTGTCTGAGGTTACATCTTGGCCAGAGCCGCACCGTGACCAGTTATTCGAGTTGCATTCACGGACCCAGCGATCAGTGCGCGTATTGATGTTGCAGGTGGAGCGCCTTGACGTATCGACAGTTAAGGAGGCTGCTCGGGCCTTCACCGTAGACTACGGCGCATTTTCGATGACGCTGCGTGAGCTACACCGAGCAGTAGTGATGAAAGAAAATCCGGCTGCCACGCTCGAGCAATCGCAAAGCTTGGCGTTGCAGGCGCTCTCGGCCCTTGAACCCGTCAAGTCGGATATCGCAGCGCGCAGAGTGTCACGATGAACTGGCTGCTTGTCGTGGTGGTGCTAGGTACCCCCATCAAGACCGACATGGTGTTTCCCTCGCTGGCAGATTGCTTGCGCACGGAGGAGACCATGCGCAAGGTATGGGCCGAGCATCAATTGATGGCCGCCAAGCAGGGTGCAGACTCGGTACATCGTGATTCGTTGCGCAAGCAAATGCCGACGGGAACCTGTATTCCAGTGCGTCGAGGGTTGTGAGTTCTGACTCTGCTAAGGTTGAGTGCGCGACAGACGCTGCAGGAGCAGCTGTTCTTCAATGGCATAGAACGCCGAATGCTCACCTTTGCGCTGTAGGTCGCCGCCGACGATGAAGTAAGCCACGCCGCGCCCCGCCTGCCGATCGAGCCAAAGCCCGGAAACGAGGCCATACGCTTCGCCCGCATGACCGACACGGCTGCGACCGTCCGCGAACGGATCATCGCGACAGTTTCGCTGGTGGGTGGCGAGCGTCTGTACGGCGAGCCCATAGCGACAAAAAAACGCACCACCCGGATTCCCGCTTTCCGCCTCGAAGGTCTCGCCGTTACGACCGTCATAGCTCCAGACCGGGGTGGTCAGCGTGCGGATCGATTCCTTGCGGAGGAATCGCGGTGCGCGCGGCAGTTTGCCGTCGTTGAGCAGCATTTGACCGATGATCGCGAGCTCGCGCGCAGAGATACGCAACCCGCCCTGCGGAGAAAACATGGCACCGTTGCGCCCGGCTTGCCAGCGCTCCAGATCACACTGGCCATCGGCAGCAGGCACCACCGGACAGCGCGGCGCCGCGCCGCGCAGATCGTCCGCCTGCACTTCGCCGTTGGCGTCGTATAACACTACAGCGCGAGACACAGCGGACGGTGGGCAGGACGCCCAGTTGAAACAGGCTTGTAGTCCCAGCGGCTCGAGCACCAGCCGCTGCATGAGTCGATCGAATCGCTCGCCCGTTGCGCGCTCCATGACCGACGCGACCAACGGGAAGTTGAGATTGGTATAGCGAAAGAACGTACCGGGCTCGTGTGCTGCATCCCACACATCTGGCTCGTCGAGCTTGTCTTTGAGCGCCGCATCGTAGGGGATTACGTAGCCTGCCTTATCGGTGATACTGGAGCGGTGCGACAGCAGTAAGCGCAGCGTGATCGGTCGATCGCGATACCGTGGGTGCCGCAACGGCCAGCCGAGCCAGTCCGATACGTCGCGATCGAGATCGAGAACGCCCGTTTCCACGAGACGCATCACGCCAAGTCCGACGACCAACTTCGAAATCGACGCAATGCGCACGGGATCATCCGCGCTCAGCACACGGCCGCTGGCACGATCGGCCATACCCGCGCTTCGGATGCTCACCACACCTGAGCGATCGAACATCACCTTGACCGACGCTTGGGAGCTCGGTGCTGCCGTAGCCGCCGAGGCCGCGAGCAGGGCAGCCAAGGCAGTGCTGCAGAGTGTCGCTATTCGTCCGTTCACAGTGACAACCGCTCCGTGAGTCCGGAGGCGCGCCGCACGCGGTGGAGACAGGCGTAACGAACCAGCGCCGGGTCTGCCCAGATCGTCACCGACTTTCGCGCGCGGCTCACGGCAGTGTAGAGCAGCTCTCTCGTGAGCAGGGGCGACTCGTGGGGCGGCAGTACGACGAGGACGTGATCGAACTCCGAGCCCTGGCTGCGGTGTACGGTCATGGCATAGAGCGGTGCGTGCTCGGGCAGTCGCGCGGCGAGAACACGCCGCAACTCGCCTCCTGGCGCTCGGAAGCAAGCGTAAAGACGTTCATCTTCAACGGCACAAGTGAGCACGGCACTGTCGCCGTTGAATACCTGCAACGCATAGTCATTGCGCAGCACGACGAGGGGTGCACGGTGGTAGAACGCGCCGCGGGGCTCGATCAATCCTTCCGTAGCAAACATATCGCGCAGTGTCTCGTTGATGCGCAGGGTTCCCGCGGGGCCACCGTGGGTGGCGCAAAGAATCCTTCCGCTCTCGAACGCCGACAGACTGTCCGCCGGATCATCGCACCGCAGGGCACTGCGGTACGCAGACGTCACTGGCGTGGCCTGAAGTGCCTTGCCGAGGCCGTCGGCAGACGGCAAAGATTCCAGGCGCACGTCCGGGAATTCGCCTCCCTGCAGAACATCCAGCGTACGATCGGTATCGCCCGCACGAATCGCGGCACACAGTGCGCCGATGCCGCTGTCGGCTGAAAACCGCCAAGGTTTACGCAGCGTCACGAGGGCAGGTCCCAGTCGCGTGCCGGCCGCCGTGATGTCGGCCAGCACCGATCCCACCTCCACGGATGCCAGTTGGTCGGGATCGCCGATCAGGATGACGCGCGCCTCGGCTCTCAGTGCTGCAAACAACTTGGCCATCAGCGGCAAGTCGACCATGGAGCTTTCATCGACGATCACCACGTCGCTCGCCAAGGGTCGGGCGGCATCGTGACGGAAAAAAGCGGAGTCACCGCGGGCGCCGAGCAAGCGATGCAGAGTCGATGCAACGCGCGGAATGCGATCGCGCAGCGAATCTTCTATGGGCAGTTTGGCCAGTTGCGCCGTGATGCTCTGCTGCATGCGATGCGCGGCTTTGCCCGTGGGCGCCGCAAGCGAGATGCGCAGTTCGGGCTTCTCGGTCAGCAACGCGATGAGGAGGCGAACGACCGTGGTCGTCTTGCCTGTGCCGGGACCCCCAGCGATGACCATGAAACGACGCGTGCGCACCGCCTCGATCGCTGCTTCCACTGCTGCATCATCTTGTACGGGAGAGAATTTTTTTGCCGCCTCGAGTCGTTCCGTAATGCGTTCTGCCAGATCGCGTTCGTATTCGTGATAGCGATGCAGATACAGTCGGTCGTTCGCATCGAGCACCAGCGGCTTGAATTCGCCGGGATGCTCTGCGACGAGCCCGCTCCTGAGTAGATCTTCGCGGCAACTTGACGCTGAGGGCCAAGGAACTTGTGCGGGCGTAGCACCAAGGGTTTTGGTCGAGTCTCCCGTTGGCGGCTGAGCTAACTCAAGGCACAGATGCCCGCGTCGCAGCAGGCTGCTCAGCAAAGCAGCCGCATGACCGATCCAAAGTGATGCGGGCGCCTGCGCTGCAAGGTGCCGGGCCAGGGAGCGATCCAGCATCGTGAAGCGATCATCGGCCAAGAACTGCTGCAGATCGTTCATGGCGTAGATCCGATAGGCAGCAATACGGCGTCTGCGAGTTCACGAACGAACGTGGCGGACGGGCGTGAGAAGTGGACGCCTCGCTCCGGGTGTGCGGCGTCGATGCCGCGCACGAAGATGTAGAAGATGCCGCCGAAATCACGTTCATAACGGTAGTCGGGCAAGCGAGCGGCCAGGTGACGATCGAGCGCGAGTGTGTAGAGCAGCGACTGCAATACATAGGCCTCGCGCAGCATCACGGCCTGTAGCCGTGCCGGCGCATAGTGCGCGGTGTCGTTGCCTAGCCAGTTCGATTTCCAGTCAGCGAGGTAATACCGACCTTCATGCTCGAAAATCAAATCAACCACGCCGTTGAGGAATCCCTCTGCAGGCTGGAAGTTGAGTCTTTGGATCAGGGTTACGAGCCCCGGTTCCGTAGCGCGGGAGGCAACTCGTAGCAAGTCCTGACGAGTGAAGGCACGCGTCGGATAGAAAAACGCCGCTTCGTTGAGGCGCGCCTGCATCGGCAAGTCGTTGAGGCGCAGAGTCCGATCTTCCGCCTGCAGCGGGTGCTCCAATAGCTCGCGTAGGTGATGGCACACGGTGGTGTGTTGCACCGAGGTGAGTGCCAACGGCGCAAATGCGGTTGCGACGAGGGACTCGAGCGCCGCAGGCGTGACAAAGTCGAGTTTTTCGAGCACCGAGTGCAGTGCGATGCCCGTCGCAGCACCCGCCGGCAGGTGGAATATCGTGTCTTCGGGTGCATCGGCGGGGCGTGCTGCAGCGTGTATGGCTTCCCCTTGATCATCGTAGTCCTCCGCCGCCTCTGCACTGGCGTTGGAGATCAGGCTCGTGAAGCTACCCACCAGTTTCTCGGGACGCAGCACACGGTTGAATGATCGAGCGATGCACGCTTCGGACGTCGCCACCGGCGGCGGACTGGTTGAGGGCGAAGCCGCATCGTCTTCGGTATTTCGCAGGCCGATCGTCGCCGAGAGCAGGCCATCGACGGGTCCGTCGAGCACACGACCGAGACCTGAATTGCGCGGATCTGCGGCATTTGCACCGTACACGTAACAGCGGTGGATGGCCCGGGTGACACCGACGTACAGCAGGCGAATGTCCTCGGCCACCGATTCTTCCTGGGCCAGCTGACGATGTAGAGGCGGGGGTTCGGCGGTCAGATCGAGGGTGATCTGCGCCGTGTCAGGATTGTGGAAGAGGCACTCCTTGGCGTCGGCGTCATGCCAGTGCGAAGGGCAGAAGACGATGGGGTACTCGAGACCCTTGGCATTGTGCAGAGTGAGAATTTTGACCGCATCATCGTCACGCTCGAGTCGCTGGACGTGCTCTTCCACGTCGTGTTCGGGTGCGTTGCAATGCACTCGCAGCCACTCCTGCACGCCCGATGGAGCCAGGCGCAGCGTTCGTTCGGCATCGTGCAGCAGTTCAGCCAGATGCAGCAGGTTGGTCAGACTACGCTCACCACCCGGACGCTGAACCATTCTCGAGCGCAGCAGGCTGCTCGTCGCGAGCCAGCGGAAAGCGCTGGCGAAATCCTGTGTCTGCCATCGCTGCCGAAATTCCAGCAGAGATTCGATGTGCGTCTCCCATGCCGCCTCGTCGGTATCGAGATCGACCAATCGCCGACCATCGCAGTCGAAAAACAGCGTACTCAGTGCCGTACGCACCGTCTGGGTGCGGGTGGGTTCCAGCACTGCCGCCAGCAGATGCTGAAGGGCGGTTGCTTCAGGCGTCGCAAAAACGCTCTGATTAGTTCGTCGGACGCTGCGAATGCCCTGCGCGCCGAGTCGCTGCTGCAACGCGGCGCCTTCATGATGCTTGCGTACCAATATTGCGATGTCGCTGGCCTGCAATGATCGATCACCGAGTCGGTGGGTGCCCGCCAGCAATCGGGCGATTTCGGTGGCTATATGTTGGTAAACCAGCGGCTCACAGCGCTTCTTGGTGAACTTGCCGTCACTCGCCGGAACGTTTACGAAGACGAGCGGTGGCCGCTCGTCCGTCGCGGCGCAGGTGAGCGGCGCTGCAGCGGCCTTGGTGCCGTCTGCGATCGAGTCAACGAACTCGATGCCCGTTTGCAGGAAGACTCCTGGCGTCCGTGCAAACATGCGGTTCACGGCATCGACCATCGCCGCGCTTGAGCGAAAGTTTTTCCGCAAGGTGTAGATACGTGGGGGCGTTGTCTGCAACACCGCGGATTTCGCCTCGAGGTAGGTGAACAGGTCGGCGCCGCGAAATGAATAGATCGACTGTTTAGGGTCACCGATATACATCAGCCAATGTGTGGCGACTGCGAATGCCTGTTGGAAAATCCGATATTGCAGAGGGTCGGTATCCTGAAACTCATCGATGAGCGCGGCGGCGTAGTTGTGTCGCAGCACAGTTTGCAAGGCCTCTCCGCGAGGCCCACAAAGCGCTGCATGCATTCGTTCGAGCAGATCATCGAACGTCATCATGCGTCGAGAGGCTTTGAGTTTCGGCCACTCGACCCCGGCATAGTCGAGCCAGGCCTGTCGCAGACTGGCAACCAACGCCCGGGTTGCAGCGCTCACGGCCTCGCAGGCATCAAAAAACACATGCTGCGGAGTCGGCTTGTTGGCTTTGGTCAGTGCAGCGAGTCGGGACGATGCGAAATCCGCCATGGCCGAGAGTGCTGCCGGATGCGCGGCTCCCGTTTCAGCCGCACGAGCGAGGGCGGCGGCATGCGAGTCAACGCGATCGACCGGCAGTGCCTTCGACTTTTCGCGTTTGAGCACCGGCGATGTTCGCAGCAACTTATGCAAGCCTGCAGCATCGCGCTGCCACCGTTGAAGCGCGGTGGCATAGACCGACTCGAGTTGTCGAGTCGCAGCGTCTACTGTCGTCGAAGCCTCGGGCAGGATGCGCAGCTGCGGATGACGAGCCAAGCGCGAGAGCAGATCGACTAGATCCGCAGGCTGAGCGTGCTCACCATCGAGTGCAGCGGCGACGATGGGTGCCGCGGTGTCGATGTGCCGTCGCCAGAAGTCGGTCGCCACATCGAGCAGCGCCTCGCGCGGGTCGCGAACGATCTCGGCATCGAAGGGCGCATCGCCCTCGAAAGCGTTGTCACGCAATGCGCGCTGGCAAAAGCCGTGGATGGTGGAGATCGCCACTTCGTCAAACGCCGCGAGTGCGAGTCGCAGTCGGCGCACGGCTTCTTCCAGGTCGATGCCACTGGAACGAATCGCCTCGGTGGCCGGATCCTTCGTGGACCCTTTCAATAACTCATCGAGCACTTCCCGCAGGCGCCGGCGGATTCGTGAGCGCAGCTCGGCGGTCGCCGCATCCGTGAAAGTCACGACGACGATGCGGCTGATCGGCAGTCCTTCGATGGCCACGAGGCGCGTGACGATGCCCGCGATGGCGTAAGTTTTGCCCGTACCGGCACTCGCCTCGAGCAAGGTCACGCCGCGGTTCAACGGCGTGCTCGCGAGTTCGAACTGCGGAAACCCGCTCACAAAAGCGCATCCTCTTGCCGTGCGAGCAGCGGTGCGAACACGTCAGTGGCGAGCTGTAGAAAGTCGCGATCGACCCTGGGCTCTGCACCATGCACGAGCTGGTTGTACGGATCTTCGCTCGGCGCCGAGCCCGACTTATTCGAGCCGTATTGCACAGGTGGCCAGGCGCTGCGGGCCGCGGCCATGGCTGCATCGGCATCCTCTGGATCTTTTGCCAGCGATTTCGCGGCCACCCAAGACATTTCCACGATGAGCGGCAGGGGCTCACTGAGACCCCGTCGGTACACGCGCAATAGTGTTTCAAGGATATGCAGCGCCTCTGTGCTGTTGGCAAAAGATGCGAACTGCAGCGGTTTATCGGAGGAGGAGAAAACCACCGTGCGATGTTCGGGCCTGACGGTGCCGAGCAGCACATGCAGTACCCAGGCCTGTAACCTATCCTTCGGTTGCAGTGTGGCGCAGCGGTATCGCAGTAAACGATCGCCATAGACATCATCGAGGAATCCGCGAACGACACAGCCGGCGGCGGTGATATCGATAGAAACGCGCTCGCGCGGCCGACCTGTGCACATCGGCTGCAATTGGCCGACAAGTTCATCGACGAGATCGCGCAGCGTAGTTTCGGTCTGTGCGCCGAGCGGGCCTGGCGGTACTTTGCCGCGCGCTTTGGCGGCGGGCCAAGCGAGCCCCGTATCGCCGTGCAAAGTCTCCTGCAGCAGCAACTGCTGCAGCCCGTAGCGTTGCAGAGTATCGAGCACGCGGGGTTCTTGAGCAGGCAGCACATCGTCATCGAGTGTGAGACGCAGCCCGAGCCGCCGCTGGCATAGCGCTCGGGCCGGGTGCGCCAGAAAGGCGGCCAGTTCCTGTGGCGTGATGCTCAACAAGGCGGGGTCCGGCTCCGGCAGGGGTGCCGAGATGAAGGGCCGCGACTCCGCTCGTCCTTGCCGTAAGAGCTCTGCGGCCCGCGCGTTGTCCAGCGAGAAGCTCTGCAGGACACCCGGACGGAAGTAACGCGGGCTGAACGCCTGCAATGCGTGCTGATGAACTGCTTCGGTGGCGCCGAGATAGTCGAGCATCTCGACCACCACGCTCGACGGTGGACTGACCTCGGCGTTTCGCAGCGACTGCCCGACGTAGCTCAGGTAAAGCGTTTGCCGTGCGCCGAGCAGCGTTTCAAAAAACATGTACCGATCGTCATCTCGGGCCGAGCGGTCCCCGCGGCGCGGTCGCGCTGCCATCAGATCGAAGGCCAATTGCGCATTGCGGCGCGGGAAGGCTCCATCCTCGAGGCCGAGCACACCGAGCACTCGGGCTGGAATGACACGCATCGGCTTCAAGGAACAGAAGGTTACTCTGCCTTGCAGGAACCCGCCGTTCACCGGCACTTGTGTCAGAGTGGTTTCAAGAAAAGCCAGTACTACACTGATCGGCACGACACATTCCGCTGCATCGGCAGCGTCGGCGAGTGGGTCTGTTCGTGCGAACTCGTCGAGTGTTTGAGTCAAGGATCGAAACTCGCCCGCGCCGGCGGGCGCGTCAGTGAATAGACGTCGCGCGAGATTCGTCAGCGACTGTGCCCAGTCGTACCGCCGTCGAGGGCGGTCGATATCGACGGCCAGCGCACCCAACACATCGATGGCGCCTAGAAAGCGCTCGAGGGTGTGGAGGTGATCGCCCTCGAGATCCTCGTAGGGTAGACGTGATCCGTGCAGCCGTGGTCCAGATCCGTTCATGGCGTAGCCGTCGAGCAGCGTGGCTGTGCCGTGTGCGAAGGTGTATTCGGGGTCGGCAGTGAAGCCGAGACGCACCCGATGCTCTGCATCGATCGCCCAAACGACGCCGCAATCGATGAGCCAGCGTCGGATACGCTCTAGATCGGTATCGGTCAGCTTGAAGTGACGGCGCAGCGGTTCGCTTTCCAGCGTTGCCATGACTTCGATCGCCGTGAAGCGTGAAGTCGCCAACTTCAACAGCCGCAGAAATGCATCGATGATGGCTAGCTGACTGCGAGCGGACTGATCGGCAATGGAGTAAGGGATGCGTGTCGCGTCGCTTTCTGGGGCGCCGAACACCGCCGCGATGTATGGCGCGTAGGCGTTCATATCGGGTGCCATGATCAGTACATCGCGCGCGCGCAGCGAAGAGTCACGCTCGAAAGCCGCTAGCAAGCGATCGTGCAGGACTTCAACCTCCCGCATCCTGCTGTGGCAGCAGTGCACTTCGATCGAGTCGTCGTCCAGATGAGGCGAGTGACCGCTGCGATCTTGCAGTGAACAGAGGTCCGCCTGCAGGCGCCCGAGCGCGGTGTGTTCCGAGCCCAGATCGAAGCGCTCGCTGGCCTGCTGGAAATCCCGCACAGTCAGTTGCTCGAGCAGGTCGCGTCCCAGTCGACCGAGCGATGCGGCAAGCGGCATGCTTCGGATGTCGTCCGCCATATCGCCGGAACGGAGCTGCTGCTTCTGGGTGAGTAGATCGCTCCAGTAATCCCCGGTCGGCGAGAGAGCGTAGAAGTCGATGCGCGTGCGTATGGCCACTTTCCAGAGGATGTCGAGAAAGGCCGGCGGCAGGCTGTTGACCCCGAAGATGCGCAGGCGCTCGGGCAGCGGCGCGGCTGCGACCTGTTTGTCATCCAGAGCAGCGATTTTCGCGTGCAGATCCACGAAGGAGATCTGGTCGGGAAAATCCGCGCGCAACGCACGCCACAACGACGACTGCCACATCTCCCCGGGCAGTGCTGCGCTGGACGCTGCGCCGGGTAGTCCGGATTCCCAGCCGCGCAATTGGTCCGGCCGATAGATCTGGTACTGATCGAAAAGGCCCGCGATGCGCAGCGCCAACTCGAAACGGCGCAGTGGTGCGCCGTCTCGAAGGTAGTGCCCTACCGGTGCGAAGTGCGGCTCGTTGAGGAAGTGTGGCAGGCGATCGTAGAACCACCAAGTCATTGCCGTACGGCCGAAGCAGCTCGAGCAGCGCTGCTCCGCACCGAGCAGTGCGTGGGTCAGTTCGTCGATCATCCCGCGCGGGAACGGGAAACGCAGCCCCATGCTCAGTCCGCTACGGGTAGCCACCTGCAGCGATAACCAGCGCGAGGAGTCATGATTGGCAACGACGATGCATTGCTGCGTCATCGGCGCGACGGTGTCCTCGCGCAAATCCTCCGCCAATTGCTCGGCCAACCACTCGAGGCGGTTCGACAGATGCAGGAACAGGAGGCGGTCGTGAGGCGTCATGGGTAGGCTCGGCAAGCGCTCATGGTCTGCGCTGGATCGGCGCAGATCAAGCGTGCCAGTAAACCACCTGGGTGGCTCAACCGCTGAGACGGTCAGCGTTTGCCCGCAGCGACTGCAGCCCTCGGTGGCTGCGGTGAATCAGCCGCCGCGATTCAGGTGTGCAAGCACCGCGCGTGCAGTGACCTCGCTGACGCGCACATTGGACTCTTCAGTGACGCCCGCGATGTGAGGCGTCAGCAGCAGGTTGGGCAGGTCGGCGAAAGCGGCGCCGCGAGAGGCATCAAGGGGTTCGTGATCGAACACATCGAGCGCGGCACCGCCAAGGTGGCCACTGCGCAGCGCTTCGATCAGTGCGGCTTCGTCGATCACGCCGCCGCGCGCGGCATTGATGAGCATGCTGCCCGGGCGCAGCGCCGCCAGTTGCGCTGCGCCGATCATATGGCGCGTGGCGGGCGTGAGCGGCACATGCAAGCTGACGACGTCACTGGCGGCCAAGAGGCTCTCGAAGCTGACAGGGCGGGCGAGTTGCCAGGCCGCATGGTCAGCCGGCAGTAAAGGGTCGTACGCGACCACCGTCATGCCGAGTGCGCGGGCTCGCACAGCGGTTTCGCGCGCGATGCCGCCGAGACCCACGAGACCCAGCGTTTTGCCGGAGACCTCTCGCCCTATGGTGGTCATGCGCGGCCAGCGTCCCGCGACCACATCGGGCGTGGCGAACCAGGCGCGACGCAGCAGCACCAGCATCGCCGTGATGACGTACTCGGCGACCGAGACATCGTTGGCGCCGGTAGCGGGGAACACTGCGATATCGCGAGCCTTGCAGGCTGGCAGATCGATGTTGTCGAGTCCCACGCCCAATCGACCGACGGCTTCGAGCCGAGGCGCAGCCTCGAGCAGAGCACCACGTACCTGGGTGCGATTACGGACGATCAGCGCCCGCGCCTCGCGCAGCGCCGCTTGCAGCGCGGTCGGGTTATCGACCAGTGTGGGGTCGTAGAGCACATCACGGCCGGCCAGCACCGTGTGGATCGCGGCCTCGTCCATGAATTCGCTGATGACGATCTCGGGCATGGTGAGGTTCCGTCGGTCTATGGCTGAAGCAGGGTGCGAATTTCCGCGTGCAGCGCGTCCGGAATATGCAAACCCTGTTGGGTAGCGAGTTGGCGTGCCGCGAGTCGCCGCGAGCCAGGCAGCCGTACGGCTGGATCCGCTCGCATCGCCTCGGCAAGAACCGTCATTCGGGCGCCAAAGGCGTTGCCTGAGGCGGGGCCCGGATCAATCGCGATGAACAGATGGCCCATGTCGGGCGCCTTGCCTTGCGGCTCAAAGAAAGATGTGGCTTCCCAGCCGAACGCTCCGGCGGTCAATGCGGCGCCGAGTATCTCGACCATCAGCGCCAGCGCTCCACCTTTGGCACCACCGATGGGCGCCAGCGTTCCTGCGAGCGCGGCGGTCGGATCCGTGGTGGGTTGCCCCTCGGCATCGACTGCCCAGGAATCTGGAATCTTTTTGTTCGCCTTCTGCGCGGCGACGATTTTGCCGCGCGCCGCGACGGATAACGCCAGATCGATAACGAGCGGGGCATCACCCTGCGGCAGCGGGGCCGCGAAGGCGAGCGGATTGGTCCCCAGCATCGGCGCACGTCCGCCATAAAACGCCATGGCCTTGGGCGTATTGCCGAACACCAACGCCACCAGACCGGCAGCGGCGAGTCGCTCGGCATGCGCACCGACTTGGCCAAAGTGATGCGAATGGTGGATCGCGGCCAGTGCGATGCCTTGGGCACGCGCCGTAGGAACGAGGGCCTCGATGGCGAGGTCGATAGCGGGGTAGGCGAAGCCAAGCCCTGCATCCACGCGAACGACGGCGGGCGCGGGTCGCGTCAGCACAGGCACTGCGGTGCCGTTGACCTTGCCCGAGCGCGCTTGCAGCGCATAGGAACTCACGCGACTCAGGCCATGAGCCGCTTGACCGTCGGCCTCCGCGGCGACGAGTGCCGCGGCCGTCGCGCGCGCGGCCGCGCGGCTCGCGCCATTGGCTTCCAACACCTCGGCGACGAGATCCTCGGCTTGCGCGAGGCTCAGGCGAACGTCAGGCACTGCGATACAGCTTCGTCATCACGAATTCGACGTGACCCAAGGCCTCGGCAGCCGTCGATCGTCCATTGGCGGTCTGCGCGATGCAGTCGATGAGTGCGTCGCCCGCCTGGTCGATGGTCATTTCGCGACGTACGACACCCGAGACATCGACATCGATGTGCTCCGGCATCAGCCGTACCGTGCGCGGATTTCCCGTGACCTTGATGACCGGCATGATCGGGTTACCGATCACGTTGCCCTGTCCGGTCGGGAAAATATGGATCACGTAACCCGCTGCCGCTTGCAGCGTGCAGCACTCGGCCGCGGCCGAGGAGGTGTCCATGAAGTAGAGGCCGGCGCCGCGCGCCGGAGCCTCAGCGGGCTCAAGCACATCAATGAATTTGACCTTCTTGCCGATCTTCTCGAGGTTGCCGAGTGCTTTCTCTTCGATGGTGGTGAGGCCACCGGCGATGTTGCCCTTGGTGGGCTGGCTCTCGGACAGATCGGAAGTCTTGTGGGCCTCGATGACATCGTCCTGGTACGCCTGCCAGGTTTTCATGAACTTCTCGCGCACTTCGGGCGTTGCGGCTCGTGCCGCAGCCAAATGCTCTGCACCGGTGAGCTCCGATGTCTCGCCGAAGCAGCCGTAGAGCCCGGCCGGTACCAGCTTGTCGTACATGTTGCCGACCGTCGGGCAGGAGGCGAGCCCCGTGGTGGTATCGCTTTCACCGCACTTGGCAGCAACCCACAGTTCGCTGATGTCGCATTCGACACGCACTTGACCCGAGGTCTGGTGCACGAATTCTTTGGCTTTGCGCGACGCTGCCGCCACGGTGGCGATGTCGCCGTTGCCTTCGATCCAGAAGCCCGCCACCGGCTTGCCGGTCTTGGCGATACCCTCGACGATGCGCTGCGTCCAGCCGGGCTCGATACCGATCACGATGCAGGCGGCGACGTTCGGGTTGGCGCCGGTGCCGATCATCGTGCGAAAGTGCAGATCGAGATCGGCGCCGAATTGCAGCCGGCCGTAGGCGTGCGGCAGCGCGATGGTTCCCTTGATGTTATTGGCGACGGCTTCGCAGGCGGCGTTGGAAATGTCGTCCACCGGCAGGATGGCGACGTAGTTGCGGACGCCGACGCGACCATTCTCGCGGCGGTAAGCCCAGATCTTGCGGTTGGCTTGGGTCATCGTGGCTTCCTACCAGCGCTTGGTCTTGAGGTTGTGAACGTGCACGTGTTCGCCCCGGGCGACCGGGGTGACGATGCGACCGATGTCCTGCCCGTACTTGATCACGGTGTCGCCGACCTTCAGATCGACGAGGGCTACCTTGTGACCGATGGGGACGTCATGGCGGACGATGAGACGGAAGTCCGAGTTGTCTTCCGTGACGACGCACAGCATATCTGTGCCGGCTTTCAGATCTTCGACGACGACCACGCCGACATTGTCTTTGTGGTCATGCACGAGCAGTTGCGGGACGCTCACTCAAGGGCTCCTGGTTCGCTTGCGGAGGGCAAGTCTTATATAAGATACTAAACACATGACACCTGTGTCTGCAAGCGCCACGCTACCATTGCGCTCTTCATTCGAGGACACGCCCAAGATGGACAGCGCGCCGCAGTACCGACCCCTCTACAGCCAGGTCTACGAGACGCTGGTCAAGCGCATCGCCGCGGGCGAGTGGAAGCCTGGCGAGGTCTTGCCAAGCGAGCAAGCCCTCGCTGTGCAGCTCGGGGTGAGCCAAGGCACGGTGCGCAAGGCGCTCGATGCGCTCGCGCTCGACAAGGTGATCGACCGTCACCAAGGTAAAGGTACCTACGTCGCCGAGTTGACGCAGGAGCGATCGTTGTTTCGCTTTTTCCGTCTGTCTCGGCCTGATGGCAAGCGCGCTGTCCCGACAAGTGGCGACGAGATCATCAAGCGACGCCGCATCAAGTCTTTCGAAGCCAAGGCACTTGAGCTCGCCGACGATGCCGAGGTGTTCGAGATCGTTCGCACGCGTTTCGTCGATGAGCATCCGATTGCCATCGAGCGCATCGTGCTACCGGTGCAGTACTACCCAGATCTGGACCGGCACTCACCGCTGCCGAACGCCCTGTATGCGCTCTACCAGCGCGAGTACGGCATCAACATCGTCTCCACACACGAAAAATTGCGTGCCGACATCGCCCGTCGCGATGACACTCGCCGCTTGGGCGTGCCGGTGGGTACGCCGCTGCTGCAGATCGAGCGCGTGGCCGTTTCGATGAACGGCAAGCGGGTTGAGTGGCGCCTCAGTCGCTGTGATACGAGCACGCTGGTCTACGACGTCACCTCCTCATGACAGTAGTGCTCTGCGTCGGTCATGCGGTGCAGGACTATGTCTTTCGCACCCCGCAACTGCCGCAGCGTGCAGAGAAGCACCGCGCGACCGGGTTTTTCACGCAGGGCGGTGGGCCGGCTGCGACCGCGGCCGTGACGGTGGCTCGTCTGGGTGGTGAAGCCCGGTTGGTGACGCGCGTCGGGGCGGATCCGGTGGCCGATGTGCTGCAGCAGGAACTTGAGCGATACGGCGTCGATTGCCGCTATCTGCGGCGTTTCTCCGGCCACGGATCTTCGGTGTCGTCGGTCTTCATCGACGATCACGGCGAGCGCCTGATCGTCAATCACACCGACCCGCAGATGCCCACCGACTGCGCATGGTTGGACGAGACGGTGTCGTTCGACGACGTGTCTGCTGTGCTCGCGGATACGCGCTGGTCCGCGGGCGCCGTATGGGTGCTGCGCAGCGCGCGGGAGCGCGGATTGCCCGCAGTACTCGATGCAGACACTCCGGTCACCTCTTCGAGTGGGTTGCTCGAAGCAGCCACCCACCTGGCGTTTTCATTGCCTGGGTTGCGCGACATCGACGCCAGCGCCACAGATCGCCAAAGCGCCGGGATGGCGCTGCAGAGACTCGCGCAGCGCTATCAGGCGTGGTGTTGCGTCACCCTCGGCGCCGAGGGCGTGCTGATCGCCGATGGCCGCTCAAGCCCAGCCAAGCCAGTTGGTGTTGCCGGCGCACTGCAGCACGTAGCGGCGTGCACGGTGACCGCCGTCGACACGCTGGGCGCCGGCGACGTGTGGCATGGCGCTTTTGCGCTCGCCCTCGCTGAAGGTCTGGATGAATTCGCTGCCGTACGTGCCGCAAGCGCGACGGCTGCTCTCAAAGTCAGCCGCTTCGGCGGCCGCGCTGCCGTGCCCATGCGGGCCGAGCGCGATCAATTTATGGAGACCCGATGACTTCCTCCGTGGTGACGCTCTCTGCTGGAAAATACTGGGGCATGCGCCGGATGGCCGACGCGCAAGGCCGGTTCAAGATGACTGCCGTCGATCAGCGACCGCCGATCAAGAACCCGATCAAGGCCAAACGAGGTACGCCCGAAGCGCCCTGGGAAGACGTGGCCGCTTTCAAAGAAATGTTGATCGCCGAGCTACAGGGTGAGTCTTCCGCGATGCTGCTTGATCCGCACTACGCCTATCCGCGAGGGGTCACTGTGCTGCAAGCCTCGCGAGGCCTGATCGTTACGCTGGAAGACTCGATTTTCCGCGAGACGCCGGGTGGCCGGCTGTCTGCGGAAATCGACGATTGGTCGGTGGAGAAGATCAAGCGGATCGGTGCAGACGCCGTGAAGGTACTGACGTGGTATCGCCCCGACGCCGACCCGCAGGTCTGTCGCGCGCAGCAGGAGTTCACACAGCGCATCGGCGAGGCCTGCGCCCGCTACGATTTACCGTTCGTGTTCGAGCTGTTGGTGTACCCGCTCGCTCGCGATGCGGAACAAACGCGCGACTACGTCGAAATGCGCAGCAAGCACCCCGAGCTCGTGCTCGAAAGCGTTCGCACGTTCGCTGATCCGAAGTACGGCGTCGACCTCTTCAAGCTAGAGAGTCCGTTGGCCGCCGCCGACGTGCCGGGCGTCGGCGCACCGGGATGGGAAGATGCTCAACAGTGGTTCGATGCTTTGGGTGCTGCGGCCGGTCGGCCGTGGGTGATGCTCTCCGCGGGGGCGGGCATGGAGGAGTTCCGTCGGGTGCTCTCGCATGCTTACCGTGCTGGAGCGAGCGGCTATCTGGCAGGCCGCGCCATATGGCTCAAGGCCTTCGAGCACTTCCCCGATTGGGAGGCTATCCGCAGCGGCTTGCGTGGCGAAGCCACCGATTACATGCGCTCTTTGAACGCCCTGACCGATACCGCCGCTACGCCGTGGCTACAGCACGCGGTGTATGGCGCGGGCGGTGCACGTATCGAGCCGCCTAGCGCGCAATTTCGTCACGTTTACCAAGGATTTGGAGGCTGATGCCATGCTGACGTTCGGGGTTGCCGCGCTCGCCCGGCCCACTTTCGATGTGCCTTTTGCCGAGGAAATGAAAAACCGCGCGTTTGCCGCGCTGGAGGCGGCTGGCATTCGTACGGTGGGACCGCGCGAATTACTGTTTGATCGCGACGCAGCCGAGCGCGCCGTGAGCGAAATTCAGGCCGCCGGCCCCATCGACCTGTTGCTGATCCTACAGGTGACGTTCACTGATGCGACCATGACCGTGAAGCTGGCCCGCGAAGCGCGTACACCGCTCGCCATCTGGGCGGTACCTGAGCCGCGTATCGGTGGCCGGCTGCGCTTGAACGCCTATTGCGGCTTGAATCTCGCGGCCCATGCGCTGGGTCGTGCCGGTATCGCGCACGGCTCGTTGTACGCGGACCCTGCGGAGGCAGGCCTCGCGCCCCAGCTGCGCTCGTTGGCGCGCGACTACGCCGTTCCTGCATCCAAGGCCGCGCCTGCGCCTGCTTCGGTGGCTGCGAGCGAGCGGTCGGTGGATCGCGTGCTCGGCGCGTTGGCCGATTCGCGTATTACGGTGGTGGGCAAACATCCAGACGGATTCGACACTTGCGAGTTCGACCCGGAGCTGCTGTCGCGGCTCGCAAACATTCGCATCGAGCAAGTACAGCTTGGCGAGTTGTTCGAGCGAGCACGCGGCATTGACGCATCGCGCGTCGCCGCAGTCAAAGAAAGTACGGAAGCCCAGGTGTCGGGGCTCGGCGAGGTGGACGCCACCCAACTCGATCGATCATTTCGTGTGTTCTGCGCGCTCGAAGACGTGCAGCGTGACACCGGCGCACGCGGCCTCGCGGTGCGCTGCTGGCCGGAGATGTTCACCGAATATGGCTGCGCCGCCTGCGGCCCCATGGCCATGATGAACCAGAAGAAAGTGCCGTCGGCTTGCGAGGCCGATGTCAACGGTTCTTTGACCCAGTTGATCCTGCAGGAACTTGCCGGCGAGCCGGCGTGGATGGCCGATCTTGTCGACATCACGGCGGCGGATAACACTGCCGTGCTGTGGCACTGCGGGCTTGCGCCGCTGTCGATGTGCGATCCCGAGGTCAAGCCCGAGGCGACTATCCATACCAATCGACGAATGCCGCTGCTGCATCAGTTTCCGATCAAGCCCGGTCGTATCACGTTGGCGAGGCTGTCGCGCTCGCGCAATGCATTGAAGCTCGTGATCGCGGGCGCCGAGGTGGTGCGTGCGCCGATGGCATTTACAGGCTGCTCGGGCACGGTGCGTTTCGATGCGCCGGCGGCTGAGGTGAGCTCGCGCATACTCGATGAGGCCTTGGAACATCACTTTGCTCTCGCTTATGGCGACCATCGCGATGCTCTGCGAGCGCTTGCCGCACGCTGGCAGCTGCCGGTGTTCGAGCTCGCCTGACGGAGCCTCTGCGTGACTGCGTCCGTCCCCGAGTCAAATGTTCTGGATCCCATCGCCCCAAACTGGGGACGTATGGCGCCGGCGATCGTCACCGCCTCGCCTCGCCTCGAAGGTGCCGAACTCAAGGTTCCGACCTCGCTCGGCGAGTTGCGCATCACGTTGCACGAATTCGGGCTGCGGCTACGCAGCGCAGAGGATGCGCGCGATTACGGCATTCTGTGCGGATCGACCACAGCCCTGCCGGTTGCGTTGCGCCAGCAAGGCGAGGGCGAGTCGACTGCCTCGTGCCTGGAGGCGACGACGGCTGACGGCCACTTACTGACTCTGACGATCGGCCACACGCCGTTCGCCTTCGAGCTCAAGCGCGATGGACAGCGCGTGCAAGGTTCGCCGACCGATGGACATTTTGTGCGCCGCTTTCGCCTACCGCCCTTAGCACGTCATGCCGAGCGCTGGCTGCTGACGTTGGAACTCGGCGCCTCGACGCCGGTGTATGGGCTCGGCGAGAAATCCGGTCGCCTCGACAAGCGCGGCCAGTTGATCCGCTCGTACAACCGGGATGCCCTCGGGCTGAATGCCGAGTGGAGTTACAAGAACGTGCCGTTTGCCTGGAGTCCGGAGGGCTGGGGCAGTTTCGTGCACACGCCGCAGCCGGTGACACACGGCGTGGGCTATGGCCCGTGGTCGCAGCGGGCTTACGTACTGTGGCTCGAGGACCCGGCGCTCGATGTGTTCATCTTCACCGGCACAAGCGGTGCCGAGCAGCTGGCGCAGTACACCGAGCTCACGGGCCGTGCACCCGTGCCACCGGCCTGGAGTCTGGGCGTTATCCTCTCGAAGGCGTACTACAAGGACGCCGAAGAAATCCTCGCCGTGGCGCGCGAAGTGCGGCGGCGCGAAATGCCCTGCGAGGTCATCACCTTCGACGGTCGGGCCTGGCAGGACACCGATACGCGTTTCGCGTTCGAGTGGTGCCCGAAGCGCTACCCCGATCCGCGACCCACCATCGAGGCTCTGCGCGCGCTGGGCTTTCGCATCTGTGTCTGGGAGTACCCGCTGATCTCGGTGAAGAATCCCCGCTTCGCCGAACTTGCGGCACGCGGCTGGTTGCTGCGCGATGCGCGCAGTGGTGAGGCTTATCGCTATGCCTGGGATCCCGAGCCTTTCGGTGCCGTGCTCACGCAACTTCCCGAGTCGGGCCTGCTCGACTTCACGCATCCGGAGGCTTACGCGTGGTGGCGAGACCAGCACCGCGAACTCTTCGAACTTGGCATCGACATGATCAAGGCCGATTTCGGTGAGCAGATCGAGCCGCACATGCTGGCGAGCGATGGCTCGCAGGGTGACGCGCTGCACAACATCTACGCGTTGCTCTACAACCGCTGCGTCTACGAGGCGGCAGAGAAGTACTCGCGCAACGGTGCGTTCCTGTTCAGTCGGGCCGGATGGTCGGGCTCGCAGCGCTACCCCTCGCAGTGGGGCGGTGATCCGCAGGCGGATTGGGGTGGCCTCGCGGGCAACCTGCGCAGCGGTCTGAGCTGGGGGCTCACGGGCGCGCCGTTCTACGCCACCGACGTCGGTGGCTTCTACGGCGATCAGCGCGATCCGGTGCTGTACGTGCGCTGGTTGCAGGCGGCGATTTTCTCTGCGCATCTGCGTTTGCATGGCATCGGGCCGAGGGAGCCCTGGAGTTACGGCCCGGAAGCAGAAGGCCATGCTCGCGAGGCGCTGGCCTTGCGGGAGCGGCTGCGGCCCTATCTGCAGCGCGTGGTGGCTGAGGCTTCGCGAACCGGCCTGCCCGTGCAAAGACCGATGGTGCTGGCCTGTCCGGATGATCGGGCGGCGTGGGCGTTCGAGGATCAATTCTTCTTCGGTGACGATTTGCTCGTTGCGCCCTGTCTCGAGCGCTCCGGCGAGGTCCATGTCTACCTGCCTGCGGGCGAGTGGCGCTGGCTGGATGACGCGCAACCCATTGAGGGTGGTCGCGTGCACCGGCTGCAATTGCCCCTCAATCGGATCGCCGCTTTCGTCCGTGCGGGGCACCCGGTCGCCTAGTCCAATGTCTTATATAAGGGTTGTAAGACATACCAATCTTTGTTAGCGTCATCATGCAAAGCACCACAGGCCGTGGTGCGCGTACAACAACCAGGGGACTCAACGATGTCGACCAGCAAGACCCTCATTGCAAAAGCCGTGGCCGTGGCCTGCGCTGCCCTGATGCCTTGGGCCGCCGTGGCGCAGAGCGGTAACGACACCCGCCTTGATGAAATCGTCGTGACCGCGCAGAAGCGCGAGCAGAAGTTGCAGGATGTGCCCATTGCCGTGTCCGTGGTGAGTGGCGCACTCGCCGAATCCACCGGCGGCTTCAACGTCGAAGGTCTGCGAGCGCTCGTGCCTTCGCTCAACATTCGCAAGACCAACACCTCGCTGAACCAGTCCTTGTTCCTGCGCGGTGTCGGCACCATCAACTTCGCGATCGCCGCTCAGCCCAGTGTCGCCACCGTGCTCGACGGTGTCGTGCTCTCGTCGGCGGGTGAAGCCTTCGGTGATCTCTACGATATCGAGCGCGTCGAAGTGCTGCGTGGTCCGCAGGGCACCCTGTTCGGCAAGAACGCCTCTGCGGGCGTCGTCAATATCGTTTCCAAGCGTCCGGGCAGCGGCAACGCTGGCTACGTGGATATCGGTTGGTTCGAAGACAACGAAGTGCGCATCAAGGGCGCCTTCGATACTTCGATTTCGGAGAATGTGCGCTCGCGAACCACCGTGATGGTGAGCGAGTTCGATGGTTACATCAAAAATATCTCCGGCACTGCAGCGGGCGGCGATCTGAACGGCTACGACCGTCGCGGCGTACGCACCATGTGGGAGTTCGGCAGCGACGCCAATCTGTGGACTTTCACGGGCGATTATCGCAAGTCCACCGACAACTGCTGTGTCGAAGTCATTGGTACGGCCCCGACTGGCGCCAACGCCGCCGCTTATGCAGCGATTTACAGCGGTTTGGTTTTCGCAGGCGATGACACCCGTCAGGTCAAGCAGGACCTGCAGATGAAGTCCATCGAAGAGGCTTGGGGTCTGTCGCTGCAGGGCGACATCGAAACCAGTCTCGGTAACCTCACCACCATCACCGCTTACCGTACCTGGGACGCTACCGAAATCCGCGAAGGCGACTGGATCGACACGCCCGCGCCGTATGTGGGCAACGCTTTTGCTCAGTTGCATGACTTCGGTCCGCAGAAGACCAAGACGTTCTCGCAGGAAGTGCGTATCGCCTCCAAGGGCGGCGGCATGGTCGACTACGTCGCAGGTCTCTACTACTCGAAGACCGATTCGGAACGTTTCTTCCAGCGCAACATCTTCAACTGCACGGCGAGCACTCTCGCGGTGGATGCGACCGGTCAGCGCCCGTGCCGCTCCGGTGCCTCGACCTACGTGAGCACGTTCTCGAACGCCACTTTCGGCGCTGACTTCAAGAACCTCGCGGCTTTCGCCGATGGCACCTGGAACGTGCTCGACGACTTCCGGGTGATCGCCGGCTTGCGCTGGACCCAAGATGATCTCAGCTACTACCACGATCGCGTTCCCACCACGTTCGCCGGCCAGCCCGGCATCCGTACGGACCTCTCCGGCTTTCGCGGCAGCAACAAGTCCGACAACGTGTCGGGACGCGCGGGCGTGCAGTTCGACGTCAACGACGACATGATGGTTTACGCGTCCTACGCTCGCGGCTACAAGGGGCCGGCGTACAACGTGTTCTTCAACATGACTGTGAACAACACGCCGGTCATCGAGGCGGAAACAGCCGATTCGTTCGAAGCGGGCATCAAGAGCTCGTTGCTCGATGGACGTATGTTGCTTAACGCCGCCGTGTACAACGCCAAGTACGACGACTTCCAGGCCAACAATTTCCTGTTCCTGAACGGCACCCTGATCACCACGCTCACCAATGCGGGCGAGGTGTCTTCGAAGGGCGTCGAAATCGACGTACAGCTGAAGCCGACCGACATACTCACCGTCGGTGGTGGCGTGTCGTACAACGATGCCAAGGTCGACAGCTTCTTTACGCCTCCAGGCCAGACCTCTACCGTCCGCGCTGGCACCAAGCTGCCGCTGGCTCCGGAGTGGAAGGCCTCGCTGGTGGGTGAGATGGCCATTCCGGTAGGCAACTACACGCTGTCGCCGAATGTGGTCGTCGCTTACCAGAGCGAAAGCTTCTCGGATCTCAACGAGCCTGCCGCTCTGCGTATCCCGGGTTACACCACGGTCGATCTGACCTTGGCTCTCACTAGCCCGGACGAGCGCTTCCGCGTGGCGTTGGTCGGTCGCAACATGACGGATGAGTCGTACACGGTGCTAAGAACCGCTGGTGGTCCGGGCGGTGCGCCCCGTCTGCAGATCCCGCGCGACGCTGATCGGTACTTTGGCATCCAAGCCCGGTTCAACTTCGGCAGCAAGTAAGATGGGGCGGTGTTGAACCGACTCCTGTCTGCCGCCGCGCGCGGCCTCGAAACGGTGAACGCCCCCATCGCAAGATGGGGGCTTTCCATTTCTGCCTTCCTGCTTGCGCTGATGCTCGCGGTTGCATTGGCCCAGATCGTCTCCCGCGGCCTTTTCAACCACACGCTGGATTGGGCTGAGGAAGCCGCGCGAATGACACTGGTTTGGTCGGCCTTGCTGGCCGCGCCCATGGGCTATCGCGCGACCGGGCACGTGGCCATCACCGCTTTCATCGAGGGGCTGCCGCGTCGCGCGTTGCTGTTCGTCGGTATCGTGGTCAACCTGCTCGTCGGCTGGATCTGCGTGATGTTCCTGATCGAGAGCGTGGACTTCGTTGCGCGTGGTGCCAGCATCGTAGCGACCGCGCTGCCGTTACGGATGGCTTGGATCTACGCTGTATTGCCGGTTTCGTTATTCGCGCTGACGCTGGTTTCACTCGAGGTATGTACTCGGTTGGCACTGGCGCTTCTCGGCGTGCGTGACGTCGGCTTGCTGGTCGGCGTGGTTCCCGTGCTGCAGCAGGATTCGGAGGGCTAGGCCGTGTCGGTCGCCTTCTTCTGGCTTTTCATCCTGCTGATGGCTTTCGGCACACCGGTATTCTTTGCCCTGCTGCTTGGCCCCGGTCTCAGTCTTCTGCTCGATGGCGAGACCCAATACTTTCCAGCCTTGCTGGCCCGTTTCTACAACGGCATCGACAGTTTTCCTTTGCTTGCCGTACCGTTCTTCATTCTCGCCGGCGAGATCATGAACGCCGGCGGCATCACCGCATCCATCGTGCGCTTTGCGCAATCTTTGGTGGGTCACGTGCGCGGCGGTCTTGCTCAGGTCAACGTGCTCTCCTCGATGATCTTCGCCGGCATTTCGGGCTCTGCCGTAGCCGACGCCTCCGCCATCGGCAAGATGCTGATCCCGTCGATGGAGCGGGAGGGCTATCCACGTCCGTTTGCCGCGGCTGTCACGGCTGCAGCCGCTGTCGTCGGGCCGATCATTCCGCCTTCCGGAATCATGGTGCTCTACGGCTTCGTGATGAACGTATCAGTTGGCGCGCTGTTTGCGGCCGGTGTGGTTCCCGGCATCCTGATCGGGCTCGGCTTGATGGGGACGATTCGAGTGCTCGCCAATCGCTACCAGTTGCCGCCCTCCAAACCGCGCGCAAGCTGGTCGGAGCGGGGTGCAGCCCTACGTGCGGCGTGGCTGGCGTTGCTGCTCCCGGTGATTTTGCTCGGTGGCATGTTGAGCGGTGTGTTCACCGCGACCGAAGCTGCAGCGGTCGCAGTGGCCTATGCATTGTTCGTGACTGTGTTCGTCTTGCGCAAGGCACGCGGTGCCGAACTTGCGACCATCTTCCGCAACACGGCGCTGCAATCCGGTGTGATCCTGCTGCTGGTCGGGGCCGCCGTGACGCTAGGCTGGCTCGTGACGGTTTCCGGCTTGGCCAAAGGGATCGCTGACAGTCTGCTATCGGTGACCGACAACGTCACGGGTCTGCTCTTTCTCGTCAACATACTGCTCTTCATCGTCGGCATGTTTCTCGATGCCGGCCCGGCGATCCTGATTCTCGGTCCGGTGCTGTCGCCGGTGTTCATCGAAATGGGCGTCGATCCGGTGCATTTCGCCGTCATCATGTGCGTCAACCTGACCATCGGTCTGGCGACGCCGCCCATGGGGCTGCTGCTGTTCGTCACGGCATCGGTCGCGCGCGAGAGTGTGGAGAACATCGTCAAGGCTCTGCTGCCGTTTCTGGCGGTCGAGGTACTCGTGATCTTCCTGATCACCTACTTCCCGGCGCTGGTGCTCACGCTGCCGCGCTGGTTGGGACTCGCCTGAGGTAGCGCCGTGTCGGCACGTTTGCGCAATCTGCTGCTGGTACTGGTGACCCTCATGTGCGTCGTCGGCATCGTCAGTTCACGCGCGGAGCGAGCCGAATTCACCATACGCGTAGCGTTTCTCGCCTCGCAGGACGATGAAGATTACATTGGCGCTGCTGCCTTTCGCGACTCGTTGCAGCGGCAACTCGGCAACCGGGTCGATGTGCAGATCTATCCTTCAGGCCAGTTTTGTGGCAACGAACGCGAATGCATGGAGGCATTGCAAAGCGGCATCCTCGAAGTGCATCAAACCACCATCGGCGGCTTGGCGGGTTTGTACGGTGCGGCGCAGGTTTTCGATCTGCCTTACCTTTTTGCCAACGACGAAATTGCCGAGTGCGTGATGGACGGGCCCGTGCCCCGGCAGATGGGCGAGGCGATGCTGCGCGAGGGCCTAGGCTTGCGGCTGATGGCGATCGGCAACACGGGGGGCTGGCGCAGCTTCGCAACGACCGAACAGCGCATCGCGCGCGTCGCCGATCTGCAGGGTCTGCGCATTCGCACCCTGCCTTCGGCACTCGAGCAGGAAATGGTCCGTGAACTCGGCGCGAGTCCGATGGCGCTGCCGTTCTCAGAGATCTATTCCGCGCTAGGGGCCGGCATGTTGGCCGGAACTAAAAACAGTATCCAAGATGTGATGGGCATGAAGTTTGACGAACACATCCGTCATCTGTTCGTCGACCGGCACAGCTATATGGCTGCGATTTGGTGGTACTCGGCGGTGGGCTGGGAGCGTTTGCCTGCAGACGTGCAGCAGGCCGTTCGCATTGCTTTCACGGAGCTTGCCGCAGCAACTCGCAAGGCCGCCAAGGAGCGGGAGGCGCCCGCCTTGGAGCGTTTCCAGCAAGGCGGCGGTACGGTGGATTACATGAGTGAGGCGCAGCGTGCAGAGTTTCGCGCGGCGACCGCTGCGCTGCGTCGATGGTATGTCGAGCGGTATCCGGGTGATTGGTTGCAACGCGTCGATGCCGCAGTTGCAAGTTGCGAGAGAGGAGTCAAACCATGAAAGTCTTGTTCGTCGATGCCGGTAACTATTGCCGCTCCCCGGCCGCTGAGGTTGTCGCGCGCACTTTAGCGACTCATGCTGGTGCAACGGGATGGCATTTCAGCTCTGCGGGCCTCAAGGACAAGCACGTCGGTGATACGGCAGACCCACGTTCCATCGAAGCTTGTGCCGCGCGTGGGTACGATCTGAAAGCGTTTCGTTGCCGCGAAATTTCCGCAGTAGACTTTTCGAGTCATGATCTGATCCTCGCGATGGATCGAGATAACCTTGCGCAGCTGCAGGCTCGTTGCCCGGCGGGCGTGGCAACCCCCATCGAGCTCTTTCTCGGTGATCGTGAGGTCCCTGATCCGTATTACGGGGAGAGTGATGGCTTTACGTTGATGATGGAGCAGATCGAGGCTGGCGTACGGGCGCTACTTAGTCGCCCGAAGCCATGAGCACCTCCGATACCTTTCGCTCTGCAGTGGATCTCGACCGACGCCATTGTCTGGGCGCCGCGCTGGCGCTAGGCGCCGTTGCGGCATCGGGCGAGACCGCGCCCGCAAGCTTGGCCGGGAAGGTCGGTCCGGAACGGGCCGGGCCTGAGCTGGCTGATCTTCGTGACCCTCGGCAACGCAGTCTCGCGTTTCGCAAGCTCGCCTGGTCGATGGACGAGGGTCTGAGTTTCTGGTGGTTGCGCGGCGTTCGCTACGGAATGCGCGGCAGTGTGGCCACGCCGTTCTGGGACATGCATGTCGGTTTGTGGTTTCGCACTCGCGACATCGGCAACGACACCTACGAGGTGTTGCGCGCGGGCGCCAACTTCTACACCCCGCTCGGCGAGTCGGCACTCCTCGAACAGTTCGCCAATCCTTTCACCGGCCAGACCGTGCCGGTGCGTTACGCCACACCGCGAATCGCCAAGCAAACCTATGCGATGGACGGCAGCGGCCCAACCCGCGAAGCGGCCGCTGGCGTAAACGGCACTACCGTGTCGACGATTGGCCCCGCTTGGCTCGAGGGCGACGAACTCGCCATCCAGGGCGATGTGGTGATTCGCAATGAGCCCTCGGCACCCGGTCAACGCCCTTTCAACGTCAATGATTGGTCGACATACGTCGGTTCATGGCGCGAAGTGCGTGATCCGGCGAATCGCAACCCAGCCGCCGCTCAAACGTTCACCGACGTGCTCGATTTCCCGGCCTGGTTGCAGATGGGTGACACGCAGGGTACGTTCGTCTCCCGTTGCTATGGTCGAAAAGTCACGCGCTACGAGGACATGCCAGCTATCTGGCGACGGCACTTCGAGGCGCGCTTTCCGGACATCGCGCGAAACCCTGCTGCCATGCTGAAAGGCTGAGAGCCGTAACGACATGTCGCGATCCAGAATCGATGAACTGACCCGTGCCGCGCACTCGCTGGATCCCGCGAGCATCGATGCGCTATACGGTCTCGAGCCGGTGTTCGAGCCTGGTTCCGATCTGGCGAGTGGTGAGCTGGGTGTATTCGTCGAGCTGCAGTGCCCGTGGTGCGCCGAGGTCTATGGTTCGATGATCGACCTGACCGATACCTCACGCTGCTACATCGAAGATTGCCAAATCTGCTGCCAACCCATCGAAGTGCAGCTCGAGGTCAGTGAGCAGGGCGAGTTGCTCCGCGCACAAACGCAGCGAGTCAATTAATCTCCGTCAGCGACTGGCGGCAGCCAGGGCCTTTTCAAGTTCTGCAACCCGCTTGCGCAGTTCCGCGTTCTTGCGTGCGGCAGCGGTGTTGCGCAGGTAATCATCGAGAGGCTGCGTCGGCAGTGACGCATGAGCACCAGGCTGGTCGATATCCTTGACCACGCCGGCGCGATGCACGAGTACGACGTCGTCGCAGACTTTGACGTGATCAATGATGCCCGTCTGACCACTGGCAATCACGCGATTGCCCACCTGACTCGACCCTGCGATACAAAACATCGCGGTCAGCAAGCAGTCCTCGCCGATATCGACGTTGTGCGCCACATGACAGAGATTGTCGAACTTGGTGCCGCTGCCGATGCGTGTCTCGGCATACGTCGCACGGTCGATGGTGTTGTTGGCGCCCACCCTCACCCGATCGCCGATGACCACGCGACCCGTCTGCGGGATCGGATGACTGCGCCGCTGTGCATCTTGCGCGAAACCGAAACCCTCGGAGCCGATGATGCTTCCCGCGCCGATGACGACCTCGTTCCCGAGCATGCAGCCATAGCCCACTACGGCATTGGGGTGAACCACTGTATCGCTGCCGATCACCACATCGTGCTCGATTACCGCGCCTGACATGATGCGTGCGCGCGGCCCGATGCGGGTGTTGCGGCCAATCACAACCCGCGGCTCCACCGTAGCACTGGGGTCGATGGAGGCCGTGGGGTGCACAACGGCCGAGGGGTGTACCGGGCCTTCCCAATCCGCAGCCGAATAGTTTCGTGCTGCGTAGCGCTGCTTGATGATCGCGTGGGCCAGTGCCACGTTGCTCGTAAACAAGGCCAGCGTCACGGGCGCGAGACTCGTGAGTGCGTCACGCAAGTTGCGCGCCGCGATGACAACCGCCGGCTTGCGCTCGAGTACATAGGCCAGTAACGCCGCCTTGTCCGCGAAGACCAGATCCCCTGGCCCACAGGACTGCACTGCCGCAACGCCAGTGACCGGCCAGTCGGCCGGCACTTCTCCCTCGAGTGGTACACCCGCGGCCTGACAGGCCGCGACGATTTCGCCTAACTGTACGTTCATGACTACTGAGTTTACGCAGTAACTAAAGGCCAACGGCAAATATTTGACGCTCTCCCAACGATTGCCGCAACCCTGCGAGGATCAACTCTGCCGTTGGTTTCTCAATGACGGCAATCACGCAACCACCAAATCCGCCGCCGGTCATCCGTGCACCGCCCCGGCCATCGGCGTGGTGCGCGATCAGTTCATCGAGCATCGCGGCCAGCGCGTCGACTTCGGGGACGGTGACTTCGAAGTCCGTCCGCAGCGACTCGTGTGAGCCACGCAATGCGGCGCCAAATGAGCGGAGATCCGCTGCCTTGAGTGCGGCTGCGGCCTGCAGTACACGCTCGTTTTCTGTAAGTACATGCCGGGCCCTGCGGAAGCAAACGTCGTCCAAGGCGCCGCGGTGTGTCGACAGCCTTGCCGACGAAAGCTCGCGTAGTGTCGACACGCGGTAGTGCCGGGCCGCAGCCTCGCATTGCAGGCGACGCTGGTTGTACTCACCGGCCACAAGTTCACGACGGGTTCCCGAGTCGACGATTAATACGCACCAATCCTCCGGTAGCGCCATCCGTTCGAGCGTCAAATCCCGACAGTCGAGTAAAAGTGCCTCGGCGGGCGCCGCCATGGCGGCGGCCATCTGATCCATGATGCCGCAGAGGCACCCGGCGTAGTGATGCTCGGTCCACTGCGCTTGACGGGCGATGTGCTGTAGCGACACCGCATGTGGTGCCGGTCCGTGTTCTGCCACCGTCAGCAGGGATTTGCCGAGTGCCACCGACAGCGACGCGGAGGAGGAGAGACCCACGCCCTGTGGGACGTTGCCGACGATGGCAAGGTCCATGCCGCTGACCGCTTGGCCCGCGGTCAGAGCCGCAGCCACCATACCGCGCAGATAGTTTGCCCAGGCGCCACGTGGCAGCGGCTCCGGTAGCTCCTCCAGCGAGAACTCATCGCGTTGAACGCGACCCCGCGATTCGCTGATTGCCACGATCCGGTTATCCGTGCGCGGCGCAATGGCAACTGCGGTGCCGACGTCCAGCGCGCAGGGCAGCACGAAACCATCATTGTAATCCGTGTGCTCGCCAATGAGATTGACCCGCCCCGGCGCGAAACATTCGCCGACGCTCTCGCGCTGCAGGTGGCGCTTCAGTGCAACACGCGCCTCATGCTGCAGCGTAATCGGACTCGCGCGGACTCTCATATCGGCACAGTCAACTCGCGCAGTCGTCGTGCGGCGTCTTCGGCAGTCAGATCCCGTTGCGCCTCGGCGAGCATTTCATAGCCGACCATAAACTTGCGCACCGTTGCCGAGCGCAGCAGCGGTGGATAGAAGTGCGCATGTACCTGCCATGGTCGCAAGTCCTGCTGTGTGTAGGGCGCACCGTGCCAGCCCATCGAATAGGGAAATTCGCAAGAGAAAAGCTGATCGTAGCGTCGTGTGAGTTGGTGCAGCGTTTCGGCCAGTGCGTCGCGGGCGTCCTCGTCGAGTGCTTCCAGTCGTGGTGCCGAGTGTCTTGGCAGCACCAGTGTTTCAAAAGGCCACGTCGCCCACCAGGGCACGATCACCAACCAATGACTGTTTGCCCACACCTGACGCGGACCCGCAAATTCCTCGCGGGCCACAGCGCAGAGCAGTGATTCGCCATGCGTCGCAAAGTACTCGCGTTGATGCTGGTCCTCTAGCCTCACTTCGTCGGGTAAATGACCCGAGGCCCAGATTTGTCCGTGCGGATGCGGGTTGGAGCATCCCATCATCGAGCCCTTGTTCTCGAACACCTGCACCCAGCGATGCGATTGCCCGAGGCCGGCCGATTCCGTGGCCCAGGTGTCCACGACGGCTCGAATATCTGCTTTGGGCAAGCGGCTGAGGCCGCGACCGTGGTCAGGTGAGTAGCACACCACGCGACAGTGCCCTTGCACAGCCTCGAACGAAAACAGGGTCGAACCGCGAGGGTCGTGTTCGACATCGGCGCCTGCGGGCCCGAGTGCTGGAAAGTCGTTGTCGAACACGTAGGGGCCGTCGTAGACGGGATTCACTTCGCCATTGACACGACGATTCCCTGGACAGAGATAGCAGTGCGGATCGTACTTGGCGGATTGCGGCGCATCGCCGACCGACACCTCACCCTGCCACGGCCGCGCGTTGCGCTGTGCGCAGACCAGCACCCAACGACCTGTGAGCGGGTTGCGACGACGGTGCAGCCCATCGGGCTCCGGCACGCTCACGTTGTCTCTGCTCGCAGTGCTTGCAGGCCGATGTATTCGGCGCGGCGTGACAGTGCCACTCGATTGAACACCAGAGCCGCGATGACCGAACTCGCAAGCACGATCACCATGAAATGGATGTAATGCAGCGTGAGGATACCGGCGGGTTGCCACACGAACGTGTACAACGCATAAACGCTGAACCCCCACAACACGCCAAAGATTGCGGCCCAGGCCCCCACGTTGCGAAATAGCAGGCCGACGATGAACGCCGAGAGGATGGGCATCGAAAACAGGCCGTTGAGCTGCTGCAGCAGATTGATGATGCTGTCCGCATTTTGAAATACGGGCACAAGCAGAATGGCGATGCCAGTCGTAATTACGGAGACGATGGCTCCGAGCCGCCAGTGATCGTGCACGCGTCCAATGAACTTGTCGTGGAAGTCCACCGAATACAGCGCCACCGTACTGTTGAGCACGGCGCTGAAGGTCGTGATGACCGCCGCCGCCACCATCGCCGCGAAAGCGCCGGATAACCAGCCGGGCAATACTTCGGCAACCAGTCGGCCATAAGCCGCATCGCCGATGTCGCCAAACAACTTGTACGCCACAACTCCGGGAATCACGACGATGGGCGGCACGACGAGGATGCGGATTGCTGCGGCGGCAAGCACACCCTTGCGCGCCTCCTCGACCGACGGGGCCGCCATGGCCTTCTGAGTGATGTTCTGATTCGTCGACCAGTAGAAAATCTGGATGAACACCATGCCCGTGAACAGCGTGTGCCACGGTATGGGTGAGTCGTCACCGCCTATCATGGTCAATCGCTCGGTTGGCACACCGGTCACAAGATCGAAGTCGACCGCCGCGAGCGAGAGGAAGACGATCAGCAAAGCCAGGCCTAGCACTCCGATGCCCGAGAACGTGTCCATGACGGCTACAGCGCGCAGGCCACCGAGGATGCTGTAGGCCGCGCTGATCACGGCAAGAATCGATGCAAAAACGAGCACCGAAGTCGTACCGCCGAACAGTGACTGCATGAACAGGCCGCCGCTGTACAGCGCAGCCGGGAGGTAGATCACGATATTGCCAAACAGGAACAAACCCGAAATGAGCGTACGGATACTGGTGCCGCCGTAGCGCCTTTCTAGTAATTCGGTCACGGTCGTGCATCGATTGCGGTAGTAGAGCGGTACGAATACCCAGGCGAGGATCAGCAGTCCAAAGAATCCGGCGATTTCCCACCAGGCAAGCAACAGCATCTGATTGCCGTTCATGCCGACGAGTTGGTCGGTCGAAAGGTTCGTGAGGGTGATGGAGCCCGCCACGAACATCCAACTGAGGCCACCGCCGGCTAGAAAAACGTCCTTTCCGGAGCCATCGTGGGTTGCGCGCGATTGGCGGACCTTCCACCACGTCGCCAGCGCCACGAGCAGAGTGAGCGCCAAGAAGACGGCGGTCTGCACGATCCCGTCGGTTTGCAGTTCGGTCGGCATTTCCGGTCCCCCGTGGGCAGTTCCGTCGGCAATAATACGGACATCAGGAGGACCCGTGCCAACGACTTGCACGACAGCGCGACTCGATACGTCGGCTACGACGCTGGTGTTCGATCTCGGCCGCGGTGTTGCCGAGCTCGTGTACGCCGGTGCTCCGTTGCCGGCCACGGAATCGTTGCCACCGCTCGCCGCGGCAAAGCAGCGGGCGCTCCACGAGTGCGAGCCGGACAAACCTGTGCCTCGTTCCATCTTGCCCTGCAACGACACCGGATATGCGGGCGAGCCCTTGTTCGAGGTGCATCGGGCCGGTCAGCTGCTAGCCCTAGGGACACAGCCTGTCAGCGCCGCCCAAATCGAGGAGGGTTTGCTGTTTAGGCTGCACGACGCGCAACACGCGCTGCGCATCGACAGTCGATGGCAGGCCCAGCCGAGCGGCGTGGTGACCGTCGAACAATCCGTGACCGCGCTCGAGTCAGTGACTGTTCCGCTGCAACTACAGCGATTTGCTTCGTTGGTGCTGCCGTTGCCTCGTTGGGTTCACCGGCTGACGAGTTATTCGGGGCGCTGGTCCGCTGAGATGCATCAACGCAGTACCGTATTGGCCGATGCACCGGGTTTACGCGGCGTCACGCGTGGCGGCAGATCCGGGTTTGCCGCCGGGCAGTGGCTGCTATTCGAGAGCGAGGAGTGCAGCGAGCAGTCGGGTTGGTGCATCGGAGTTCATCTGGCCTGGAGTGGCGATCACGAGTGGCAGCTCGACACGGACCAAAACGGCGATGCCGTGCTGTGGCTGGGTGGTCGTTGGCAGGCCGGCGAGGTGGAACTGCTCGGGGGTGCCACCTTCCGCGCGCCGGGGGTTGTGCTGGCTATCGGTACGGCAGGACGGGCGTCGTTGCGGCATCTGCTGCACCGCCACGTGAGTGATCAAGTGTTGCCGCAATCATTTCGCAACGTGCCGCGCAAGGTTCATCTCAATACCTGGGAGGCCTGCGGTTTCGAGATGTCGATGCCGCAACTCTTGCAGCTGGCGGCGCAGGCTGCAGCACTCGGTGTAGAGCGATTCGTGCTCGATGATGGCTGGTTTGCCGGGCGGCGGAACGATCGGTCCAGTCTCGGTGATTGGCAGCCTTCCAGCGAGATTTTTCCGCAAGGTCTTTCCCCACTCATCGACGCCGTGCAGCGCCTCGGGATGGATTTCGGTCTATGGGTGGAGCCGGAAATGGTCAGTCCGGATTCGGCGCTGTATCGGCAGCATCCCGAGTGGTGCATTGCGCTACCGCAATTGCCGCAAGCAACCCAGCGGCATCAGTTGGTGCTGGATCTATCGCGTGCTGAGGTACGCGAATATTTGTTTGATTGTCTCGATGCCCTGCTGCGTCGCCAAGCTATCGTTGCCCTCAAATGGGATCACAATCGTGAGCTGTTTCCGGTGGCTCACCGCAGCCTCGCGCAAACACGCGGTGTCTACGCGTTGCTGGATCGTCTGCGTGAGGCCCACCCGCAGGTAGAGATCGAATCCTGCGCCAGTGGGGGCGGGCGCGTTGATTACGCGATCCTTTCGCGCTGCAGCCGATTTTGGGCAAGCGACAACAACGACGCGGCAGAGCGGCTGCGCATCAATCGCTCATGGCTGCAATTTTTGCCGCTACGTAGTTGCGGCAATCATGTGGGTCCGAGCCCGAATCCCATTACCGGGCGCGTATGGTCCATGGACTTTCGCGCCAAGGTCGCGTTGTTCGGGCACATGGGTATTGAGGCGAATCCTGCGCACATGAGCGCCGAGGATCGCGAGGTTTTGGCAGCACACATCGCCTTGTACAAGCGTTGGCGCAGCGTGCTTCATGAAGGCACATTGTACGAGTTGCCGTCGCAGGATCCGGGAGTTCTCGGCTGGCAAGTCACGCTCGAGTCACGCAGCCTCGCGCTCGTTACCCAGGTTGGCTACGCCAAGCACTTCGAGGCGGAGGCGGTACGCTTCGCCGCATTGCAGCCCGATGGTCTATATCGCGTCCGGCTTCCCGAGCCTTGGCCACAGATGGCTGCGCGCTATCTTGCTGCACCGCATTCCTGGCGTGAGGGAATAATGCTCTCCGGCGCGGCGCTCATGCACTCCGGCATCGCCTTGCCACTGCGTCACCCGGGCTGCGCCTGGCTCATCGAAGTGGAGACGGTATGACCTATCCCGTTCGAAAGACTCCCCGGCTTGGCGTTTGTTACTACCCGGAACATTGGCCACGCGAGTGGTGGCGCGATGACGCGCAGCGCATGCGCGAGATGGGATTGTCGCAAGTACGCATCGGCGAGTTTGCTTGGAGTCGCATCGAGCCTGCACCGGGTCGATTTGATTGGTCATGGCTCGACGAGGCAATCGAGGTTTTGCACGACGCTGGTTTGTCGATTGTGTTGTGCACGCCCACGGCTACACCACCCAAGTGGCTGGTCGATTCCATGCCAGACATGCTGGCGCTCGATGCAGAGGGGCGACCGCGACGTTTCGGTTCCCGTCGCCACTACTGCTTTTCCCATCAAGGGTACCGAGTCGAGTCGCAGCGCATCACTCGGGCGATCGCGGAGCGTTATGGTCGGCACCCGGCCGTCATAGCGTGGCAAACCGATAATGAGTACGGCTGTCATAACACGACGCTCAGTTGGTCAGCGTCGGCCTTGCGCGACTTTCGTCTTTGGCTGGCAAAGCACTACACCGATATCCGCGCGCTCAACGACGCTTGGGGCAATGTTTTCTGGAGCATGGAGTATTCCAGTTTCGAGCAGATCGATTTGCCTGCGCTCACCGTGACGGAAGCCAACCCGGCGCACGTCCTCGACTTTCGCCGTTTTTCATCGGCGCAGGTTGCGAGTTTCAACGCCGAGCAGTGCCGCATCCTGCGCACACTTTCGCCAGGGCGCGATATCACACACAACTTCATGGGTTTCGTCACCGACTTCGATCACCATGCCGTCGCGGCGGATTTGGATGTGGCAGCTTGGGACAGTTATCCGCTCGGGTTTCTGGAGCAATTCTGGTTTTCTGATGCAGAAAAACTGCGTTACGCGCGTCAAGGGCACCCGGATATCGCGGCTTTCCATCACGACTTGTATCGCGGTGTGGGGCGCGGTCGTTGGTGGGTTATGGAACAGCAGCCGGGCCCCGTGAACTGGGCTCGCTTTAATCCTGCGCCACTGCCCGGCATGGTGCGTTTGTGGAGTCTCGAGGCGATCGCACACGGTGCCGAGGTGGTCAGTTACTTCCGCTGGCGGCAGGCGCCGTTTGCGCAGGAGCAGATGCATGCGGGTCTGTTGCGCCCCGACCGCGAGGACGATGTGGCAGCGGCCGAGGTGCGAGAGGTGGCCGCGGCCATCGCAGCATTCCGCCCGCTCGATACATCGAGCGTCGTCGGTGCACCTTCCCCACGTGTCGCGCTGATTTTCGACTATCTCGCGCAATGGGTCACTGATATACAACCTCAGGGCGCCGGTTTCAGCGCGCTGCAACTTACTTTCGAGTGGTATTCGGCTATACGTCAGCTCGGTATCGACGTGGACATCGTGCCGCCGGCCGCAAAACTTGATGGCTATTCTTTGATCTTGGTTCCCTGCCTGCCGATCATCGACGAGCGCTTGCGGCAACGCCTCGATGCGGTGACGGTGCCGGTGCTCATCGGTGCGCGTACGGGTAGTAAGACGCAGCATTTCCGTATCCCGGCCGCGCTGCCACCGGGTTCTCTGCAGGACTTGCTGCCGCTGCGCGTCACACGCGTCGAGTCCTTGCGCGCCGGTCTTATCGAGTCGGGTGACGGATTCAACGTCAGGCTCTGGTTTGAGCACTTAGAGACCGATTTGCCGGCAGAGTGGACTTTGTCCGACGGACGCGGCGTGCTCTACCGCCGAAAGAATTTGCGTTATCTCGCCGGTGTGCTCGATGAGTCCGGTTTGCGACGACTGATGACCACCCTTGCCGCGGAGGCGGGCTTGCCCGTTGAGCGTTTGCCCGAGGGCGTGCGGCTGCGCCGGTTAGGCTCGCTGCGATTCGCCTTCAACTACAACAGCCACTCGGTATCGATACGCGATGTCTTGCCGCGTTCGGCGGATTGCCTGATGGGTAGCGCCGAGTTGGGCCCGGCTGCAGTCGCCGTCTGGCGCTAGAGTGACCAATGAGACATCCGAAACTTAAAGAGACGGGCGAACCTGTCACCATTCATGCTCCTTCAGCACCCTCAAGTCTCGAGGCGTGGTTAGACCCAGACGCTGTGGCTGTGGTGACCCCGGGCGGTGCGATGCCAGCCGAGCTCAACGGTATTGCTTTGACGCCGTGGAAGGCACCGTCATCTACCGAAACACGGGCGACGGCAGCACTTGGGTCCGGTATCGATGAGCCAGCGCCGATCGGCGGTGACATCACCGCCGCTGGTGTTGTGATCGAAGAGCCGGACGGTCGCGTTTGGGTCGTTGCGCCGACCAATGCTTACGGTGGTTACAGTGCGACATTTCCCAAGGGGCGGCTGGAGCCTGGTTTTTCATGGCAACAAGCCGCGCTCCGCGAGGCTTGGGAGGAGTCTGGGCTGCAGGTCGTACTCGTAGCTCATTTCATGGATATACAGCGCACGACTACGCGCACGCGTTACTACCGTGCGCGACGAGTCGGTGGCAGCCCAGCAGACATGGGCTGGGAATCTCAGGCGGTGATGCTGGTCCCGCGCATGCGCTTGACGCAAGTCGTCAACTCATCGACTGATTTACCATTACTCGAGGCTCTGATTGCGGCGTCTGGATAGTTCTATAGTCTGGGCACAAGAGGGATTGAATGCATGTGGATCTTCTTATCCGATAGTTTTCTTAGCATCGTCGACAAAGGCGATCCGTCAGGTGCCACGCTGCTTGTTCGTGCGCGGGTAGAGGGGGATATTGAGAGGGTGTTTCCGGGCGTCGCGGTCGTCGAGGGTGCCGGTACCGATTATCGTTATCGCGCTCGCGTCGATCGACTAGTAGTAGCCGAAAAAATCGCCGAGCAGTTGCGCTCTCTGCGATACGGCAATTTCAAATCCACCGTCAAGGACCGCCGTCGCCGCGACACTTATCT
>VEQP01000019.1 GCA_018883185.1 Nevskiaceae bacterium | reverse complement strand
TCACCGAGGCATCAGCAACCCATAGGCCTTCGACGCCACGCACGCGCAACTCCGGCGTCACCGGCGCGGCGGCATCGCGGCCCATACGAACCGTACCGACCGGGTGATAGAAGGGGCTGGTGCCGCGTTTGACGAATTCGCGCAGCGCTGTGCGGGTTGACGCCTGCGGACCGGGAAAGACTTCGCGCAGCGCCCAGTCGCCGAGTTCCTTGCGAGCGCCGATTTCGCGAGCGATTTCGACGGCAGTCGTCAGCGTCTCGAGATCCGCAGGGTCGGCGAATGTGGCCGGGTCAATGAGCGGCGCGCCGCGCGGATTGGTGGGGTCCAGCCGCAAGCGACCGCGACTGCGTGGTTGCAGCAGTGCCGGTACTAGCGTGAAGCAATTCCCGGGCGGCGTACCGACGGTGGGCAACACGAACGGCACCGTCACCGACATCACGAGCACGTCAGGAACGGGGCCGCCGTTGACGGTCGTAAACAGCATGCCTTCGCCGTGGTTGTATTGTGAGAGCGGTACCGCGCGTGGGGCTTCAAAAGCCACGCCGCCGACCAGCGGATGATCCTGCAGGTTGGCACCGACCTCGGGCAAATCAGCCACCACCATGATGCCGTTATCACGCAAATGAGCCGCAGGTCCCAGCCCTGACAGCATCAGCAATTTGGGCGTGTCGATCGCCCCGGTGGCCATGATCACGCCGCGCTCGGCGCGCACCTCGGTGAGCGTCTGTTGGTGCCGATAGCGCACGCCGCGGCATCGACCGCGCTCGATCAATAGCGATTCGACCGGGGCGTCGGCCAGCACTTGAAGATTGTCGCGATGCAGGGCGGGCTCGAGGAACGTGCGTGCGCCGTGCGCACGTCGGCCCGTGCCGTCGATGGTGAACTGGTTCCAGCAGGCCTCTGCAGCTTGCTCGCCGTTGAGATCGGCACTCCAGCGAAAACCGCGACCCAGCGCCGCATCGAGGAAGCCGCGTGCCACCGGATTCGCACGCGCCGGGTCTACGGCGAGCACATCGAGAGGACCTTCGCCGCCACGCCAGCGATCGCTGCCGCCCGAGTAGGTTTCACTGCGTCGATGTGCAGCGCGCATGGTGCTTTGGTTCCAGCCCGTGGCGCCCAAGGCTTCCCAACGGTCATAGCCTGCCCCCGCGCCGCGCTGGTGACCGAGTGCGTTCAGCAACGAAGAGCCGCCGAACCCTTTGCCGCGCGGGCAGGGCAGCACCCTGCCGTCGAGACCGGACTGCGGGACCGTGCGGTAGTTCCAGTCGAAAGCTCCGCCTTGCAGCGCCGGCCAGGCCTGCGGCGAGTCGATCGCTGGGTCGCTCGGCCAGCTGCCTGCTTCGAGCACGAGGACGCGCACTTGCGGATTGGCGCTCAAGCGATGCGCGAGAACGCACCCCGCCGTACCGCTGCCGACGATGATGTAATCGACGCGGAGCTTTTGGGCCGCGGAGGTGCGCGTACTGCGTACTTGAGTGGACGAGTTGCCGCTGGCGAACGCCTGGCTCGCTGCAATCAAAGAAATGCCCGCAGCCAGAGCCCGCTGCACGGCTTCACGACGGGTGAGTTCTCCCGCCTGGACGGCTCGCCGAAGTGGCTCGAGGGGGTTGCTGGGGCTCATCGCTCCTCCACGGCCGGATAGGTCAGCGGCGAGTCCGGGCCGATCGGTAGACCAAAGATTAGCCATAGACCAAATACCAACGACCAACCGATCAGGAAGGTGAGGGAATAGGGCAGCATCACGGCGACGAGCGTGCCGAGACCCGCACGCGGTTCGTACTTCTGGAAGAACGCAATGATCAGCGCGAAGTAACTCATCATCGGGGAGATGATGTTGGTCACGCTGTCGCCCACTCGATAGGCGGTCTGCGTGAGCTCCGGCGAGTAGCCGAGCAGCATGAACATCGGCACGAACACGGGAGCCATCAGCGCCCATTTGGCCGACGCCGAGCCCATGGTCAAGTTGATGGTCGCGGTGAGCAGAATGAATGAGACGAACAGCGGCAGCGCTGGCAAGCCGAGCGCACGCAGGCTCTCGGCACCGTTTACGGCGAAGATGAGGCCGAGCTGGGTCCAGTTGAAGAACGCGACGAATTGCGCGGCGAAGAACACGAGCACGAGATAGCCACTGAGCGTCGTCATGCTGGCACTCATGCCGCGGATCACATCAGCATCGCTTTTGATGGTTCCGGCACCGATGCCGTAGGCCAGGCCGAGCACCACGCCAAAGAAAAAAATGATCGCCACGACGCCCGACAGCAAGGGTGAGTTCAACAACTCTCCACTGCCGGGGTTACGCAAGAACCCCGCGCCGGGCAGCGCGCCGTACGGCAGCATGGACCATACCAGCGCCGCCACGAGCAGCAGCAGCGCCACACCTGCGAAGCGCAGTCCGCGCCGTTCGGCGGCAGACAACTCGCTGGAGCCCTCTGCGGCTTCTTCGGGGCGAGACATCACGGACGATACCGCGTCCGGAAATCGCGGCGCGGTGAAGCGCTCGGCGACGAACCAGCCAAGTAGGGTGATCAACGGCGTCGAGACTGCCATGAAGTACCAGTTGGCGAGTGGACTCACGGTGTACGCGGGATCGACCAGCCGGGCGGCTTCCTGTGATAACCCCGACAGCAACGGATCGATGGTGCCGATCAGCAGATTGGCCGAGTAGCCCCCCGAGACGCCTGAGAACGCCGCTGCCATGCCGACGATGGGATGGCGACCTGCCGAGCGGAAAATCAGCCCGGCGAGTGGGATGAGTAGCACATAGCCGATTTCGCTGGCCATGTTCGACATCACGCCGGCGAATACCACGATGGGGGTGAGCAGGACTCGCGGCGATGCGAGCACGAGCTTGCGCAGTGCTGCCGCCATCAATCCCGAATGCTCGGCGACGCCGATGCCGATCAACGCGACAAGCACGGTGCCTAACGGTGCGAACGAGGTGAAGTTGCCGACGAGGTTGGTGAGAATTCGGTGCAGACCTTCGAGGCTCAGCAGGTTCACTGCCGTGACGGTGGCGCCGGTACTTGGGTGCTGCACCGCCAGACCGAATTGCGCCGCCACCCACGAAAGCAGGATGACGAGCAGCGCCAGCATCGCGAACAGCGTGGCGGGATGCGGTAGAGCGTTGCCACTGCGCTCGACAACGTCCAGGAAACGGTCAAGGGCGGATTTACGGGTGGTCGGTTGATCAGTCATGCGTCAAATTGCAACCCAATTCCGGGTGAGCATCAATCCCCGGTGTACAGGAGTGGGTGATGAGTGATCGAGACAATACGCAAAACCGAGCTATCGCAACTTCGAATATCGCCATGTCCAAGGACGAGTCCTTGCCCTCATCACCCCTGCGGCGTGATTTGTTGCGGGCCGGCACCGGCGCACTGGCGGCAGCGCCATTGCTCGGCTGGTCTGATTCCTTGTTGGCGGCGGCCCCGGGCGGCTACGACCCGTCGATGTCTGTGACGCTGAGCCCCGAGGAGCTCGCGCGCTATCGCAATCCGGCGCTGCTCAAACACCTGCAGTCGGCCAAACCGCTCGTCAATCGCGAGCGTGCGGTCGAAATCATGGATCGATACGGCCTCGATGCGCTTGTCGCCGCGACGCCGAAGAATGTCTACTACCTCTCGAGCCACGATAACGCCTTCTACCACACGGGTATCGAGCACATGCTCTTTGCGGTGCTGCCGCGTCGTGCGGATGTACCGGCTACGCTGATTGTCTGGGGTGCATTGCTCTATCACCTCGATTATCGGCCCACGTGGATGCCGAACGTCGAGATCTTCACGGCGCCCGCGCCACTCGAAAACGCGGTAGCGAGCAATCCGTTCGATCCGCCCGCCATGCGCTACAACCGCAACCTCGTGCGCAAGGGGGCTCGATTCTCTGATCGCGATCGCTTCCAGCTCGCACTGGCAGCCGAGTTTGCCGATAAGCCTGCGGCGTCTGCGCTGCATGCGGTGCGGCGCGCGCTGATGGCCGCAGGGGTCGGTGCGGGTCGCGTGGGCTTCGACGACCCGCGTGTCTATCCATGGTTGCGAGATCTCGGTTTGCCGGATCTCAAAGGTGTCGATGCGGCCGACATCTTCAAGGAAGTACGCATGGTCAAGTCGGCGAACGAAATCGAGGTCATGCGCGAAGTGTCGAGACGCTGCGAATCAGCGCTCGATGCGGCGATCGCGTCGCTGCATGTCGGTCAGGCAATCAGCGAGGTGGAGATCGAATACCGCAAGCGCATCGGTGCGTTGGGCGGCGACACTCGCTGGCTGATCATCAATCAGGACGGCTTGAATTCGGGTCGCATCGAGCGCGACAAGGTCATCAAGATCGACAGTGTCGGCGATTACCTCGGCTACGTGGGTGACATCGGTCGCTCCATTGTCGTCGGCACTCCGACCGACGAGGTGGGCGGGCGCAACGCGGCCAATGCCAAGGCACTGCGCACGGCGTACGCGGCGATCCGTCCCGGCATGGCGTTCGATGAGGCCTCACGCATCGTCGGCGATGTGATGCGGCAGGAGGGTTACAACGGCTTTGGCGCGCCGCATAACGTCGGCATAGACCATACCGACCAGCCCAACTCGCTCGCACGGCCGGGCACACGCCGCGATCCGCTGCGTTTCGAGGTGGGTTCGGTGTTCACTCTCGATGTGCCGTATCTGGAAATCGGCTACGGCTCCTCGCATGTCGAAGACATGATGGTGTGCACGCCGAGTGGCGCGGTGCCACTGTCCTCGGGTCAGGTGGAGCTGCGCGTACTGCGGGCGTGATCGAGCGCTGCGAGCTGCTCGTCGGTCAGCGTCAAGGTCGCACCCTGCAGCAGAGTCTGCAGTTGCGACACATCGGTGGCGCTGGCGATGGGCGCCGTCACACCCCGGGCCAGCACCCAGGCGATCGCGATCGCGGCGGGCGTTGCGTTGTGCGTGGCTGCCAGTTCATCGAGCAGCGCGAGTAAACGCAGGCCCTGCGCATCGAGCCATGCACCCATGCGTGCCCCCCGAACGCTCTTGCCGAGATCGGCGGCACTACGATATTTACCGGTGAGAAAGCCGCCCGCTAGAGCGCTGTGGGAAATCACCCCGACCCGTTCGCGCTGGCAGAGCGTAGCGAGCTCGCCTTCGTAATCACTGCGCTGCATCAGATTGTAGAGCGGTTGCAGACTGCAGTAGCGCGTCAGACCCAAGCGGTCGCTGGTTTGCAGAGCGGCGGCAAGGCGCGGTGCAGTGAAGTTCGAGGCGCCGATGGCGCGCACTTTGCCGGCCTTGACGAGTTGGTCGAAGGCCTCGGCTGTTTCTTCGAGCGGCGTGTTCGGATCGTCGCGATGCGCTTGATAGAGATCAATGTAGTCCGTGTGTAGGCGTTGCAGCGAGCGATCAACCGCACGGCGTATGTAGGCGGCGGACAGGCCGCTCTCCCCAGGACCCATCTCGAGACCCACTTTGGTGGCGATCAGGACGCGGGCCCGCGCCGCTGGGCCACGACTCGTAAGCCATCGTCCGATCATCGTTTCGGATTCGCCGCCGTGATGGCCGGGAATGAAGCGCACGTACGCATCGGCCGTATCGATGAGATTGAAGCCTGCCTCGACGAATGCATCGAGCAGTGCGAACGAATGCTGTTCGTCAGCGGTCCAGCCGAGCACGTTGCCGCCGAAGGCGAGGGGTGCAATGTCTAGCGCGGACTGGCCTAGCGGTCGGCGGGCCGGGGAGTGTTGGGTCATGGTCGGTGTTTCCTCAAAAGTCATTCGAGCCGCAGCCAGCGACTCAGGTGTACATCGAGCGGGTTGTCCTGCCAGCCGGCGACGTTCGGGCGGACGAGATTGCGCGCGACTTCTTCGATCAGCGGTACGACGGGCTGATCGCGATTGAGTAGCGCCTCGGCCTGCTGCAGTCCGCGGGCGCGTTGCTGTGGGTCGGCTTGCTGCAAGGCACGATCAAGTGCCATCTCAAACTCGCGGCTGGAGTAACGGCCCGAATTGTAGGTTGAGGCCGCGCGGAATCTCTCCAGGAAGGGCTCGACTGCGGGGGGTTCCTGCGCACCCGTCAGCGCGATATCGAAATTGCCCTGACGCAGATCGCTGATCATGGCGGAAATCTCGCTGCGTTCAATGCGCACCGGGATGCCGAGCGCCGTCCACATGGCTGCCACCGCGACACACATCTGCTCGCCGTTGCCACTCGGCACGCGGAAGACCAGAGGCTCGCTGCCGGCGCGTGGGTAACCTGCAGCGGCGAGCAAGGCGCGCGCCTCGGCATTGCGCGCGGTCTGCGTGCCGCGACGCAGGGCGTCGTCGGCCGGTGGCAGATCAAAGGGCAAGCTTGCGGGTAACACTCGAGTTGAGGGGCGTTCGCCACTGCCAAGGACACGACGAACGAGTAGGTCACGATCGACGGCGAGCGCGAGTGCGCGGCGTAGCCGAGGATCGCGCAGCGCACCGCGAGATACGTTGAGCCTGAGGTAGCGCACGCTATGCAAGGGGACGCTGCGCACGATGGTCGTGCCGAGCTCTTGCGTCAGTGATTTGGCCTGAGATCCAGGAAATCCCGGCCAGCCGTTGATGGCGAGTTCCCCCGCGCGCACGCGCATGACGAGCGAGGGCGTGTCGCTGGAGGGCACGTATTCGATTCGATTGATGGCGATGCGCGCCGCATCGTGATGGTACGGATTGCGCTCGAGCAGCACGCTGCCTCGGGCGCGTCGGGACAGCAGCCGATACGCGCCGTTGCCGACATGCGTCCCCGGCTTGGCCCAATCTCTCCCCGTGCGTTCGATCACATGCCGAGGCAAGGGGAAACCCTCCTCACCTGCAAGCAAGGTAGGGAGCCAGGGCACTGGATGCTCGAGAGTGAGTTGCACGGTGTGGGCATCAAGCGCTCGGGCGCCAAGTGCCGCGGCAGGCAGCTCCCCGCGGTGGATACGCGATGCATTGCGCAATGCATATAAACGCGTCGCACGTGCGGCCGGTCGTGCGGTGTCGAGGGAGTGCTGCCAGCCCCAAACGAAATCACCTGCCCGCAGGGGTGCGCCGTCCGACCAGCGTAGATCAGGGCGCAGGCGGAACGTGTAGACCAGCCCATCGGGCGAGACGCTCCAAGAGAGGGCGGCACCGGGGATGGTTGCGCCCGCGGCGTCGAAGGTCGTCAGGCCCTCGAACAGGTCGCGGACCATGGTTTGCGCGCTCGTGACCCCCGACTCGCGCGGCGCGAGCGTATCGGGCTCGCCGAAGACGCCGCGACTGAGCGTGCTTGCTGCCTTGCCGAGCGGCGCCGGCGCAAGGCGTGTCGACTGCGCGACGGCCACCGGGTGCAGCAGTACAGCGCACAGGATCGCGAGCCCGAGTCGATACAGCCGTCGCATCGGGGGGAATATACTCCCTCGCATGCGCTATACGATTCGCACGGACTTCGAGCGACCATCGGCCGAACTGCTCGCACGCGTGGCAGCGACGCATGTCGGTGTCACCGGGGTTCACGCGGGACAGCGTCAGGTCATGCACGCTGCCATCAAGCCACTCGATCCATCGTGGCGCATTTGTGGCCCCGCATTCACGGTTCGACCCGAAGACCCGGCGGATTTACTGCTCGGCGAGGTGGCTGGCAAGTACGCCCGGCCCGGCGATGTGATCGTGGTCGACGGCGCGGCGCGGACCGATACGGCCTGCTGGGGGTTTGGCATGTCCTCGGCCGCGCGCGAGGCCGGCTGCGCGGGTGTCGTGCTCGATGGACTGTGCATGAATGCAGCCTTGCTGATCCGCGAGCGCGTCCAGTTGCCGATTTTCGCGCGCGGCTGCATCGCTCGTGCAGGGGTAGCCGAGGGGCCGGGATGGCTCAACACACCGGTGATTTGCGGTGGCGTCATCGTTTATCCGGGCGACATCATCCTCGGCGACCTCGAAGGTGTGGTGGTGCTGCCACGAGCCGAGGCTGAGCGCATCGTTGCCGCCTCGGGTGGCTATCAAGGAAAAGCGGCGGCCGAGGCTGCAGCGGGTCAGGCCTATTACGAGCGGCGTCGCAGCGAAGAAAAACTTCGCGCCTTGCCGGATGTCGAGTTCAAGTGATGGCATACGCGCCGGACGCTGAGTACGACTACATCATCGTGGGCGCAGGGTCGGCAGGCTGCGTGCTCGCCAATCGACTGAGTGAAAGCGGCGAGGCCAGCGTGCTGCTGCTCGAAGCGGGTGGTCGTGATATCAACCCGCTGATCCACATGCCTGCGGGTCTTGCACGTCTGGTCGGTAATCCGCGCATCAACTGGGACTACTACACCGAACCCGAACCGCAGCTTGATCATCGTCGCCTTTACTGGCCGCGCGGGCGCGTGCTGGGAGGCAGCAGTTCGATCAACGCCATGTGCTACATCCGTGGTGCCGCGGCGGATTTCGATGAGTGGGCGAGACAAGGGTTGCCGGGCTGGCAGTTCCGCGATGTGTTGCCGTACTTCGTTCGCTCCGAGGCGCAGTCTCGGGGCCCTAGCCAGCATCACGGAAGTGGCGGACCGCTGAGCGTGGAGGATCTGCGCTATACGAATCCGCTGAGTGCGGTGTTCGTCGACGCGGCCGTCGAAAGCGGCGGCGTACGCAACGAGGATTTCAATGGGCCGAGCCAGGAAGGCTTTGGCTTCTATCAGGCGACTCTGCGTAATGCACGGCGCTGCAGCACGGCGGTCGGTTACCTGCGACCGGCGATGACACGAGCGAATCTTGCAGTACGCACTCACGCCATGACCACCCGTGTCGTCCTCGAGGGCGGGCGCGCCGTCGCCGTCGAGTTTCGCCAGCGAGGTCGATTACAGCAGCTGCGGGCGCGGCGCGAGATACTGCTGTGCGGCGGTGCCATAGGTTCGCCGCAATTGTTGATGTGCTCGGGGATTGGTCCTGCCGCGATGCTCGAGTCGGTGGGCGTCCCGGTGCGTGTGGCACTCGCGGGCGTCGGCCGCAATCTGCAGGACCATCTCGATTACTGCACGCTCTACAAAAGCCGCGAGCCCATTACCTATGATCTGAGTTTGCTGCAGGAGGCCTGGGCGGGGTTGCGCTTTCTCGCCACCGGATCGGGGCCGGGTGCCTCAAACGTCGCCGAGTCCGGCGGCTTTATGCGCTCGCGACTGGCGCGTGATGAGCGTCCCGATCTGCAATTTCACTTCGTTCCAGCGCAACTCGACGATCATGGCCGCAACAAGTTGCCAGGTCACGGCTACACGCTGCATGTCTGCAATTTGCGCCCACGCAGTCGAGGGTATCTGGCCTTGAGTTCTGCCGACTCGAGCGTGCCGCCCCGCATTTTCGCGAATTATCTGAGTGACCCTGCAGATCTCGAGGTGCTGATCGAGGGCGTGCGTATTTCGCGGGAGATCCTCGGTGCCCGTGCCTTTGATCGATATCGTGGCGCGGAAGTGTTTCCCGGTGCGCAGTGTCGCTCCAACGCCGATTTCGCAGCTGCGATCCGCGCCAAGGCGGAGTCGATCTATCACCCCGTGGGTACCTGCCGAATGGGTACCGACGAAGACGCGGTAGTCGATGCTTCATTGCGGGTTCACGGCGTGCAGGGCTTGCGGGTCATCGACGCCTCGGTGATGCCGCAGCTCATCGGCGGCAACACCAACGCCACGACCATCATGATCGCGGAAAAAGCCGCCGATCTCATGCAGAGCGAGGTTCGTTGATATGAGCTCTCCTTATCCGCATTTACTCGCTCCGCTCGATCTCGGGTTTACGCAGTTGCCGAATCGCGTGCTGATGGGTTCCATGCACACGGGTCTCGAAGACAAGGACGAGTTGTTCCCGCGTCTTGCGGCCTACTTCGCGGAGCGTGCGCGGGGCGGAGTCGGGTTGATGGTGACGGGTGGTTTCGCACCGAACGTCGAGGGCTGGCTCGCTCCCTTCGCTTCGCGGCTGGCCACGCGCCGTGCTGCAACCCGGCATCGCGTGATCACCGATGCGGTGCATCGTGAAGGCGGTCGCATCGCGCTGCAGATCCTGCATGCCGGGCGCTATGGCTACCATCCCTTGAGCGTTGCGCCTTCTCGTATCAAATCACCCATAACGCCTTTCACGCCGCGTGAACTCAGCGCTGCGGGCGTGGAGCGGCAGATTCGCGCGTTCGTGCGCTGCGCGACTTTGGCGCGCGAGGCGGGCTACGACGGCGTCGAAGTCATGGGTTCCGAAGGGTATTTCATCAATGAATTCCTGCTGACCCATACCAACCGACGCACCGATCGCTGGGGCGGCCCGTTCGCCGCCCGCATGCAGTTGCCGGTCGAGATCGTCACCCGCATGCGTGAGGCGGTGGGGCCGGACTTTATCGTCATCTACCGCCTCTCGCTGCTTGATCTGATACCGGACGGTCAGGACTGGAGCGAAGTGGTAACGCTGGCCAAGGCGGTGGAATCGGCTGGCGCCACGCTGATCAATTCCGGAATCGGCTGGCACGAAGCGCGCGTACCGACGATTGCGACTTCCGTGCCGCGCGGCGCATTCGCCTGGCTCACGCGCAAATTGCGCAGCGAGCTGCGGATCCCGGTGTGCACCAGCAATCGCATCAATACCCCGGAACTCGCCGAATCGATTCTCGCCGCGGGAGAGGCCGATCTCGTCTCGATGGCTAGGCCACTGCTTGCTGATCCGCACTTCGTCGCCAAGGCGGCAAGGGGCCGGGCCGCGAGCATCAACACGTGTATCGCTTGTAATCAGGCCTGTCTCGATCACACGTTCTCGAAGACACTCGCTTCCTGCCTCGTGAACCCACTGGCTTGTCACGAGACCGAAATCGTCGTGCGGTCCGCCCAGCAACGTAAAAGGATCGCGGTCGTCGGCGCAGGCCCAGCCGGACTGGCCGCTGCCACGGTACTCGCCGAGCGCGGTCATGCCGTGCGCTTGTTCGATGCGGCCGATACCCTCGGCGGGCAGTTCAACCTCGCGCGGCGCATCCCGGGCAAGGAGGAGTTCAACGAAACCTTGCGCTACTTCGGCGAGCGGCTGCGAGAGACCGGCGTCGAACTGTCCTTGTCGACGCAGGTCACGGTCGAGTTGCTGCAGCAAGGCGGCTACGACGAGGTGGTGCTCGCCACGGGCGTCAATGCGCGGGATCCGCGCATCCCCGGCCAGCAGCATTCGTCGGTCATGACTTACATCGAGGCCATCAGCGGTGTGCGCCCGGTCGGCCCGCGCGTGGCCATCATTGGCGCTGGCGGTATCGGCTTCGATGTGGCGACGTTGCTCACCCAGAAGGGTACTTCCAGTAGTCTCGATCGCGAAGCTTGGATGCGGGAGTGGGGCGTGACGGATCCGGCGCTGGCGCGAGGCGGTGTGAGCCCTGCAGGTCCGCAGCCCGAGCCACCTGCGCGCAGCGTCTATTTGCTGCAGCGCAAGGTGTCAAAGCCGGGAGCTGGACTCGGCAAAACGACCGGCTGGATTCATCGCAGCGTCCTCAAGATGCGGCGCGTGCAGATGCTGTCGGGGGTCGAATATCTCGGCATCGACGATGCGGGTCTGCGGATCCGACAGGGCGACGCATCGCGTCTGCTCGAGGTCGACAGCATCGTGCTGTGTGCGGGTCAGGAACCGCGCTGCGAGTTGTTCGAGCCGCTGCGCACGGCGGGCCTCCGCGTGCACAAGGTGGGCGGTGCCGACGTGGCCACCGAACTCGATGCCAAGCGGGCCATCAGACAGGCTACGCTGCTCGCCGTGACACTCTAAGCCGGGCCGGTTAGGGCTCGGACACTCTGCCTACAGGAGCGCATGATGACTTCACTGACACGACGCACGGCCCTGCAAGGGGCGATGGGACTCGGTGTGACCGCCGCGCTGACGACGCCTGCCAGCGCTGCGAAGCCCAACGCTGCGAAGCTCGATTTCGCCGACCCGCTCACCATCTTGCGTACGCATGTGAAGCTTGTGGGTAGCCTCGGCAAAGAGGTCGTCTACTCCTTCATGCGGCTCAATATTTATGCTGATCTCGGCGAAGGCAACTTCGTGCCGCTCTTTACCATGAACAATATCCTGGTCGATTACTGGGAGCCGAAGGAAGACAACCAGCACGAAATGCGCAAGTACGAAGTGGGTTTTTACACTCGCCACGACAGCTACGAGCCGCTAGAGCACTTCGACAATCCGATCACCGGCCAACGCATGGGGATCCATCACTTCAAGCTCGGGCCCGTGCCGCGCCTCTACACCCCGCAGGGCGTGATCGCGATGGGCTACACGCCCAAGCTATTGCCGATCGAAACCATCGGTGATCGCGTGTACCTCGCCACCGAGTCGATCGAAAACCGACCCGATGTCATTCGGCCTGGTAAAACCAGCTATACCAACTCGTTCATGACCATGTCGGCGCCGCTCGCCGAAGTGGCGGACCCAAAGCGTTTGTCGGCGTCCACCAGTCTGCAGTTGCAGAACAAAAATCGCTGGGCGCCTTGGATGGGCATGGACGATCGGCCTGGCGGCACGGTAGCGCGTGGGTTCGGCACCAAGATCCGTAACCTCGATGCCTTGCCGCAACCGGTCAAGGACGGCATTCGCGCCTACGTACCGGAGATCCTCGACACTGCGAACTGGCACGACTTCGTGTTCGAAGATACCGAGTTCCTCAAACAGCAGGGCCGGTGAGCGCAGTCTCCGCGCAACCTTTCGCGCTGCTCTCGCCCGATGTCGTGCTCGAGGCGGCCGAGCGCGTGGGCATCGTTTGCGACGGTCGCTTGTTCGCACTCAACTCTTACGAGAATCGCGTCTACCAGTTGGGTTCGGAGTCGCACGGCACTCTGGTGCTGAAGTTCTACCGGCCCGCACGCTGGAGCGATGAGCAGATTGTCGAAGAGCATGAGTTCACGCGCGAGTTGGCGGCGGCGCAGCTGCCCGTTGCTGCGCCGCTGACTTTCGATGCTAGTACGCTCCACTTTCACGAGGGCTTGCGATACACGGTGTTTCCCAAGCTCGACGCGCGAGCCGCCGAGATCGACGTACGTGGTTCGCTCGAGCTTGTCGGGCGCACCTTGGGGCGCATCCATGCGATCGGTGCGCTGCGTCCGTTTCGTCATCGGCCTGCACTCAGCAGCGAGCGGCTCGGTTGGCGGGCGAGGGACGATCTGCTCGCCTCGACGTTCATGAACTCCGCGACGCTCGATGACACCGTTATCGATAAGTATGCCGAGGTCTCTGCGGCACTCCTCGAGCAGGTGGATCTGCATTTCGACCGATACGGTCCATCATCGCGCCTGCGGCTGCATGGCGATTGTCATCTCGGCAACATCCTCTGGAATGCGCAAGGACCCGTGTTCGTCGATCTCGACGATTGCATGACGGGTCCACGCATCCAGGATCTTTGGATGTTTCTCTCGGGCTCCGAAGACGATCGTCAGGGGCAGTGGCGGGAGTTGGCGGCCGGCTATCGGCAGTTCTCGCACATCGATGAAAACGAACTCGAGCTCGTCGAGCCGCTGCGCTCGTTGCGCATGCTGCATCATTCGTCGTGGATCGCGGCGCGGTGGGATGACCCGGCATTTCCGCGTGCGTTTCCATGGTTCGCCTCACCGCGATTTTGGCAAGAGCATTTGAGTGATCTGTGGCAGCAGCATGCGCTGCTGGTCGCGAATTGAAGGAGACTTCCATGAGACATCGCCATTGCCCATCGTTGTTCCGCCTACTTGCCCTCGCGCTGCTGCTCAGCGCCCCGAGTGCAGGAGCCGCTGTCGATGCGGCAAGACCGGTCGAAGCCCTCGATCTGTATCGTTTGGAGCAGCCGATTGATCCGCAGTTATCACCCGATGGACGCCAGGTCGCGGTGTTGCGTCAATTGCGTGACATCCAGACCGATCGGGTTCGCAATGAGTTGTGGTTGGTTGCCGCTGAGGGCGGCGAGCGGCGTTTGCTCGTAGGTTCGGATCGTTCGCCCGGCAATCCGCGCTGGTCGCCCGATGGTCAATCGATCGCCTTCATCGGCAAGGAGGGCGCAAGCCCCCAGTTGTTGCGTGTGTCGCTGGCGGACGGTCGGGTGCAGGTGCTCTCGGCTCTACGCCAAGCGCCGCGCAGTTTTGCCTGGTCGCCGGACGGTCGATCGATCGCTTACGTGGCGCTCGTCGAGCGTAAAGCGACGGAATTCTTTGCTTTGCCTTCCAAGCCTGACGGTGCGCAGTGGGCAACCCCGCCACGCATCGTACGTGACTATCCGTACCGCGCCGACGGCGAGGGCTGGCTTGTACCTGGCGATATGCAGCTTTTCGTGCTCGAGCTGGGCAGCGGGCGCCAGCGCCAACTGACGAATGGGCCGGGAGATTGGGGCGCGCGCGATGAGGCTCCAGCGTGGTTTCCCGACGGGCAGAGCATCGTAGTCTCGGCGGATACGGATCCGGCGGCGCGGCGGCGTGCCAACCAAGGCGATTTGTGGCGGGTGCCGCTCCGCGAGGGCGAGGCGGCGCAGCGACTCACCGACGACGATGGTTTCGAGACCAGCCCCGCCGTCAGCCCTGACGGTCGCTCGCTCGCGTACACGGGCTGGCGCAAGCGCGCCAATTCTTTTCAACGTACCGACATATTTCTTTTGCCACTCCAAGGAACCCAGCGGGCGCGTAATCTCACTGCGCCGCTCGATCGCAATGCGGCTTCGCCTCGGTGGCGCGAAGATGGCACGGGCATTCATTTCCTCTATCAAGACGAGGGTGTGAACCGCGTGGGGCTCGCCACGTTGATGGGCGAGAGCCGTGTTGTCGTGCCGCAGGTCGGCAATACGCGTTTGCTGCTGCCCTCCTCAAGCGGTGGCACCTACTCCGCAGCGGCGGGAAGGTTTGCTTTCCCCAGCGTCGAGGCTGATCGACCGGCGACCTTGGCCTTGTGGAGTGAGGGACGCCAGCGCGTGCTGTGGGATATGAACGCCGAGTGGCGCGTCGGAAAAGCGATCGGTCGATTGGAAGAGATCCGCATCGCCTCCAAGCCCGACCGACGCAGCATTCACGGCTGGATCCTCTACCCGCCTGATTTCGATCCGACTCGTCGCTACCCACTGGCGCTCGACATCCATGGTGGGCCCCATCTTGATTACGGACCGATGTTCTCGATCACTCATCATCTGTATGCCGCCGCAGGCTATGTGGTGCTGTTCGTCAATCCGCGCGGCTCGATCGGTTATGGCGAGGAGTTCGCTTCGCTGATTCATCTCGCCTATCCGGGCCGTGACCATGACGATCTGATGAGCGCGGTCGATAGCGTCATTGCGCGCGGATTCATTGATCCACGCCGACTCTATATCGGTGGCGGGTCGGGTGGCGGCGTGCTGTCGAGTTGGGCCATCGGCAAGACCGATCGATTCGCCGCAGCGTCGGTCAAACGCCCGGTCATCAATTGGGCGTCCACGACCTTGACGACGGATATCGGTGCAGTAATGGGTCAGTACTGGTTCGAGCGAATGCCGTGGGAGCAGCCCGATAAGTACTGGGCCCGCTCGCCGCTGTCGCTGGTCGGTAAGGTTACGACTCCCACGCTCATCATTACGGGCGAGGAGGACTGGCGCACGCCGATGAGCGATTCGGAGCAGTATTTTCAGGCACTGCAGTTGCGCGGCGTGGAAAGCGCATTGATGCGCTTGCCGGAAGCGAGCCACGGTTTCGGGCGACCAAGCCAGTGGCTGGCCGCGATCCTAGGAACCATCGGTTGGTACGACCAGCACACTCGCTGAGGCGAGATTGCCGGAGTGTCAATTTTTGGCAGGTAGCGGCGCGGGGGGCAACCCCGCTTGAGCCCGCTCGTGCATGCGCTGCAGCAAGGCTTCGAACTCACGAGTAAAACGCTCGCTGTCGAACAGCGGCAACTCCATGCGGCTCTGTTCGAGGTGCGCGCGTAGTCCCTGACGAATCTCTGCCTCGCTCGCAAGCGCTACTGCGAGATGGGCGTAAGACTCGGCGTCTTTGCAGGCGAGATCAGCAAGGCCACAAGCGGTGACGAGACTTGCCGCGACTCGTGAGGCGAAGGTTTCGCCCGGTACGGTGAGCACCGGTACGCCGCACCACAGCGCTTCGCTCGCGGTGGTGTGGGCGTTGCAGGGCCAGGTATCGAGGAACAGGTCTGCGGCTCGCAGTCGCGCAAGGTGCTGCGCGGGTGACGCTTTTGGTGCAAAGATCACACGCTCGGCGGCGACCCCACGGGCATCGAATTCGCGGCGCAGATTTACCAGCACGTGTCTGTCCCAGGCCAGGATCCACAGCACCGTGTTAGGTGCGGCTTGCAGTATCGCCGCCCAGATGTCGAGCATGAACGGCGAAATCTTGTAGGTCTGGTTGAAACAGCACAGCACCACCGCATCTTCGGGCAGGCCGAGTTCGCTGCGTGGCGTTGCTTCAGGTAAGGGACGATTGCGATCGTTGGGCTGATAGCAGATCGGCAGTTGTGCGATCTGCTCGGAGTAGTTCGGTGCATGTTCCAGCGGCAACACGATCGGATCGCCGATCATGTAGTCGATGAAGTTTGCGCCGGTGGCGGCCGGATAGCCTAGCCAGGCGGCTTGGACTGCTGCTGGCCGATACGCGAGCAACTCGAAGCGGCTGTCGCGGGTATGTCCCTTGAGATCGATGACGATGTCCAGTTCATCGCTGCGCATACGCTCGGCCACGGCGAGATTGCTCATCTCGTTGACGTCCACGAAATGCTCGCAGGCTGCACGAACGCGCTGCTGCAGTGCTGACCCGTCGGCGATGCTGTGGGAATACAAGAAGGTTTCGAAGCGCGTGCTGTCGCGTCGTTCGAGAAACTCCACGAGCAACTGCGAGGTGGCGTGCTGACTGAAGTCTGCCGATAGATAGCCGACTCGAATGCGACCCGCATGGCGCGCCGCGCCGATTTGTGGGGGCGGCAGGGGCTTGATGTCGCGGGTGATGCTGCGACTGCGCAATTCGCCGATGCGTCGTTGCTGTGCCGGCGTGGTATCCAGCGCGATCAGCGCGAAGGGTGCGAGCAAGCTACCGTCGGAATCGTCGGTCGTATCGATCGCTGTGAGCAGCGCTGCAGTGTCGGCCTCGAGATTTTTCCAGTCGCAGGCGTTGCGGCTGTCGTATAACACCAGCGACAGTGCGGCTGTGCGGATCCGGCCCTTGTCGAGTGCGATGGCCGTGCGGAAGCACTCGGCGGACTCGCCTGACATGCCGAGGTCCCGGAACGCCAGCCCCAGCCTGTGGTGCACGATCGCGCTGTCGATGCGCAGTGAAAGTGCCTGCATGAGCGCATCAACCGCTTCACGATGGCGCCGCGCCAGCCACAGCGCATTGCCGTACTCGGCCCAGAAGTCGTGGTCGCGCGGCGATCCGGGATCGAGCGCGGTGTAAACCTCGATCGCCTTGGCGAAACGACCCGCACCGCTATGAATGTCAGCCAGTAAACGGCAGCTCAGTACATTGCCCTGATCAAGAGCAAAGGCGCGCTCGGCGGCGATCAGTGCATCGGCAGTGTTGCCCGAGTGCACCCGTGCGTGGGCGAGAAAAAGCCAACTCTGCGCATCTTCGGGGTCAAGCGCGAGCGCACGCTCGAAGGCGGCGATTGCGACAGCCCACTTACGCCCTGCCGAAGCGCGTTGCCCCGCATCCCGCTGTTGCAGGGCTTTTTGCTTCAGGGCGGCGGATTTCATGGCCGGGACTTTGCATGACTCGACCACGAAGTTCAAACATCCGCTCAGCGATACAGCAGGTGAGGCGCCCTGAGTCGTCGAAAAGCGGCTTCTTGCACACGCCAGCTGTCGACGATCCGCTGCGGCGACTCGCCGTTGCGCAGTCGATTGACGACGTCGCGGCCGAAGAGACCGGCGATTCGATCAAGTTCGAAACGAGGGCCGTACAGGTGATCGAGAGCACTTGCCAGTTCCAGGCCGAGGCGCACCACCGGTAGCCGCTCTCGATCCATCAGCACGATTGATACGCCGCCACACCGCTCCCCCTGATGCTGACTCGCGGTGGGCGTAAACGTCACAGGGTAAAAGCGCACCCCTGGAATCTCGCGTGCGTTGAGTTCGGCGGCAAGACGAACGCCATCGATCCATGGCGCGCCGATCAGCTGGAAGGGCGTATCGGTCCCGCGGCCGACTGAGATGTTCGCGCCCTCGATCGTGGCGACACCCGGGTAGAGCAGGGCGCTTTGCAGACTGCGCAGATTGGGCGACGGTGCGACCCAGGGCAGGCCAGTCTCGTCGAACCATGCGTCTCGTTGCCAGTACCGAACGCTGATCACCGACAGCTTCGCGCCGATCCGGCCCTCTGCGTTGAATAGTCGTGCCAACTCACCCAAGGTCAGACCATGGCGGATGGGCATCGGGAAATAGGCAGTGAAACTCAGTTCGCTGCGCTCGAGCGAAGGACCTTCGATCACCGTGCCACCGAGGGGATTGGGGCGATCGAGAACGATGACTTCGAGGTTCGATCGGGCCGCTTCCTCCAGTACGTAAGCGACCGTGGTGGCGTAGGTGTAGAAGCGTGCGCCGACATCCTGCAAATCGATCACCAAGGTGTCGATGCCGCGCAGCATCGCAGCGTTAGGGCGTCGTGTCTCACCGTACAGGGAGTACACCGGCAGATTGCTGCGCGGATCGACACCCGACGGCACCGCAGCATCGATATCGCTGCGCAGCCCGTGTTCCGGGCTGAACAGTGCAACCAGAGTTAGCCCTTTGGCTTTCGCGAGTAAGTCGATAGTGGATTCACCGCTACGCGCGATCGCCGCTTGATGAGTCAGCAGGCCCACCCGCTTGCCGATCAAAGGTTTGTAGTTTTCGCTGCGCAGTACATCGATACCGCTCAGTGTGAGAGCTGCAGTCGATTCGATGGCGCTTCGTACGCCTCGTGCTGGAGCACGTTGAAATTCGCCACCACTCCAGCGCGCCTCACGTAGCCGAGCGTCGTCGGGCAAGCGCCGCAGCGCAGCACCGACGAGCGTGGCCACTTGTGCCCGTAACGCGCTGACGTCACCGCGTCCGTCGGGGTGCACGCGATGAGTTAGCAGGATCACATAAGTTTCCGTCAGTGGATCAATCCAGATCGAAGTGCCGGTGAAGCCGGTGTGACCGAAAGAACCGATCGGCAGTAGTTCGCCGCGATTGCTCGAATAGCTCGAGTCGATGTCCCAGCCGAGACCGCGAACGCTCGACAAGTCGACGGGCGTTGCGGGGGAGGTCATTTTGATGACCGAGAGCGGCGAGAGGATGCGCGTTGAGCCTAGCGCTCCGCCACCCAGCAGCATACGGGCGTAGCGGGCGAGATCGTCAGCCGTACCGAACAGACCTGCGTGCCCGGCAACACCACGCATGCGCCGCGCCGTGGGGTCGTGAACCTCGCCGCGCAGCAGGATCTGGCCACTGCCCTCGCAGCGCGGGCCGAGCGGCGTGCAGCGCTGTGTCGGCGCGATCCGCGCTTGGGCGCTCGCCGGCGGTTTGAACCCCGTATCCTGCATGCCAAGCGGCGTGGTGATTCGCTGCCGCACAAACTGATCGAGAGGCAGCCCCGAGACCTGCTCCACGAGCGCGCCGAGTACCAGAAAACCGATGTCGCTATAAATGAAACGCTCGCCGGGCGCGGCCAGCGGAATCTCTTCAGCAGCGAGTTCCAGCGCCGTATCACGCCCAACCCAGGGATCATCAAGGTCGAGATCACCACGCAAACCGCCGACATGAGTCAGCAGTTGGCGTACTGTGATTTGGTCCTTGCCGTGCCGACCGAAATCCGGCAGGTAACTCGCCACCCTGTCGTCAAGTCGGAGTCGACCTTCCTCGACAAGTTGCATGATGGCCGTTGCCGTGGCGATGGGCTTGGTGAGCGAGGCCAGATCGAAGAGGGTGTCGACGGTCATCGGCTCGGCCAGCGGCTCCACGGCGCGCTGGCCGTAGGCCTTGCGGTAGACCACTGACGATCCGCGCCCAACCAGCAGCACCGCACCGGGAATCTGCTTGGCAGCAATGGCGCTCTCGATGAGCGGGTCGACGCGCGCCATCATGGCTTCATCGACGAGTGCCGCAGCACTCGCAAGTGGAGAGAGGGCTAACGCGAGCAGTGCGATCCAGCGTCTCATAGGCACAGTACAGCCCTGCGCCGGTGTGCGGTCAAGCGCGTGATGGTGCTACGCTCAAACTCGTGATGGGGGAAAGCATGCTGGCACTCGACTTGATTCAAACCCTGGCGGCGGGCGGCGTGGCGCTGTTCGCGGGTTTTGCCGTGGTACGGTGGTTTCCCGCGCTCGCCCGGTACAACGTTCCGGCTGCAGTGATTGGCGGCTTGCTGGTCGCGCTGGTCATTCTCGCGCTGCGTCGCAATGCCGGTGTGACCGTCACGCTGGATACGTCTTTGCAGCCGGCATTGATGACCGCGTTTTTTACCTCCATCGGTTTCAGCGCGAGTCTCGCTCTCCTTCGTTCGGGGAGCGGACAGGCACTGCTCTTTTTGGCGTTGGCTGCATTTCTCGCGATCCTCCAGGGTGTGGTCGGTATCGCCATTGTCAGTGCCTTCGGCGAGCCGCCGCTGCTCGGTGTGCTCATCAGTTCCACGGCGCTGACCGGTGGCCCAGCCACGGCGCTGGCTTTCGCGCCGCAGTTTGCCGCAGCCGGCGTGCCCTCGGCCGACAGCGTGGCGATCGCTGCGGCCATGTCGGGCATCGTTGCTGGCGGTCTGGCGGGTGGGCCGATCGCCACGCGGCTGCTCGAGCGGCATCGCTTACGTTCCTCTGCGCTCGAGGCCGCCGTGTTGCCGGTGTCTGCCGCCGCTGTGGCATCTCAGGCAGGGGCACCTGCAGAGGATCGTGAGGACGAAGAGGACTTACGCACCACGCTTGCGGCGCTGACCTTGCTGCTGGTGGCGATGTGGCTAGGATCGTTCGTCAGCAAAGTCTTCGTCGATCTCGGCGTGACTTTGCCCGGTTACGTCGGGGCGATGCTGATGGGTGCGTTGCTGCGTAACCTCGCCGATGCCACGGGGCTGTTGGTCGTGCCCGAGAGTCGCACCTCCAGCATCGGTGCCGTTTGCCTGACGCTGTTTTTGACTATCGCATTGATGAATCTGAAGCTTTGGGAACTCGCTGCCGTGGCCTTGCCGCTCATCATCAATCTCGGCGTGCAGGTGGCGCTCGTCGCTGTGTTCTGCTGGTGGGTGGTATTTCGCGTCATGGGGCGGGACTACGATGCGGCGGTGATGAGCGGTGGCTTTACCGGCTTCATGCTCGGCACCACAGCCAACGCCATGGCCGTAATGCGCACCATCGTCGAGCGGTTCGGACCGGCGCCCCGTGCGTTTCTCGTCGCCCCGATCGTTGGCGCTTTCTTCATCGACTTTGCCAACGCGCTGATCATCACCACCTACCTCAACATATTGTCTTGAGAGCGCGTGCCATGACCCGAACCTTGTCGGCGACAACCCTTCGACTTCTCGCGGTTTTATTCTTTGCTTCGATAGGCACGCTCAGTGTCTCGGCGGCCGATACGCCCGACTACCGTGCACCGCCCCCGAAGTTCGTCGATCCAGCGCGCCTCGAGCGCTTGGCGACGGCTTTCCCTGCTGTCGATCAACTCATGCAGCAGTTCACCAGTAGAGAGCACGTGCCGGGTGCCGCTTGGGGGATCATCGTCGATGGACGCCTCGTGCACGTGGGCGTCACAGGCGTGCGTGATGTCGCCGCCGCAGCTCCGGTGCAATCCGACAGCGTGTTCCGCATCGCTTCGATGACCAAGAGCTTTACGGCGCTCGCAATCCTGCGGCTGCGTGATCAAGGCAAGTTATCGCTTGATGATCGAGTCGATCGCTACATTCCGCAACTGCGAAAACAGCGCTATCCCACCACCGATTCGCCGCCGCTGACCATTCGCCATTTGCTGACCCACTCGGCGGGATTTCCCGAGGACAACCCTTGGGGCGATCAACAGTTGGCGATTTCCGAGGCGCAATTCGACCGCCTGCTCGAACAGGGCATCGCGATGTCGAATGCGCCCGGGGTGGCTTACGAATATTCCAACTACGGCTTTGCGCTGCTCGGCCGCATCGTCAGTATCGCATCGGGCAAGCCCTACGCACGCTACATCGAACAGCATGTATTGCAGCCTCTAGACCTGCGCAATACGACGCTCGAACCTGCCACGGTATCGGCAGCGCAGCTCGCGCAGGGGTACCGTTACGAGGACGGTTTGTGGAAGCGCGAGCCGCAATTGGCTGATGGTGCGTTCGGCGCGATGGGCGGCATGCTCACTTCCATCGAAGATTTGGGTCGCTACGTCGGGCTCTACCTGCAGGCGTGGCCAGCGCGGGATGGCGCTGATGCGATGCCGCTGTCGCGGGCATCGCTGCGCGAGATGCAGCAGCTTTGGCGCGATCGTCGAGCTACCGTAGGTCGTACGGCGCAGGGTGAGCCCGAGCTCAACGCGGGAGGCTACGGCTACGGGCTTCGCGTGTCGCAAAGCTGCCGCTTTGCTCATGTGGTGGCACACAGCGGTGGCCTGCCTGGTTTTGGCTCCCAGATGCGCTGGCTGCCCGAGTATGGTGTCGGGCTGATCGCGTTCGGTAATCGCACTTACACGAGTTGGGGTAAACCTTTCGACGACGCGCTCGAGGCGCTCGCGTCCACCGGAGCCTTGCAGCCTCGCATGATCGAACCGGCTCCGGCGCTCGTGCGCGCCCGCGCGGGCGTATCGGCGCTACTCGAACGCTGGGACGAGCAAAAAGCTCGTGAGCTCGCGGCCATGAATCTGTTCCTCGATCGCAGTCTCGACCGTCGCCGTGCTGAAATCGAGCGGTTGCGCGCAGAGCTCGGCGTCTGTCGCGAGCGGTCGGGTTACGTGTCGATCGAGAATGCGCTTCGCGGACAATGGCGTTACGACTGTGAGCGCGGCGCGGTCCTTGCGACCGTCACGTTGGCGCCGACACGGCCCGCGCTGATTCAGCATCTCGAGTTGCAGAAGCTCGAGGCCGCAGCCGAGTCCACGGCGCCTGCATGTCGGTGAGTCCAGGTGCGCTTAGCTGCCGCTCGATGACAAGCGCCGCGGCTTGAGTCCCGCGTCGCTCAGTGCATCCTCGAGTTGCTGAGTGTGCTCAGCGTCGCGAGTCTCCACCGTGAAGTCCATGTCCGTCGCCTTGGCGGAGATGTCGAGAAACAAGCGATGGTGCGTGACATCGAGAATGTTCCCGCCCACAGCGCCGATGATGGTAGCGATACGGGCGAGTGCCCCGGGCTGATCTGCGCTCTCGAACCGCCAAGTCACGAGCTTGCGTTCACGCACCAACTGGCGCTGCAGCACTAGGCCGAGCAGCCGCGTGTCAATGTTGCCGCCGCAGATAACAAGACCCACCTTGCGACCCTGGAAGCGCTGCGGGTGAGCAATCACCGCGGCGAGCCCCGCGGCACCGGCGCCCTCAGCGACGGTTTTTTCGATGGCCACGAGCAGGCTGATGGCGTTTTCGATGTCGGCATCGCTTACCAGCAGGATTTCACTGACATGTTCGCGGATGATCTGGCGCGTCAACGCGCTGATGCTGCGCACGGCGATACCCTCGGCAATGGTCTGCGTACCGAAGGCAGCCCGCGTGCCATGGAACTCGGCATGCATGCCTGGGAACGCCTCGGTTTGCACGCCGATGAGTTCGATTTGCGGACGTAGTGCCTTCGCGGCCACGGCCATCCCGGCGAGCAGCCCGCCGCCGCCGATCGGTACGCAGAGGCACTCGAGGTCCGGGAAATCTTCGAGCATTTCCAGTGCTACGGTACCTTGACCAGCGATGATGTCTTCGTCGTCGTAGGGGTGGACAAAAACGAGGTTATCGCTCACGGCTAAATGCTGAGCATGTTGCTCTGCTTCGGTCAGGTGCTGACCGTGCAGGATCACCCGCGCACCGAGCAGCCGCGTTTGCTGCACCTTGTTGAAGGGTGTGTTGAGTGGCATGACGATGGTCGCCGGTATGCCGAGGCGCGTGGCGTGATGGGCTACGCCTTGCGCGTGATTTCCCGCCGACATGGCGATCACGCCGCGGTGGCGCTGCTCGGCATCAAGACGTGACAGTTTGACGAGCGCACCGCGTTCTTTGAAGGAGGCAGTGAACTGCTGGTTCTCGAACTTCAGGTACACCTCGGCTCCGGTCATGGCCGAGAGTGTTTCGGATTTGCGACACGGGGTGCGGACGATCTGTCCCGCCAACAGCGCGGCCGCTGCGCGGACTTTTTCGAGAGTGACGCTCATGCGCGGCATGATACCGTTACACGAGGCGGCCTGCGCCGCAGGCAGTTGATTCCAGATCGATGAGCTCCCCTTCCGCATCCCGCTTCGAACGCTGGCGAAACACGACGTTTGCGCCCTTCAGGCATCGCGCATTCGCGCTGTTCTGGTGGGCGTCGGTGGTCTCGTCCTTCGGCAGCATGATCCAGACCGTGGGCGCCTCGTGGCTCATGGCGACCATCGCGCCGTCCCCGGATCGGGTGGCCCTAGTGCAGACCGCCGGTGCCTTGCCGTTCTTTTTCCTGTCAATGATTGCGGGCGCCTGGGCGGATCTCTACGACCGGCGTCGGCTGATGTTGTTCGCGCAATGGCTGATGCTGCTCGCTTCGGCTGTGTTGGCGCTGATTACGCTTTTCGGTGAGATCACGCCTGAAGTGCTGTTGTTGCTGACCTTCCTGATCGGTTGCGGTGCAGCCTCGTTCGCACCCGCCTGGCAGGCGTCTATCGCCGATCAAGTCCCGCGCGAGCAGATTGCGCCGGCCGTGCTCGTCAATGCGGTGGGCTTCAACCTGGCGCGTAGCGTCGGTCCGGCGATCGGTGGTGTGATCGTGGCGGCGGCCGGTGCGGTGGTGGCGTTCGTGATCAACGCTGTGTCGTACATCGGCATGCTCGCGACCTTGTACTGGTGGCGACTGCCCCGCATCGTCAATCCGCTGCCTCCGGAACCACTGCTCGCGGCCATCGCGGGCGGCATCCGGTACGTGCGTTTGTCGCCCCACTTGATGGCGGTGATGGTGCGGGCCGTGCTGTTCACGGTACCGATCTCGGCCGTGCCCGCATTGATGCCGGTGGTGGCACGCGATCTGCTGGGTGGTGGTGCGCCGACCTATGGCGTGCTGCTCGGTGGTTTCGGTGTCGGCGCCATGCTCGGTGCGCTGTCTAGCGCCACGCTGCGTGCGCGTTTCAGCAGCGATCGGTTGCTGCGCATGTTGTGCGGCGTCGCGGCCCTGGCCATCGTTGCCATCGCGCAAAGCCCGTGGGCGGTGACCACGTTGATGGCGCATGTCGTGGCGGGTGCTGTGTGGACTCTGGGTCTCGCCAACTTCAACATCGCGGTGCAATTGTCCTCACCGCGTTGGGTGACGGGGCGCACCTTGGCGTTCTATCAAACCTTTGCGTTCGCCGGCATGGCGGCGGGGGCCTGGCTGTGGGGGCACCTTGCAACGGGTGTCGGACTGCGTGAGACGCTCAGCGTAGCCGGCGTGTCCGCCTTGACGACCTTTGCTGTGGCCCGCTGGCTGCCTATCTCGGTGGCACGCATGGGATCTTTGGATCCGCATACCGTCACGGCCTTGGCGCCGCCCCGAGTTGATCTGCATGAGACCTCGGGGCCGATCGTCGTCACGATTGAGTACCAAGTGCCATCGGTAAACGCCGAGCGCTTCGTCGCAGCCATCAACGAACTCGGCCGCATCCGTCGCCGCGACGGCGCGCGCCGCTGGTCGGTTTGTCAGGACCTCGACCATCCCGTGCAGTGGATCGAACGATTCGAAAGCCCGACCTGGGCCGACTACCTGCGGCGACAAACTCGCCCCACCTTGGCCGATCAGGCGATCCGTAAGGAGATCGCCGAACTCATCGAGGGTGAACGCGGGTCAGTCCGTCGCTATATCGAGCGCCCTGCGGGCGCCGAACCGCTGGTGAGCGGCGGCACTCGGGAACGCACCGAAGTTCCCGACGATACCGTCAGCCACGGCTAGCTCAGGCTTCGTCGACGTCGCGCCCCGAGCGCAGGCGGGGCAGTGCGAGCGCGGCGAGGGCGGCCACGAGCAAAAGCGGCGCGATCATCACCGAAAATGACCACTGCCAGCCTATGGACTGAACAGCCAGCGGTACGAGGGCTGGGAACAGCGCAAAGCCGATGCTGAGGGGCGCTGAGCCGCAGGCAGCGTACGCCGTGGTGCGCATGCGCGTGGGATACAAGTCAGTGAGCAATGCGCCGACCACTGCGTTGCTGCCATAGAAAAAAGCACCCGTCAGCCCGAATAGGGCCAGATCCTGCCAGCGTTCCTGTGGCAGCCACATGAGTGCGATCAGGGCTGCAGCGCCAAGCACCGTCCAGATGGCAAAAGTGTCGCGGCGAGGCAGTACGTATTCACCGACCCAGGCTGCGGCCAAGTAACCGGCGATGGCGATGCCGTTGGAGAAGCCTACCAACTGTGCGGCTTCAGCCTGGGAATAGCCGCGCACTTCCATGAAATAGGTCGGAAAGAAAAACGCCGTGCCGGCGTACGCACAACCAAAAGCAAAGAACAGCACGATCGAGGCGATCGAGCGGCGCCGATAGTCACCCGAGAACATCTCGCGCAGCAGTCCCCAGTCAAGCACCGCGGTTTTCTCGGCAGTGCGATCTGCCGCAACGCGCGCAAAGCGCTCGCTCTCGGGCAAGCGCCACGCGATCAAAAAGGCGATCGGCACGATGGCAAAGCCAATGAAGAAAATCGATCGCCAGCCACTGCCTTCGAGTAGCGGCACGGCGAGCATCGCGGCGAGGAACCAGCCGAGCGGATAGCCGCATTGCAGCACACCCATCAACATGCCCCGATGCTTGGCCGGGGCTGCCTCGGCCACGTAGGCCGCGGTGATCGGGGCCAGCCCGGCCGCCAGTCCGAAGGCGAGGGCTCGGACCACGGTGAGTTCGGTCAGATCGCGCACCAAGCCATGCAATCCGACGAACAGGGCTGACAGGGCGAGCAGAACTGCCAAGGTCCAGCGACGACCCCAGGTATCGGCGGCGAGTCCCGCGAACACCACCATGATGGCCGCCGCGATGAACCCGGCCGTCAGGATCAAACCGACGACCTCGAGACCCACCTGGTATTCAGTCAGGATGCCCGGGATCGCATATCCGAAAAGGGACTGGTCCAGGTTGCTGGCCGTCCAAGCGAACAGGCTGAAGATGAAAATGCTGACCCAAGAGGCATGACGCGTATTCATGGCCAAAATGGTAACGTGTTGTTCGGTAGTTACCGCTATGATTTTTTTGTCGAGACCGTCTGAGAGGGGTGTGCCATGAACGCAAACATCGAAACCCGTCCCGTCGATCGCATGTTCGCGGCGTATTCAGACGACCATCGCAACACCACCAACCAGCAACTGCACGTGCTGTGCGTCCCGGCTATCGTCTGGTCTCTGCTCGCCATGCTGTACGTCGTGCCCTTGCCCGGGTTGCCGAGCGGGACGTTGGCGGCCGTGCTGACCTTGGCATCGGTGGTCTTCTGGCTGTGGCTGTCGTTGCCGCTGGGGCTAGGCATGGTGGCGATCATGTTTGCGACCTTAGTCTTCACGGGCTCGCTATACGAGTCCTTAGGCAGTCAGGGTCTGCTGTACCTGGGCGCCGGCGTATTTGTACTCGCGTGGATCGGGCAATTCATCGGTCACCACATTGAGGGCAAGCGACCGAGTTTTTTCACCGATCTCGTCTATCTCATGATCGGCCCGGTGTGGGTGCTCGGCAAGGCATATCGGCGGCTGTCATTGCCGATTTGACGCTCAGGGTGCGATTTCACGACCGTCCGGGTCGAAGTACCGCACAGGTGTGCACTCAATGTAATTCTCGGCGTGCTTCGGCTCGCATTTGAGTTTAGCGAGCGATTGGGCCAGCTCGCGTGACCCCAAGCCGCAGGTGAACTCGTGCCAGTGGATGCCGTTGCGGTCCTGCAGGAACATGTCGACGCTCCAGCCCGCCGGGTAGCACCAGGCACGGCGCAGGCACTCGTTGCCCGGCACTCCGGATTCCGCACAGCGTTCCCGTGCGCAGGCGAATCCCTTGTCCGGCGATCCCGCCACGCACACGCCGGCCGCGCGCTCGGGCGCTTCCACATACGCAATGCCTTTGGGGCCTTGGGCGGCGAGCAGTGTGCTGCCGAGTGCGAGCAGACAACCGAACAGCAGGGCATGTGAGCGCATCTTGGCCTGACTCCTCGATATCGATGGCACCCAAATAGCGGTGCCAGTTGTGCCAGTGGGGCAAATCGCTAGTATCGACTTCCAGATCATAATTCGCTCGAGGGGTTATCGCATGTCCCGCTCAGTGTTCATCATCGCTGGATTGTTGTTTCTGGGTTCGGTCGGGGAGGCTGCGGAGCGTCGCTGGGTCGTCACCGTCGACAATGGCAAGCCCGCGGGCGAACTGCTGATTCGCTGCGCGCCGAGCGGCGATTGTTCGACCCGGTACATCTTCAAGGACAACGGGCGTGGCCCGGAAATCAGCGAGACGTTCCGTGTTGCGGCGGACGGTACGTTTGCAAACTACGAAGCGAAGGGTAGTACCACTTTCGGCTCCAAGGTCGACGAGCGCTATGCCGTGCGCGGGAGCAGCGGACGCTGGCAGTCGACGACGGAGCAGGGTAGCGCTGCGCAGGTGGCCGGCAAGTTGTACTTGCCTTTGAACGGCACCGAGGCTGTAGTCGATCGCGTGCTTGCACTCACCCGTGATGGCAAGAGCGTCGAGTTGTTGCCGGTGGGCACTCTTTCGCGTCGGACTTTGCGCACTGCGCAGGTGGGTCGTGGAGCGACACAGCGGGAAGTCGCGCTGATCGCGATCACGGGTCTCGGTCTCACGCCGTATTTCGTTTGGGCGACCACGGGCGCCGAGGAAGCATTCTTTGCCTCGATTGCTCCGGGCTATTCGGCGACGATGCCGCAAGGGTACGAGGCGGATGCCGAGCTGCTGGGGCGCGTGCAAAACGAGGCCGAGACGGCGCTGCTTGCTGGCATGACGGCGCGGCTCGGCACACCGATGGAAGGTCTCAGCGTGATTCGCAACGCTCGCCTGTTCGACAGCGAGCAAGCGCGGCTGCGTGAGGGGTTGTTCGATGTGCAGGTGCTGCGCGGTCGCATCGCCGGTATTCGTCCGGCCGGTAACCCGGGTGATCACATCGCCGCGCAGCGTACCCTCGATGCGGGCGGGCGCGTGTTGTTGCCCGGCCTCTTCGACATGCACGGTCACGTCGGTCGTTGGGAGGGTGGGTTGAATCTCGCCACGGGCGTCACCACCGTGCGCGATCTTGGCAACGATAACGCCACGCTGCAGAAGGTCATCGACGAGACTGCAGTGGGTGCGGTGTTTGGTCCGCGCATCGTGCCGACGGGTTTCCTCGAAGGCGAGAGCCCCTACTCCGCCCGAAATGGGTTCGTTATCAGCACCTTGGAAGAAGCCAAGCGCGCGGTTGATTGGTACGCGGCGCACGGCTATCCGCAGATCAAGATTTACAACAGCTTTCCGCGACAGCACCTACGCGAGACCGTGGCGTACGCGCATTCATTGGGTTTGCGCGTCAGTGGTCACGTGCCTGCGTTCATGCGCGCCAGCGAGGTGGTCGAGGCCGGATTCGATGAGCTCAATCACATCAACCAGATGGTGCTGAACTTTTTGGTCGATCCGCAGACCGATACGCGCACGCTACAGCGCTTCTATTTACCCGCCGAGAAAACGGCTGGGATCGATTTCGAGGGACCCGCCGTGCGCGAGTTCATCGAGTTGCTGCGCCAACGGAACGTGAACATCGATCCGACCTTGACGACCTTTGATTTTCTCAGGCAACGCGACGGCGAGATGTCGCAGGCGTTTGCTGCCATTGCTTCGCATCTGCCTGCCACCTTGCAGCGCAGTTTCCTGAGCGGTGGCATGGAGATCCCGAATGCGCGAGTGCAAGCGCTGTACAATCGGTCTTACTCACGCATGGTGGAATTTGTTGGGCAGATGCACCGCGCCGGCATCCCCATCGTGGCGGGTACCGACCACATCCCGGGCTTCACACTGCAGCGCGAGCTCGAACTCTACGTGCAGGCGGGCATCGCTCCACAAGAGGCGCTGCGCATCGCCACCTGGAACGGCGCCAAGTACAGCCGCGTCCTCGCTGATCGCGGCAGCATCGAGGTCGGCAAGTTCGCTGATCTCGTGCTGATCGATGGAGATCCGACCACCGACATCACGGCTTTGCGGCGCGTCGCGCTCGTGGTGACGCAGGGGCGGAGCATCGAGCCGTCGGCCGTGTTCAAGGAACTGGGTATCAAGCCATTCGTCGGTGAGATGCCTCGTTGGCAATCGACCGCCGTTCAATGACTGTCGATTACACGCGTATTCCGCAACTGCCTGCCGAGGTGTTCGTGGCCCCGCTGCGCAAGCCGGCGCACCTAGGCGCGGATTGGCTTGAGCCCGCGCAGCGGGACTACTCCACCGACGATCATCGGCTGTGGGATGAGTTGTTTGCCCGGCAGATGCGCCTGTTGCCGGGTCGTGCCTGTCGCGAGTTCATGCGGGGCCTCGAGCGCCTTGAACTCGGGCGCGGTGGCGTACCGGAGTTCGCGGCCATCAATGCGCACCTTCGCACCCTGACGGGTTGGGAAGTCGTGCCGGTACCGATGCTGATCCCCGATCACGTGTTTTTCTATCATCTGGCCAATCGGCGGTTCCCGGCAGGCAACTTCCTGCGCAAGCGCGAGCAGTTTGATTACATCGAGGAGCCGGATGTGTTCCACGATGTATTCGGTCACGTGCCGCTGCTGACCGACTCAACGTTCGCCGAATATCTGCAGGCCTACGGGCGCGCGGGCTGGAAAGCGCTGCGCTACAACCGGCTTAAAGCACTGAGCGCGCTTTACTGGTACACCGTGGAGTTCGGGCTGATGCTGGAGGACGGCGCGTTTCGCGCCTATGGTGCCGGGATCCTGTCGGGACCCACTGAAACGGTGTTCGCGCTGGAGAGCGCTTCGCCGCATCGTATTCATTTATCGGTCGATCGGGTGATGCGCACCGACTATGCGATTTCAGATCTGCAAGCGAGTTATTTTGTGATCGAGTCGTTCGCCGAGCTCTTCCACCTGACCGAGCAGCGGGGCTTCGAGCCCATCTACGAGTCGCTGGCGCCGGGCTTCGTGTATGCCAAGAGCGCCACGCTGGACACCGATCACATCTACCATCGCGGCACGCAGGAATATCACCTGCGCGGCGGCCGTGGCAGCGGAGCCGCCGTTACGGCTTGAGCGGCTTGTAAGTGAACTTTTGCCCGGCGACTGAGGCCTCGTACATCAGGCCACCCTTGGCGATGGTGAAAACCGCCATGCCCTTGTAGAACTCGCCGCGATTCTTGGCGTCTTTCTTGCCTGCACTGATGCCTGCACTCGAGCCGGTGGTACTCGCTGAGGCGCTGGCCCCCGCGGTCACGGCCACGGCGCCGACGCCCGCGCCAAAGCCAAACTCACCCGAGGTGAATTCGTCGAGCGCGCGCTTGTCCTGCAGCAGCACGATCTGGCTGTAGGCTTGGCCACCGGCTTGGAACCCCAGGCTGAGCTGGGTCAGCAGCACGTCACCGATGTAGCGACCCTGCTCGTAAACGCGACCTGTGCCGACCGCACCGCCCACGCCAAGGCCGCCTTTGCCGACCGTTGGAAATACCGCGTAGCCGTAGCTGCGACCGAAGAGGTCGCCGCTCTCGCCCGCATTCTGGAAGAGCTCGACCGTCTTCTTGTACTCATCTGCCGCGGCGCGCGGCGAGGCCACGGCGAAGGCGAGGGCCACGAGAGTCAGCAGTGCGATACCGACGTGGCGAACAGGCTGAATCATGGTTGGCAACTCCAGAGCAAAAGTACGACCGGCAAATGCTACCGCGTTTGGGATTTGGTTACACTGCGTGGACTATGAGCATCCCGGCAAAGTTCCATAAAGCACCGGCAGCGCATTCGACGGCGTTGTCTCGTTGGGCGGCATCGGTCTTGATCATACTGTCGGCACTATTGCCGATCTTCGGCGTTGCCGCCACGCCGAATTCGCCACCCCTGTCGGTGTTGGTCTTCGGTGGTTCTGGTCAACTCGGCTCACTCGTGGTGCGCGCTGCACTCGCCGAGGGGCATAAGGTGAGCGTGTTCGCGCGCGAGACCTCCAACATGCAGCGCCTGGAAGGTCTTCCGGTTACCGTGATCCGCGGTGACGTGCGTGAGGCGGCCGATGTCGATCGCGCCCTGAAGAGCCAGTCCTTCGACGTCGTGGTTGATGCGCTCGGGCGCAGCGAGTCGGGCGTGGAATTCTATGAACAGGCAGCAGGGCATATCACCCGCGCAGCCGCCGCGACCCGCGTCAAGCACCTCATCCACCACGGTTCGGTGGGTGCCGGGGAGAGTCGCGCAGCTTATCCGGCGAATCTGCTTCCTGAGCGCAATGCGTTGCTTCTCAGCAAGGGCGCTGCCGAGAAGCTGGTGCGTGACAGCGGTGTCCCCTACACCATTATCCGTAATGCCGTGCTGCGACCCTTGCCGGCGGGGCAAGCCGATCGGGCAGAACTATTCGAGGATCCGCTGGCCTTCGGCGCCGTTTCCCGCGAGGGTGTGGCCCGCTTGACCGTGCAATGCTTTCGAGACCCGCGCTGCCGAAATCGCACGTTTCACGCCATCGACGCGGGGCTCGCATACCGATGAGTGCGGCGTGATGGGTGCCGAATTCGGCATCGTCATGGAGGCTTCGCCAGGCTACACCGCACGCCTCGCGCAGCAGATCGAGGCACTCGGCTTCGACATCCTGCTTTGTCCCGACACACAGAATCTCAGCCCGGATCCGTTCGCACAGCTCGCGCTTGCGGCGCAGACAACCACGCGGCTTAAGCTCGGCACGGGTGTTACCAATCCGGTTACACGTGATGTAGCGGTCACAGCCTGTGCGCTCGCCACGCTGCAGGCCGAGTCTCAAGGTCGGGTGATCTGTGGTATCGGTCGTGGCGATTCGTCGGCGGCGCACATCGGTATCCGCAACGGCACCACGGCGCAGTTGCGCACCTTCGTGGAGCGCCTGCAGGCCTACACCCGCGGCGAGACGATTGATCGCAATGGCACGCCGTCGCGGCTGCGATGGTTCGACAGTCTTAAGGTCGACCCGGTGATCGTTGATGTGGCTTGCACGGGACCTCAGACCATCGCGATGGCCGTCGACGTCGGAGACCGGGTGAGCTTCGCGGTCGGCAGCGCTCCGGAGCGTATCCGCTGGGCGATGGATGTCGCGTTGGCCCGCCTCAAAGAAACCGGCCGACCGCGCGAGTCGCTGCGCATTGGCGCTTATGTCAATCTGGTCTGTGATCCGGACGAGCAGCGCGCCATCAATCTCGGGCGCATGATTTCGGGCATGGTGGCGCACTTTGCCGGCATGAAGGACGCGCCCCTAGATCATCTGCCGGAGAAATTGAAAACGCTGGCGGCGCACATGCAGTCGGGTTACGACATGAAGCATCACGCGCAGGAAGAGGGTCAGCACCTGCAGGTTGTGCCCGATGACTTCGTCGACTGGTTTTCGATCTGTGGATCCCCGGCCAAGTGCCGCGCCCGACTCGGCGAGTTGATCGACATGGGGCTCGATCACGTTTACCAGCTCGGCGGTTCGCCCGTGCCGCACCCCCATGGCGCGCGTCAGGCCGCGATGGTCGAACAGGCGCGACTGTTCGCCACCGAGGTCATTCCGCACTTTCGCTAAGGCGGATCCGCTTAGAGCGCAGCGAGCACTTCGAGACTGGCGCGCTCGGCCGACTCGAGCGCGGCTTCCATGCCCCGCGAGGCGATGGCCGTATGCTCGCCGCAAAAGAACAGGCGGCCATGCGGCGAGCTCATGTTGCGCACGAATTCATTGACTTGTCCGGGTCCGAAGATTGCCCACGTGCCACCGGCAAACGGGTCACGCTCCCAAGAGTGCGCGGCAGCCACTTGCAAGGCGCCGCGCGCCGCGGGTCGCAGTCTCTCGATGTCGGCAATGACCATGCGACCGGCTTCCGCGACCGGGAAACGATCAAGATAGCGAGCCGTTCCCGCACTGCACCAGACGGTGAGGGTCGTGACGCGAGCGGGGTTCTCGAGGTCACGATTGGCGAGGATGGAGCCGGAAATTCCATCGCTCCACATCGCCGGGCTCAGGCCGTCATCTTCCCAAAAGGCTCGTTTAGGCAGCAGGTGGAACTGGGTGATGGGTTTCGCACCCAGCAGATGGATGGCGCGGCGCTGCGCCGGCGGTGGCAGCGGATCGATAGCCACATGGCGCAACACCGGGAAGGGCATCGAACACACGAGGGCCTTCGCCCGGTGTCGACTGCCATCGCCGCAGTGCACCTCCACGCTGCGCTCGGCTAGCTCGATGGCTGTGACGGCCTTGCCTTGTAGCAGATCGCCGCGTAGGCGCCCTGCCATGGCGATTGGCAGGTTCTGATTGCCGCCGCGAACGACACCGGTGAAGGTATCCGCAGCGTTGGTGTTGCGCTGATTGATGGTTTGCCAGTGATCGACGAAAGCCAGCTGCAAGATCGATACATCGTGAGCCGAATCGGTGCCGTAGGGCATGTTGGTTTCGTAACCGAGCGCAATCTGCGCATCGGTTGCTCCCTGGGCGCGTAGGAACTCGTGCACCGACACATCAAACGCCACGTGCTTGTCGTCATGCCAGTTTTCCACATCCTTAAATGGCCGATGCCGTCGAAGCAGCGTGCGCCCCCAAGCGCTAGGGGGCAGAGCCCGCGCTGCGCCGGTGAACGGGTTGCGCGGGTGGTCCGGCCAGCGTTCTGCGCTGATGTGTTCGCCGCCGATGAACAGTTCCTGGCGGTCGGGATACGCGGCGTAACGCGGCGCCACGTTGAGAAACTCGACGCCATGGCGTGCGGCCGCAGCGAGTACTCGGCCATAAGCGCGTGATACGGTATTGCCGCCCACTTCGGGCTGTCCCGGCAGTTCGAACAGCGAGTAGAGTCGGCCGCCGATGCGCCGACGTCCCTCGAGCACGGTGACGCGCAGGCCGTTTTCTTCTAGCGTCAGGGCGGTCTCAAGGCCCGACAGGCCTGCGCCGATCACGATGACATCTGCCGAGGTATCTGCGCTGGTCATGACTGCTGGACGCTGCGGATATGAGTTCTAAAGCATATACGCCGCGGTGTAAGGTGTGGACTATTGCAGAGGAGCACATCGTGTCCGAGCCCCTGTCCCCGTCGGCGATCCTGGAGTTGTCGACCCTAAGTGGCATCCCCATCGACGATACGGCGATGGCGGAGCGCATCGCTGCCGGTGCTGCAGCCGCGGTCGAGGCCGTACGCAGCGTTGCTGCAGCGCAAGCCGCGGTAGCGCAAGACGCGGCCATGCACGAGGGCGTGGAGTTCGATGAGTGGTTGTTCGACAACGAGCCCTCCGGATACCTCTCGTTGCTCGAGCAGTTGGCGGAGGGGCCGCGGTGAGGGATCTTGTCGAGGCGGTCGAGGGACTGCGTGAGGGGCGGCTGCGCAGCGTAGAACTGATTCGAGAGGCCCTCGCCCGCGCACGCCTAGTGCAGTTGCGTCACAACTGTTTCGTGCATATCGATGCCGAAGGCTCGATGGCTGCTGCCGAGATGGCCGATGCTTTGATACAGGGCTGTGTGGTTGAGGGCGTGCGTCCGCCCGGCGCGTTACTCGGGGTGCCGTTGGCTCACAAGGATATGTTCGAGCGTGAGGGTCGACCTACCAGCTGCGCTTCGAAAGTGCGCGAGCCGCGAGCGGCACGGCGCAGTGCGACCGTGGTCTCTCGTCTCGATCTGGCCGGTGCAGTGGATCTTGGTACGTTGAACATGGCCGAATTTGCGCTCGGTGCGACCGGGCACAACGCGACGACGGGGGATTGTCGCAACGCCTGGGATCCCGAGTTCATTTCCGGCGGCTCCTCGAGTGGTTCGGCGGTTGCGGTCGCGACCGGTAGCGTATTTGCGAGTCTCGGATCCGATACCGGCGGTTCAGTGCGCATTCCGGCCTCGGCCAATGGCGTCGTGGGTCTCAAACCCACCTATGGTCTTATTCCGCGTACCGGCAGCATGAAACTCTCACCGTCGATCGATGTGATCGGTCCGATGGCGCGCTCCGCTCGTGACATCGCGCTGCTGCTCGAGGTGCTCGCCGGAGCGGATGGTCTTGATGCCTGCAGTTCCTCGCGTCCGCGACCGCGCTACGCGCATGAGCTCGCTCGCGGCGTCGAGGGACTGCGTATCGGCGTGCCCCGCAATCATTTCCCCGTTGGCGTGGCGCCGGTGATCCGCGCCGCAATGGAGGCCGCGCTCGCCGCGCTCGAAGGTGCCGGCGCAATACTCGTTCCGTTAGATGTGCCCGAGGACGTCGCTGCGATGGCGGAGTTGAGTCGTGCCGTGGTGTACGCGGAGGCGACGGCACTGCACGGCGAAGCGCTGCGGAGACTGGGCGCACGTTACACGCCGCAGGTGAGGCTGCGGGCGAGCACCGGCCTCGGCATACCCGCGCCGCTCTATCTCGAGGCGCTGCAGTGGCGACTGCCTCTGCTGCGAAGGTTTGTCGCGCAGGTGTTCTCGCGCTGCGATGTCTTGCACACGCCGACGATTCCGATTCCTGTTCCTCGTCGAGATGAGACTGATGTCGGCGCAGGGCCGGCTCTGTGGGAGTTGCTGGCGCAACTGGTGCGCTGCACCGCACCTTTCAACTACCTCGGACTGCCCGCGATCAGCGTGCCTGCGGGACTCGACAGCCGTGGTTTGCCAATCGGTGCGCAATACGTGGCGAGACCGTTTGCCGAAGCGGTGTTGCTACGCGTGGCCGCAGTGCAGCAGCGCGAGGTGCTGCTTCCGGCGCTGCCATCCGCGGATTAGGACTCGAGAGTCGCAAACTTGCCGCGGAAGTAGCCGAGAGGCGTGCCTTCGGCGACCCCTACGCTCACGACCTCGCCAAAAAATATCCGATGTGTGCCGACATCGTTCTGCGCACTGACACGGCACTCGAGGTGCGCAAGCGCTCCATCGAGTAACGGCATGCCGAGGCTGCCCGTGGTCATGGCGATGCCCGCGAACTTGTCCGGCTGTTTGGTCGCAAAGCGCTGCGCGAGTTCCTGCTGGCCGGACTGCAGCACGTTGACGGCGAACAAGCCGCTGTCGATCAGTGCTCGACAGGTGGCGGACTGTCGATTGAGGCAGACGAGCAGGGTCGGCGGTTGCAAAGTGACCGAGGATACCGCGGTTGCGGTGATCCCCTGCAGCTCGCCGCCATGCGCTGTGGTGATCACGGTGACGCCGCTCATAAAGCGGCTTATCGCATCGCGGTACGCGGTTTCGGTCACGGACATAGTGGGGGTCCTGCGGTAGATCCGGGTCTGGCGCGGATCCGAGAAAGTACTTAGGTATTACTCCGTACATACTGCCACGCGTCGTACGTTTAGTCTTGGTTCGACGGCGGCATTCTCATCCCCCCTCCCGAGTTGCCGTCCGCATCGAGCCCCGCCTTGCGCGGGGCTTTTTTTGTATCCTTGCTGCGGATTCCACCGATGCACAGCGAAGACTTCCCCTCACTGCTACGCGACGAAGCGGCCCACGTGTTTGGCTGCAGCGACTTTGTCGCCGAGAGCTTCGCACGCGATACCGAACTGTGGACCGACCTGCAGCGCCACGAGGCGCTGCTGCAGCTTCGAACGTCAGGTGGGCGATCATGCTGGCCCGGCGATGGGCGACCGGAGCTTGCGGCGCCCGAGAGCGAGTGGCAGTCCTGGCTGCGCCGCTGGCGGCGCCGCGAAATGGTACGCATCGCGTGGCGTGATCTCAGCGGCCGAGCCACCCTCGAGGAGACGCTCGAGGATCTGTCTGCCTTTGCCGACGACGCCGTAGCGCTAGGCACCGAGATCGCCACGCAAATCACGACGGCGCGTTACGGTGCGGCGCAATATGCCGATGGTTCGCCCATGCCGCTCGTCGTCGTCGGCATGGGCAAGCTTGGCGGTCGGGAGCTGAATTTTTCCTCCGACATCGACCTCGTCTTCCTGTTTCCCGGCTACGGCGAGACGGCGCATGCCGCCCCGGTGAGTCACGACGAGTATTTCATTCGCGTCGGACAGGCGTTGTTGCGTTTACTGGCGAGCGTCACGGTGGACGGCTTCGTCTTCCGGGTCGACATGCGGCTTCGACCTTTCGGCGACTCCGGCCCGCTGGCCTGCGGCTTCTCCGCCTTCGAGGACTACTTGCTGCAGCATGGTCGCGACTGGGAGCGCTACGCCTGGGTCAAGGCGCGGGCGCTCACGGCGCTTGAGGCCTATTCGGACTTGTACGCCGAGGCCGTGCGACCCTTCGTCTATCGCCGCTATCTCGATTTCGGCGTTTTCGAGAGTCTGCGCGAGATGAAACAACTCATCGAGAAGCAGGTGGCGCGCCGCGATCTCGTGGGTCACATAAAACTGGGGCCAGGCGGCATACGCGAGATCGAGTTCATCGTCCAAGCACTGCAATTGATCCGCGGCGGCCAGGATCGACGCCTTCAGGGGCCGCGATTGCTCGAAATCCTGCCGCAATTGGGCCGCAGCAAGTTGTTGCGACCGCAGGTCGTGCAACAGCTCGATGCGGCCTACCGGTATCTGCGCACCCTCGAGAATCGACTGCAAATGCTGCGCGATGCGCAGACTCATTCCTTGCCGGTCGATGAGTTGGCGCAGAGCAAGTTGGCGCGAGCCATGGGCGAACTGTGCTGGGCGGATCTCATTCATCAATTGCAGCACCACCTTGATGGCGTCCAACGCGAATTCAACGCGCTGGTGTTTGCACCCATCGGCGAGCGCGACGGCGGCAGCGAAACGATGGCCACGGCGCGTACCGACGCCGGGTGGGCGGTGCTGTGGGATGAGGCCACCACGCCTGAGCTGCTGCGCGAGTGGCTGCAGTCCCGCGGCCTGGGTGATGCGGCAGACATCGCGCGTCTGCTCGTGGACTTTCGCGACAGTGCCGTGGTTCGACGTCTCGATACTGTGGCGACGCGCCGCCTGCAGTTACTGCTGCCCGAGTTGCTCGCTGCGCTGAGTGCGGAGGATGAGTGCCGCGTACTGGTGATGCGCATCCTGCGGGTGCTCGAGGCCATTGGCGGTCGCTCGTCGTATTTCGCGCTGCTCAATGAAAACCCGGTCGCTCGCGCTCGCTTCCTGACGGTGTGCCGTGGTGGCGACTTTCTGGTGCAGCAATTGGCGGCACATCCTTTGTTGCTCGATGAATTGCTCGACGAACGCGCGCTGACCGAGGTACCCGGTCGGGCGGAGTTATACGCGGAACTTGAGGATCGACTGGCTCGTGTTGCGGGCGAGGATCCGGAGCGTTTGGTCGAGGCGCTGGTGCACTTCAAGCGGGCTGCCGTCTTCAAGGTGGCCGTCGCCGATCTTGCTGGCCGCCTGCCTTTGATGCGGGTATCCGATCGTCTCACCGACATCGCCGAGCTCATCATCGAGCGAGCGATGCAGCAAGCTTGGGAGCAGATGACGGCGCAGTTCGGCACGCCGCAATGTGCGGACACCGCTGACGGCGGTCTGCGCGAGGTTCGCGTCTGCGCCGTAGGCTACGGCAAGCTGGGGGGCATCGAGCTGGGGTACGGGTCGGATTTGGATCTGGTGTTCCTGCATGATTCACGCGGCGAGCAGCAGGAGACTTCCGGCGAACGACCGATCGACAACCAAATTTTTTTCGTGCGTCTCGCGCAGCGCATCGTGCACATTCTCACGGTCCACTCTGCTGCGGGGCGTCTCTATGAGGTCGACGTTCGGCTGCGGCCGAGTGGCAAGGGGGGCATGCTGATCACCCGTATCGAGGCATTCGAAGAGTATCAGCGCCAAGAGGCCTGGACCTGGGAACATCAAGCCTTGTTGCACGCACGAGGTGTAGCGGGATCGAAGGCCTTGCGCACCGAGTTTGAAGCGGTGCGCATCCGCGTGCTGTCGGAGGCCGTTCGGCGCGACAGCCTGCGCGAGGAGGTGCGTAGCATGAGGGAGCGCATGCGCCGCGAGCTGTCGAAGGCGCGCGAGGGCGAGTTCGACCTCAAGCAGGGTCCCGGTGGTATCGCTGACATCGAGTTCCTGGCGCAGTACTGGACGCTACGCGAGGCCGGTAGGCAGCCTATCGTGCTGATGTTCTCCGATACGATCCGTCAACTCGAAACTCTGGCCTCAGGCGATCTGGTCTCGCAGCAGACGGTCGATCAGTTGACGAGTGCCTATCGTGCCTACCGGGCGCGCAGCCATCACCGATCACTTCGCGAGGAGGGGACGGTCATTGCTGACACCGAGTTTGTGGTCGAGCGTCACACCGTGTGCGGGATCTGGGAGGACACCTTCCGCGACGACCCCGCTAACGGCGTATAATCACTGCTGATGACTTCCAACACCCTCATCCAGCCGAACGCGCAAAACAAGTACGAGGTCAGCGATCTCGATTTGCCGCTGTCGTGCCCGATGCCGCAGATGCATCTGTGGAATTCGCACCCGCGGGTGTATTTGCCGATCGAGAAGACCGGCTGGGCGAAATGCCCCTACTGCGGCGCGGAGTACACGCTGCAGCGCTGAGGTGCGATCTGCGCCGCTGCCGCCGATCAGGCAGGCTTGTAGGGCTTGTACGATTTCTCTTCGACGATTCGTGAGCCGAGTGCGACGTTGATGCGCTTCTTGACGGCGGCCCGCTCGTCGTTGGTGACGTACACCGCTCGGGCAAGTTCGATGAACTCGGCGTCGAATTGCTGTGCGAGTTCTTTGTCGCGAATCTTGTCCTCGATATCCCACAGCGCTTCGTTGACCCGTTGCAGCGCCGCCTCGTCGGCAGCCACCTCGGGGATCGCCGCGCCGCTGTCCCGCCAGGTGTTCTCGAGCAGCTGGAGCTCGAGTCTGACGTTGCGAACTTTGTCGGCATCCGTCATGCGGGCCGACTTGATGCGCAGGATGGTGATCTTGTCGAGCAGTTCGCCCGGCGAGATTGGGACGAGGATGTCTTTCATGTCGGCAATGCTAGCAATTCGTCGAGCCGCGTGCAGACCTCCTCCACGCCGATCAGGTCCATCACCCCAGGGCGCTCGATCTTCGTCGTCCAGGGCAGGCGCTCGGGCGTCGAGTTCATGAAGGCGGCAGCAGCGCGGGGAAACGCATCGATGCACCACCGTCTCGAGAGGTAGGGGCCGCTGCGGGCGGGGTTGGTGGCGGCGTAGAGGCCGATCACCGGTGTCCCGACCATGGTTGCCATGTGGGCCGGGCCTGTATCCGGTGCCAGCAGCACGGTAGCTCGCTCAAGCAGTGCCAGCAATTCCGGCAGCGTGTCTTGGCCGACTTGGTCTATGGCCTGCGGGCACTTGCGACTGATGGCTTCGGCCATCTCGCGCTCGATGGTGGCCGGTCCGCCCGCGAGTATCACGCGCATGCCGTGTCGTTCGATGGCATGGCTCGCGACGGCCGCGTAGCGTTCCGCGCGCCAGTTGCGCAGCGCATGGCTCGAACAGGCACTGATCACGAGCGTGCGGGCGGCACCGCGCGACTGCTCGGGAATGAGCCCATGCGCTCGTTCGCGGGCAGCCTCCGGCAACGGCAATTCCCACACCAGAGCCCGCTCGTGAACGCCGCAGGCGTTGGCGAAGCCCATGAAACTGTCGAGTACGTGCTCGCGGGCACGGGGCTCGATGCGTGCATCGGTGAACAGCCACTGCAGTTCCCGCGCGCGCGCTCGATCGAAACCGAGTTTGCAATCGGCGCGCACGACGGCCGCGACCGCGCTTGCCCGGATGGACAGCTGCAGGTGCAGCAGCAGGTCGAATCGACGGTTTCCGAGCGTACGGCGCAGTTGGCGCAGCCCGCCGAGGCCGCCACGCTTGTCCACGGTGATAAACTCGACCTCGGGCAGCAAGGTCATCAGGCGAGCCTCGGCCTTGCCGATAATCCAACTGAAGCGGGTCTTGGGCCACGCGCGTTGCAGACTGCGCAGCAGCGGCACCACGTGGCAGGTATCGCCGATGGCGGACAGTCGCAACAGGCACACGGAATCAGGTGGCGTGGACAGCGGCAGCATGGCGGAATCCGGCACAGGGTCGACGATGATCAGCCGACTCGAGTCCGGCGGTTCGGTGATGCTATATGACCCCTCCCTGTGCGGCAATTTTGCACCCGAGTGGTTCGACCCCGCCTATTGGCAGCAGCGTGGCGCCCTCGTGGCTGCCGCGGGGGGGCGTGGCAGCGCGTGGTTCTTCGTGGCCGAAGGGCGCGAGTACGCCTTGCGACATTACCGGCGCGGCGGACTGATCGGCCGGTTCAATCCGGATTGGTATCTCGGTGCAGACCCGCAGAGATCGCGACCTTTCCGCGAGTTTTCTTTGTTGCGACAGTGCGCGCAAGCGGGTTTGCCTGTCGCGATGCCGGTGGCGGCACGTTTCGTGCGCGCGGCCAACGGCTACCGCGGCGACTTGCTGACACTGCGCGTGCCGGGCGCACGCACGCTCGCCGCGCGGTTGCGCGAGGGCGGTCTGTCGGTCGATGAGTGGCGCATGGTGGGCGGAGTCATTGCTGAGTTTCATCGTGCCGGCGTTTGGCATGCGGATCTCAACGCCCACAACATCCTGCTCGATGCCGAGGGGGGCGTCCGCCTCATCGACTTCGATCGTGGCCGAACGCGCCCGCCGGGCTGGTGGAAGGATGCCAACCTGGCACGGTTGCGTCGCTCGATCTGCAAGGTTGCCGATGCGTCGCCGGTTGTACCTGTGGATGAGGCGGGGTGGGCGGCGCTGCTCGATGGATATTTTTTTGGTAACGGGCAGCCGGCGGTGCGATGATCACCTGATGCTGCAGGTTTTCTATCAGGTACTGCTGCTGCTGGCGTTGCCGTTCGCGCTGGCCAATCTGCTGTGGCGCGGGTTCAAGGATCGCCGCTGGTGGCAGGGCATCCCGCAGCGCTTTGGCTTTGTCCCGCCGCAGCCTGCAGGTTCGATTTGGTTGCACGCAGTTTCGGTCGGCGAGGTGCAGGCGGCAGCGGCCATCGTCAAGGAGTTGCGTAACCATCACCCGAATACGGCGTTGCTCATGACCTGTGGCACGCCGACCGGGGCTGAGCGCGCTAAGGCTCTCTTTGGCGATACCGTCACGGTGAGTTTCCTGCCCTTCGATCTGCTGTGGTGCGTTCGGTTGTTTTTGCGACGCGCGCGCCCGCAGATCGGCATCATCCTCGAGAAGGAAATCTGGCCGAATCTCTTCAGAGTTTGTGGTGACCTCGGCATTCCCCTGGTGCTCGCGAGTGCCGCCATCGGCCGGCAGTCGATTGGCCGCTACCGACTGTTGTTTCGTTTGTTTCCGCGCACGCTGGCAGATGGCCTGACGATTGCCGCGCAGACCGGTGGCGATGCGGAGCGGTTCAAGGAAGCGGGCGCACCGGCGGAGCATGTTCACGTCATAGGCAATATCAAGTTTGATCTTGAGTTGCCCGCCAACATCGCCGAACTCGGCTCACGCCTGCGTGCGCAATACGGTCTCGGGTCGCGCTTCGTGCTGGTGGCAGGCAGCACGTACGAGGAGGAGGAGACGGTGTTGCTCGAGGCGCAACGTCAGCTCAAGGCTCGGGGACACGACATCATGATGGTTCTTGCGCCGCGCCATCCGCCGCGGTTCGAGCCGGTGGCAACGCGACTGGCACGCGATGGCGTGATGTTCCTGCGCCGCAGTGAGTCGATCGGATTTCTAGGGGCGTCGGTGCCCACCTACGTCGATGTGCTGCTGCTCGATCGACTCGGTGAGTTGCTGGGGTTTTATGCAGCTGCCGATGTGGCTTTCGTGGGCGGCAGCCTGGTGAAAGATGTCGGTGGCCACAACCTCATCGAACCTGCAGCCTTGTCGGTTCCTTCGCTGACCGGTCCGCACTTCTACAATTCGTCGGACATTTCACTCGCTTTGGTCGAGGCAGGGGCCGTGCACATCGTGCGCAACGTTGGGCAACTCGTGGCGGAGCTCGACTCACTCGTCGGCGACACGCTGGAGCGTGCCCATCGCGGTTCCATCGGTCAGCAGTTCGTGGCCCGCAACGGCGGCACCACCCGTCGTCTGATGCAGCTGATTGAGCCGCTTATCGGGCCGAAGGCGTCTCCGTCAACCAGCCGTTGACTTCCTCGAGCGTGGTGCGATCGAGCGTGCCTGAGGCGAGACGCAGCCGCATCACGTTAAGCATGTAGTCGTAGCGGCTGCGCGAGTAGTTGGTTTGCGCGGCGGCCAAACTTCGACGCGCTTCGAGTACGTCGACCGCGGTGCGCGTGCCCACCTCGTAGCCCGCTTCCGTCGCCTTGAGGGCCGTCTGACTCGACTCCAGAGCCTGACGCAGGGCGTTGACGCGGGAAATCTCGCTAATGACGCCGAGGTAGGCATCGCGCGCCTGGCGCTCCGTTTGGCGCGACACGCGCGACAGGCGCTCGCGAGCTGCCTGCCACTGGTACTCCGTTTGACGGACGCGTGATTGCGTACCGCCGCCGCTGAAGATCGGCACGGACAGTTGCAGCGAGTAGGTCGTGTCGTCGCTGTCGTTGGTTCGCGTGCCGACGTTGCCGCTCGAGAAGTTGATCGGGCTCGTCTGGTCGGTATTGCTCTTGCTGGCCACGAGATCGAGCTCCGGCAAGTGCCCACCGAATGCGGCGCGCACGTTGTCGCGGGCGATATCGGCCGCAAGCCGGCTCGAGACCAATGCGAGATTTTGCTCCATGGAGCGCTCGACCCACTGGGCTTCGTCGGCCGGTTCGGGCGATTTCAGCGGCATGCTGTCGCCGGGCTTGGCGAGCGCAGCATATTTTTCCGCCGTGATTTCGCGCAGCAACTCTTCAGTCGAGGCGAGCTGTCGCTTCGCGGCGATCACCGCCGCGGCCGCGCTGTCGCGCGCCGCCTTGGCTTCCTGCACGTCGGTGATGGCGATCAAACCCACTTCGAAGCGTTTTTCCGCCTGCTCGAGCTGACGCGAGATGGCCTCGAAAGCAGAGGACTGGGCGTCGACGTTGTCCTGGGAGGCCAGCACGTTGAAGTAGGCCTCGCTGACCCGCAGGATCAGTTGCTGCTCGGCAGCGCGGAAATCCGCTTCCGCCTGCGCCACCTGACGACTGGCACGTTTGATGGCGACCCAATTGTCCCAAGAGATGAGGCTCTGGCGCAGATCGAGACTCCAGCGGTCGGTCTCCGGCTTGGCGGTGCTCGAGGAAATGAAGTTGAAAACCACTCGGTTACCCGAACCGGTGGGCTGTTCGATTTCCTGAGGAAACTGGCCAAGGGTGGTGGTGTCCGACTTCGCCTTGCTGGCAGAGCCGGAAATCTGTGGCAACACCGCGGCCCAAGCCTGCGGCCGCGCCTCTCGGGCGGCAAGCCGCAAGGCATCAGCCTCGCGAATCTGCGGATCGTTGGCCAACGCGCGCTCGTAGACGGCCTTCAAGTCCTCCGCTTGTGCGGCGGAGGCGGAAATCAGCAAACCGAGCGACAGCACGAATACGCGCTTCATATCGAATCCTCGAACGGTGTTATATATCACTATAACAGTTGATAGCCGACAGGCTCAACAGGCGTCAGTATGGACGCAGCGAGGGGTCGATGCGTTCACCCCAGGCGAGAATTCCGCCGGTCAAATTGCTCACTGACCGAAATCCACGCTTTTCCAGAAACCAGCAGACCTGCATGCTGCGTCCGCCCGAGCGACACATAACGACGAGCGGCGCCTGCGGATCGAGTTCGCCAATTTTTGCAGGCACTTCGCCCATCGGCATGTGCCGAGCGAACTCCAGGCGGCTGATGTCGAGTTCCCAGCCCTCGCGCACGTCGATGACGAGCGGCGCGGTGCCTGCATCGAGCTGGGCTTTGAACTCTTCGACACTGATTTCCCCGACCACCCGGATCTCCTTCGTGAACCGACCATTCGTCGGCACGGATTTTACTATGTATCCGTTAAACGGATGGACGCATGGTGGGGTCCACGCGCTCGACCCAAGCCAGCATACCGCCGGTGACATGACTGACGCTGTGGAATCCGTGATTCAGGAGCAATTTGCAGGCGAGGGGGGCGCGATTTCCGGATCGGCAAATGATTACGACCGGTAACGCGGCGTCGAGCTCATGCAGCCGATCAGCGAGTTGGGAGTAGGGAATGTTGCGCGCGAAGTCCAGTCGGCCGATGTCGAGCTCCGTCCGTTCGCGTACATCGACGACCGTGGGTGCGTCTTTGGCGTACATCCGATACTTGAGATGCTCGGCGGTGATTTCCTCGATCACTACGGCGTTCTCCCCAGCTCAAAACGAGAAGGCTTCCCGCGCCCGTGCGCCGATAAGTGGTTTGAGTGAGGTTTCGAACAGCACGGTCCGACGCCATTGTTCGGTGCCGAGCCGCTCTATCAGTGTGGCCTCCATCACCGGGCCCGTGCCGATGACCGCGAAGAGCCGCCCGCCGATAGCCAATTGCTGTTCAAAGCGAGCATCGGGAAGCGGTAATGAGCCGGTAAGCACGATCACATCCCACGCGATCGTGCCGAGAGCACCTTCGGCATAGGCATCGATGTATTCGATCGTCGCGTTGCGCACTGCGGCAGTGGCGAGATGGCGGCGCGCCGCTGCGACGAGATCTTCGCGGCGTTCGAGCGATCGTACGCTGCAGGCTGTCGCAGCGAGACAGGCCGTCAGGAAGCCGGAGCCCGTACCAATTTCCAGCACTCTCTCGGTGGGGCTCGGCGCCACGGCCTGCAACACTCGGCCGACGACCTTCGGTGCCAGCATCCGATCGCCGTGTCCTAGCGGCAGTTCCACATCCGCGAATGCCAGCTCGGCGTAGCCCTCCGGCACGAACACCGGGCGTGGCACTTGGCTGACGACGTCGAGCACGCTCTGATCGAGAACGTCCCACGCGCGCAATTGTTGGTGGATCATTTGATCGCGCGCGGCGTTCAAATCGATGGCTGCCATTGACATGTTTTTTCGCCCGATAATTAAAAAAACCCGAATCCGAGCAACATACTTTCTTTTCGTGGCACTGCCAAGCGCTCGAGGCGCTATGCGGTGTTAACTGCGGTCACTGCGTCGAGCATGAACAGTCGCGCCAGTGCCTCGCGCAGCGCAAATTCGCCAACTGCGTGGTTTTCTTCAAGGTGGCGCAGCAGTGCGTCGAGTGCTTCTTGCAGGCACTGCCCCGCCGCCAGGGCCACCCACAGTTGGTGTTCTTGAGCCGTGAGACGATGCGCCTCGACGCACTGTGCGCGGCGCAGCACGACCACGCACTCGCCACCGGCATCCAGGCTGACGACTGCTGGCTGCTCGCGTCGGTGCTCATCGAAAATAGTCAGAATCGGCCACGGGGAACGGATCAGCGCCACCGATGGGTGCAGAGTGAAGCGTAACCGAGGCCACGCAGTCGGCTCGAAAGTTGCCAACGCCTCGATGCTGAGGGGCGAGGCGTCTGCACAGAGCAGGGCCTCGGCCCAAGCCCACTCCAGTTTGGCGAGGTCGGCGAGGTAGCCAAATGCCGAACTCGGGGCGGCGAATCCCGTAGCGAGAAATTCGGCAAAGCGGGTTCCGACGTGATGCAGATCACCGCCTCGTGAGGGGTGTTGCTCGAGATAGTCGAGAGACAGACGGGCAAAGAAATCATCACCCACGATCCGCGCCGTGACCGGATAGGTGAGAGCCAGTGCCTTGCGAAAGTTCGCTCGCCGATTGTTGTGATAGATGGCGGCGCGCCCACCAGGCGATTGATCCGCGCGCAGCATCGCGGCGAAGTCGCGTTGGATGTCGGCGAGGCTACGTGTCATGAGTCGATCTGCGCCACGGTGCTGCCCGGGGTACTCCACTCGACACGAACTCGCTCATCGTCTGCGCGGGCTGCTTCAGCGAGCAGTACCTCGAGCGAGGGGATGTCGGTATCCCACTCAATCAATGTGGGTCGCGGTCCGATCAGCCGCAGCGCGTCCCGATACAGCGCCCAGACAGCCTCATCGACCGCACTGCCGTGCGTATCGATCAGGACCGTCTCGCCGTCGAGGTGCACGAGTGTATGTCCGGCCAGATGGATCTCCCCGATCGCGGCGGCCGGCAAGGCACGCAGGAAAATTTGCGGGTCGAGCCCGTGGTTGACGGAGTTGACGTGCAGGTTGTTGAGATCGAGCAACAGACCGCAGCCCGTACGCTGGGTGAGTTCGCTGAGAAATTGCGCTTCGTCTAGCGTCGATTCCGGGAAGCTCAGATAACTCGCAAGATGTTCGACCAGCACGCTGCGACCGAGCGTCGACTGCAGCAGATCGATACGATCGCAAAGGAGCGCGAGCGTCTCCTCGGTAAACGGCAATGGCAGCAAATCATTGAAGTGCACGCCCTCGGCCTGTCCCCAGCACAAATGCTCCGACACCACCTCTGGTTGGTGGCGATGCACGAGTGCGGCGAGACGCGCGAGGTGATCGCGGTCGAGCGGCTCGCAACCGCCGAGCCCGAGCCCAACCCCGTGCAGGGACAGCGGGTAATCGCGATGCAGCGACTCGAGTAGCGCAGGTAACGGGCCGCCGTCCGCGAAGTAATTCTCGGCGTGTGCCTCAAGCCAGCCGCACGCGGGTCTCGCGTCCCACTCGGCATGGTGCACGCCGCGCAGGCCGACACCGGCTCGCAGTGGAGCCGAGTCTGCCTGCCAGCCTTTCGGCATCAACCGCCCGGCGTCAAACTGCCGCCGACGATGCGCTCACAGCTGCCCTTCGGCAGCGTAATCCACTCGTTCTTGTCGCCGTCGGTCTTCGCCTGTCCGGCGCAGCCGTGGCCGTTTGCGCCGCAGTCGTTCTTGCCTGCTTTGACGATACCGTGGCACTTCTCCATGCCTTCTTTCGGTCCCATCGCCTGGGCGACGCCGAGGCCGATCAGGCTGCCGACCGCCGCAATGATCATGGTATTTCGGGTATTCATGTCGAGACTCCTGTTGAAGGGATGAGCTGAATCCTCGCGACTTTCGTCAGCCGCTGCAAGCCTGAGGAGGCCGCGGCAAGGCTGCGGAGGCCGCGACAAGTCTCTCTATCCGGGTCACCCCAGGTCGGCGAGTTGCTGAGCGTGATGCTGCAGGTGATCCGACACGAAAGACTGGACGAAGTAATAACCGTGATCGTAGCCCGCGTGGCGACGCAGCTTCAGTGCCTGGCCCGATTCGGCTGCTGCAGCTTCCAGACGCTCGGGCCGCAACTGCTCGCTCAGGAAGCTGTCGGCGAGTCCTTGATCGACGAGGATTTCGCGCGGGAAGGGCGAGGAGCGCATCAGGGCGCTCGCATCGTAGTCGACCCAGTGCGCATGGTCGGCCCCCAAGTAGTGACCGAAGGCCTTGTGTCCCCACGGGCACTCCGAGGGTGCGGCAATCGGCGCGAACGCTGAGCAGCTGCGGAATACGTCGGGGCGTTTTAGTGCACTCACCAGCGCACCGTGCCCGCCCATCGAGTGGCCACAGATTCCTCGTCGGTTCGGGTCGGTGGGGAAGTGGGTATCGACGAGCGCGGGCAACTCCTCGCTGATCCAGGAGAACATGCGGTAGTGCCGACTCCAAGGCTCCTCGGTCGCATCGAGGTAGAAACCCGCGCCCTGACCGAAGTCCCAGTGTTCGCGATCACCGGGCAGTGTGGGTTCGCGCGGGCTCGTGTCCGGCATCACGAGGATCAAGCCGAGCTCCGCGGCGATTCTTTGGGCTCCGGCCTTGGTCGTGAAGGTCTCTTCGGTGCAGGTCAGTCCCGCGAGACAGTACACGGCGGGTAGTCGCTGCTCGCGCCCGGATGGAGGCACGAAGACTGCGAAACGCATCGCTCCGGCGCATTGCGCCGACACGTGCTGATAAAACCCTTGGGTGCCACCGAAGCAGACGTGCTCGGATCTCGTGGTCAACGAACCGCTCATCGCCCGCCTGCCGCGTCAGTAGGTCAGCACAGTGCGGATCGACTCGCCGCGTCGCATGAGCTCGAAACCCTCGTTGATGCGCTCGTGCGGCATGACGTGGGTGATGAGATCGTCGATGTTGATCTTGCCGTCCATGTACCAGTCGACGATGCGCGGCACGTCGGTGCGACCGCGAGCGCCGCCAAAGGCCGTACCTTTCCAGGTGCGGCCGGTGACGAGCTGGAAGGGGCGCGTGGCGATTTCCTGTCCCGAACCCGCCACGCCGATGATCACTGACACGCCCCAGCCGCGGTGGCAGCATTCGAGCGCTTGACGCATCAGCGTAGTGTTGCCGACGCACTCGAACGAGTAGTCGGCACCACCCTTGGTGAGTTCGACGATGTGTGCGACGACGTCGCCCTTGAGTTCGGTCGGATTGACGAAGTGCGTCATGCCGAACTTGCGGGCAATGGCTTCGCGAGCCGGGTTGATGTCGACGCCGACGATCATGTCGGCCCCGGCGAGGCGTGCACCCTGCAATACGTTCAGACCGATGCCGCCGAGACCGAATACCACCACGTTGGCACCGGGTTCGACCTTTGCGGTGTTGATGACTGCGCCGATACCGGTCGTTACCCCGCAGCCGATGTAGCACACCTTCTCGAAAGGGGCATCGGGTCGAATCTTGGCGAGTGCAATCTCTGGCAGCACCGTGAAGTTGGCGAACGTGGAGCAGCCCATATAGTGCAGCACGGGTGTGCCGCTACAGGAAAATCGACTGCTGCCATCGGGCATCACGCCCTTGCCTTGAGTGCCACGGATCGCGGTGCAGAGGTTCGACTTGCGACTGAGGCAGGTTTTGCACTGCCGACACTCGGGTGTGTAGAGCGGAATGACGTGATCGCCTTTCTTGAGCGAGGTCACGCCTTTGCCTACCTCGACGACTACGCCGGCACCCTCGTGGCCGAGAATCACGGGGAACTGACCCTCGGGATCGGCACCCGAGAGCGTGTACTCGTCGGTGTGGCAGATCCCGGTGGCCTTGACCTCTACCAGCACTTCTCCGTCCTTGGGGCCCTCGAGATCGATGGTATCGATCACGAGTGGCGCCTTGGCCTGATACGCGATGGCAGCGCGGACTTTCATGGCTTCTTATCGAAGTCGCCGGCTTCGATGATCGACAGGTTCTCGGGCTTGATCCAGCGCTTGATCGCCGCATTCACATCGCCGACGCTGAGTGCAGCCAGACGCTTTTCGAAGTTCGCATCCCACTCCAGCGTGCGATCGAGGAAGAGATACGAGGACAACCGTCCAACGAGTTCCCGATCCTGCGACCGACTGACGTTACGGCCCTGCAACCAGCCGCTCTTGGCGTCCTTGAGTTCCGCTTCCGTGAAGCCCTCGGTTAGCATCTTCGCGAGCTCTTCCTTGTATGCGGCGATCAGCCGCGACGAGTTCTGCGGGTTGTAGATGGCGAAGGTGCCGAAGTTGCCATCTTTGTCGAGCGGATCAGCCGTGAGGAAGGAGGCGACACCGTAGCTGATGCCCTCCTTTTGGCGGATGCGCACGGCCAGACGCGAGTTGAGGAATCCGCCGCCCAGCATGTAATTGGCGATGACGAGTGCCGGGTAGTCGGCATCATCATCGCGTAGCAGCAGATTCACACCCGCAACCATGAAGGCATTGGCCTTGTCCGGCGTGTTGATCTTGCGCGTCACAGCCGGCACATCGAAGAACGGTGATATGGCCCGCTCGTACGGCACTTTCGCTTGCCAGCCGGCGAGAATGGCGCCCAAGGCGGCACGCACCGTCGTCTCGTCGAAATCGCCCACCACGGCGGCGGTTGCGCGAGCGGCGCCGTAGTAGTTGGCGTGGAAGTTGCGCAGTTCTGTCGTGCTCACGGCCTTGGTGGCGGCCACCTGCTCGTCAAAGCTCAGCGTGCGACGGAAGTCGTTGGCCGGGAAGGGCGAGCTGAGTCGATTCGCTTCAAGGCTGGCGATCGCCTGCGGATCGCTGCGCTGCTGCTCGATGCCTGCGAGTACCTCGTCGCGCAACTTGCCGAACTCCGCGTCCGGAAAGACCGGGTTACGCAGAACATCCCCAACCACCTCGAGTGCTGCCACCAGATTCTCGCGGGTGGAGGTGACGTTGACGGTGACGGTCTGCCCACCGCCGCCAATGCCTACCGACGACTTCAGCTTGTCGAGTTCGTCGTTGATTTGCTGCAGCGTACGGCTCTTGGTGCCGCGGCGCAGCATCGCTGCCGTGAGCTCGGCCACGGTCGCCTTGCCCTCGAGCGAGGCGAGACTGCCGACGCGCAAGGTGAGCGTGGCGTTGACCGAGCCACCGCGAGTGGATTTGGGCAGGAAGCTGTACTCCGCGCCGCCCGGGAAGGTCTCCGAGCGGGTGCGCGAGACAATGTTCGCTGGCGAGGGGTCGAACACCTCGGCCTGCTTCAGCGCTTGCTTGCCCTTGTAATCTTTGAGGATCACCGCCGGATCCGGCGGCTGCGGCACCGTCGCCCGATCGGGCGTGGCCTCGGGGACGAACAACCCTGTGGTGCGATTGGCCGGCTTCAGATAGGCCGCAGCGACGCGGTTGACCTCGGCGGCGGTGACTTTCTCCATCTGGTCGCGCGAGAGGAACCACAGACGCCAGTCGCCCTTGGCGATGTACTCGGAGAGCCCGAGACCCACTCGATCGCTGTTGTTATAAGTTTGCTCAAAGAATTTAAGGAACTTGTTCCGTGCTCGCTGTACTTCCTCATCGGTGACGGGCTGTGCCTTCATGCCATCGAGTACGGTGAGCATGGTCTGCGTCGCATCGGCGACCGGCTTGTCTTTGAGCACTTCGGCCGCGAAGTACATGTAGCCCGGGTCCTTCAGGCTGAAGGCGAAGCCACCGACGCTGCTGGCCTTGCCGGTTTCCACGAGGGCTTTATAGAGACGGCCCGAGGGTTCGTTGGTGAGTACGTCCGCCAGTACTTGCACTGCGGCGAAATCAGGGTGCCCGCCCGGCGGGATGTGATACCCGGCTGCGGTCACCTGCACATCGCCGACCCGGCGCAGTACCACGTGCCGCTCGCCATCCTGCACCGGTTCCACCGTGTAGGTCGGCTGCAAGATGCGGCTCGGGCGGGTGATCTTGCCAAAGAATTCGTTAACCCAGCCTATGGTTTTGGCTTCGTCGATTTTTCCGGCAACCGTCAGTACCGCGTTGTCGGGTTGGTAGTACTTTTTGTAAAAGGCGCGCAGGTTCTCTATGGGCACGCGCTCGATGTCCTCACGCGAACCGATGGTCGACTTACCGTAGTTGTGCCAGAGGTAGGCGGTCGACATCACGCGCTCGAGCAGCACGCCGCTCGGGTCGTTCTCGCCCGACTCGAATTCGTTGCGCACCACCGAGAACTCGCTGCGCAGGTCCTCTTCCTTGATGAACGAATTGATCATCCGGTCACTTTCGAGATCGAGCGCCCAGCGCAGGTTGTCGTCGGTGGCCGCGAAGGTTTCGAAATAGTTAGTGCGGTCGTACCAGGTCGTGCCATTCGGCCGCGCGCCGCGGGCCGTGAGTTCCTGCGGGATGTTCGGGAAGCGCGGCGTGCCCTTGAAGACCATGTGCTCGAGCAGATGCGCCATGCCGCTCTCGCCGTACCCCTCGTGACGCGAGCCGACGAGGTAGGTGACGTTCACCGTGATGGTCGACTTTGACGGATCCGGAAACAGCAGAACCTTCATGCCGTTGGCGAGTCTGTATTCCGTGATGCCCTCGACCGAGGTGACTTTCTCGGGGGCTGGAAGTTTGGGAGACTTGGCTGCAGCGGCTGCAGCGGCTGCAGTCGCTGCAGTGGCAGCGTGCAGTGGGGCGAAACCGACAACGAGGGCGAACAGCAGTGCGCCCAAGCGGGAGGTCAGGGTGGTCACGAGACGGACTCCGGCAATGGAAGACGGGATGGCCAATGTAGCGGCCGCCACGGCCAATGCAAGCGCTTGCTTTGTGGCGACGTGTTGGTTGTCAGGTGCTGCAATCTTCGCTGGTACTGCAACCGCGGCGGACCAGGATGCCGAGCCGGCTGCCAAACCCGCGGCCAAACTCGACCTGCGCCTAGGGGATTTGCGCCGTTTCGTCGATCCTGCGGATCTTGCCACTGCGCTGCCGAGTGATCTCGATGAGATCATTATCCGCAGCCGCCCCTTGCCCGCGGATATCCCTGAGCAACGGATTCTGCCCAAGGGTTTGGGCGGGTTGTGGTGGGGTGCCAAGAATCCCACGCAGGCTTGGCGGTTGCTCGCCCCCGATCCCAATGAAGTGCTGCGTCCGCGCAGCCCCGACGAACCTAAAGAGCCGCCGGGGGCGTACCGCAGCCAGATCGGTCAACCGGGTCGGATTTTCTAGCGGGTGTGGCTTAGTTCTTCGCCTGTAGGGCGAGGCTGCGCTCCAGCAGCACTTGCAGGGCGCAAGCCACGACCGTTTCAGCGACGGGCTCGGGAAAGAGCGCAAGAAACGCTTCGCACCGTTCGCGTTTTGTGTCGATGTCATCACTCGAGTCGAGACAGGCGAACAAGGCCCCGGCAGGTTCGAGTAGCTCGAGCATCGGGCCAAGCCCCAACTCCAGTGCGAAGAAGGCTGCGAGCGGTGAATGCTTCAGATCGTAGCTGCGGTCTGACTCGCGACCGAACTCGAGCAGGCGCATTACGGTGGAGTCAATGGCCGAGAGGCCGGCTGGTGGGCTTCCGCTTGGAGGCAAGAAACCTTCGAGCGTTGGCCCGGGCGGGGCATCTGGGCGCGGCAAGGCACCCATGATCATCGACAGCGGCATGTCCGGACCGATACGCATCGACAGCGTTTCGAGAAAAGCGATGGTGACGAGTTTGGCGCCGAGATAGCGTGAGGCGATCGAGAGGTTCTGCGTCACTCGCGCGACCCGCTCGCGATGCACGGCCTCGGCGGGCTCGTCGGCAAAGCGGCGGAACACCGCGGCCGCATCGAGTCTGTGCAAGAACCCGCGCATGCGTTGTAGCGAGAGACGGTAATCGCGCACGGTGTAGGCCGTGCTGGTCAGCAGCGCGTGGTTGGTTTCGGGCAGCAGGTTCCAGGTGTTGTCGAGGAACTCGCCCGGATTGCTGGCGGCAAAGCCTTCGACATCGCGATTAGCGAGCCGTACCGCACGGTGCGTCGCGGTGAGCAAGGTCGCCGCATCGAGACCCAGCGCCAAAGATTCGTTGGCGGCGCAAAGCCGCTGATACAGCAGCACGCTGCAACTTTCCGCACCCGCCGGGGGCGCAGGGCGAAACGGTATCGTCGCTTCGACGCAGGCCACGATCTGGGCGATCGCGCCTGCCGGAAACACGCCCTCGAGAACCTTGGCTGCGACGAGCGCACTCAGGAACTCATTTTGTCCCGCCTGCGGCTCTAGGCGATCGCCCGGGGCGATGCCGAAGATTGTCGATACCAGATCGAACATGCGATCGCTGCCGAGGTCCTTGCGGTCGCGAACGATCAGCCCTTCGGCCACGCCCTCGCGCACGGGCTTGAGCTCGCGCACGAACGGGGTGATGTAGCGCGCCAGGTTGAAATTGATGCTGAGGTCGACTTGGATGTAGACCACGTCATGAAACAGCGCCGCGACCATCTCGAGAGGGTCGTCATCGCCGCCCACTTCGAAGATGTGTTCGATGGTGTGGAATTGGCGCCACTGGCCCGTCAGCGGTTGCACCACGAGTTCACTGATCCGCGCGAGATCCTCATCCGCGGCACCGATTTGCAACTGGCGACTCGCGCCCCGTAGTCGTCGCAGGCACTCGTTGTACGCGTCGTGAAGTTGCATGGCCGATCCTCTTGCGATGCCTCACCGGGAGAATAGCCAAAAAAAAGGCCCCGGTCGCCCGGGGCCTTTCGCTCGTCCGACGAGGGATCCTCAGAGCAGCGGCACCAGCAGCAGTGCCACGATGTTTATGATCTTGATGAGCGGGTTGATCGCGGGGCCCGCCGTGTCCTTGTACGGATCGCCGACGGTGTCACCCGTCACCGCGGCCTTGTGGGCATCCGAGCCCTTGCCGCCGTAGTGACCTTCCTCGATGT
>VEQP01000066.1 GCA_018883185.1 Nevskiaceae bacterium | reverse complement strand
TCGCCGAGGTGCACGCCGATACGCACGGCCACGCGCTCTTCGGGGACTGCAGCCTGGTTGTGCGCGGCAAGGCTTGCCTGGATCGCGATGGCGCAACGCACCGCGCTCGTCGCCGAATCAAAGGCCGCGAACACCGAGTCGCCCATCTTCTTGAGGATGTCGCCACCGTGCGCCTGCACCTGCCCGCCGAGTATGGCGTCGTGGGCGTCGAGCAGGCGCAAGGCCCGCGCTTCGTCCATGCCCATCAAGCGCGAATAGCCGACGATGTCGGTGAACATGATTGCCGCAAGGCGGCGCTGGGGCACGGAGTCCATCGGGGACAAGGATAGCAAGCAAGGCGGGAATGGCCGTCGACTCCATTTCCCGGAACTCGTCCTTGCTTATGCGCGCGAAATCGCACTACACTTTAGCAAGTATTATTACTAAAAATATATTGCACCGACGATTCGCCGATGCTTCGAAAAGAAAAGCTGCACCTCCTCCCGCCCCTTCTAGTCATCGCCGCCGCCGACGGGTCCCCCGTGACCTACCTCGTGCTGTCGTTGCGTCTCGCCGGCCTCGGTGGCGACCGCTCTTGTCGGGCGTTCATCGAGGAGCTGACGCGCGAAGGATTGATCTTGGTGGAGCGCTAGGCCGGCGAGGCCGACCAGCGCGAAAAGGCCGTGACCATGACCGAGCAAGGCTGGGTGGCCCTGAGTCGGTATTCCGAAGTCGTCGCCTCGATCTGCCGCCCCGCCACGCTCTAGTCGCGCGCGAAGAGGTCGCGGGTGTAGACCTTCTCGGCCACATCGGCGAGTTCGGCCGACTGCCGGTTCGCCACGATCAGATCCGCGCGCACCTTGAAGGCCGCTAAGTCCGAGACGACCTCGGAGCCGAAGAAGCTCGACTCGCGCAGCACGGGCTCATAGACGATGACCTCGACGCCCTTGGCCTTCAGGCGTTTCATCACACCCTGCACACTGCTCGAGCGGTAGTTGTCGCTGCCGGCTTTCATCACGAGGCGGTGGATCCCCACCACGCGCGGGCGGCGGGCCAGAATGTCGGCGGCGATCATGTCCTTGCGCGTGGCGTTGGCCTCGACGATGGCGCGGATCAGCACCTGCGGTACGTTTTCGTAGTTCGCGAGCAGTTGCTTTGTATCTTTAGGGAGACAATAACCGCCGTAGCCGAAGGACGGGTTGTTGTATTGCGAACCAATGCGCGGATCGAGACATACCCCCTCGATGATCTGGCGCGTGTCCAACCCCTGCGTCAGCGCATAGCTGTCGAGCTCATTGAAATACGCCACCCGCATGGCCAGAAACGTGTTGGCGAAGAGCTTGATGGCCTCGGCCTCGGTGCTGCCGGTGAGCAGGACCGGCACCTCGGGCTGCAGCGCAGCCTCGCGAAAGAGCTTAGCCACGGCCTGCCCGCGCTCGCCCCGATCGCCCACCACGATGCGCGAGGGATACAGGTTGTCGTGCAGGGCACGCCCTTCGCGCAGAAACTCCGGGGAGAACAGCAGGTGCGGGGCCGAGAGCCGCTCGCGCGCAGCGCGGGTGAAGCCCACCGGCACGGTGGACTTGATGACGATCGTGGCATGCGGTGCGGCCTGCGCGGCCTCACGCACCACCGCCTCCACCGAGCGCGTGTCGAAGCGCTGGGTTTCAGGGTCGTAATGCGTCGGGGTGGCAACGATCACGAGCTGCGCCCCGGCGAACGCCGCGGCCGCATCGCAGGTGGCGGTAAGATCGAGCGCACGCTCGCTCAGCCAGCGGGCGAGCTCGGCATCCTCGATGGGCGAGCGGCGCGCATTCACCGCCGCGACGCGCTCGGCCGAGATGTCGAACCCGACCACGGAGTGCTGGGCTGCCAGCAACGCAGCGTTGCTGAGGCCCACGCGACCCAAACCGACCACCACGATTGTCATGAGGGATTATTCGGGCACTACATCCGCCAAGGCAACGCTCACGACGGCGGGCCGGCCCAGCAGGTGGATCAGCACCTGGGCGCGTTGCTCGCCGTCCTGCATCTGGAAGACACCCTCGATCGAGGAGAACTGTTCCCCGACGATGCGCACCGTCTGCCCCGCCGTAAAGCGGTACTGTCGATCCGGCCCGGCCACACCGGCCGCTTGTAACTGTTCAACAAGATGCTCAGGGACCGTCGCCACCTGCCCCCCGAAGCGCACCAGCGCCGTCACCCCGACGGTGTTCTGCACCGGCGACCAGGACTGCTCGGGACGGGCGCCGACGAACACATAGCGCGGGAACAGCGGCTCCTCCACCCAGTGCCAACGGCCACGACGGCGCTTCTGCGAGGTGAAGGTGGGTGCAAACACCTCAAACCCTTGCCGCAACAGGTGTTCTTCAGCGAGTTTTTCAGCTCGCGGCTTGGTGTAGGCGAGCAGCCATTGCACGGGTTCGGGCATGGCGCATTTTATCGCCTTGTGGGAGAGGCGTTAGGGTAATGGGTACGGACGGTCTCGTTGTGCTCCGCTACACCCCTGCGACCAGTATATCGACTGCGCGATTTATCAAGTCACCTTGTTCTGCAACGTTGCCGACGCGGCGCACGCTTGATCGACGAACGGCCGCTATCAGCCGAGTAGCCAAGATTAAGCGGCGGCCATTGACCAAGATGCTAGGGTTAAGCTCTTTTACTGCCGGGTAGTCGGCCAGCAGAGGAATCACAACAACCGCCGGGTCGGGCGGTAGCAAGTCGCTTTCGACCACCACCATCTTGACCCCGTGGTACTCCGCAACGTCGTATCGGGTCAGGCGCTCCACGACGATCCCCCCGGTGCACTGATGATGTCGGCCAATGGGTGTCCGTGGCGCTCGTGCCAAACCGATTGGGCCGCGAAGGCCTCGGCATTTTGGTTCAGCCATTGCGCACGACGCGCCTGCACAACCGCGCTTTTAAGCGCAGATTCAGCCACCGCCGAAACATTGATCTCCAGTGCTCTCGCTCGATCAAGCAATTCGGCATCGAGCGTCAGAGACGTCTTACGTTTCGTCAGGGCAACCATACCGTCCCACCTCACATAAAATACCGGTTGATCATACCGCATTTTTGGCGGTGCATTCACCGCCCGGTTCGCAACACCTCGCGCAAGACCTGCAATGGCTGCCATTGCAGAACATCGCGGTGCGGGCGGGCGGCGCAAGCAGCCTCGCTGACCACACTCTTTAGCGTCGCCACGTTGGTGGCGTAAGAGAGTTTCTGCTCAAAGAAATTTCGCCCCCGAGCCGTCAGTGCGTGCCGCTCTGCGGCGCCTGCGGCCGTGTCGAACCAGCGGGTGAGGTCGGTGGCGACCGTCGCGGCTGTCGTACGCACAACCACACCGGCGTCGATGAACTCCTGCAACCCAGCGGTCTCGCTGGCGAGCACCGGCACCCGCATGGCCAACGCATCGGTCAACTTGGCCGGGGTCTGCAACAGCGGGGCTTGTCCACGCCCCTGCTGCAACAGCACGCAGACATCGGCCATCGAGACCACATCCGCGATAGCGGACATCGGCTGGACGGGTAGACAACGAATGAGCCCCGGCCCGAAAGACTCAAGTTCGCGTCGCAACGCCGCATCTTCGAAGGAACCGGCGATCACCAGCTGCCATCGCGCATCGGTCAAGCCCGCCAGCGCCCGCGCGAGCTCGAGCAAACCCTTGTGCGCTCGCGGCGTGCCAAAAAACAGCACCACCCGCGTTGAGGGATCGATGCCCCATCGCAAGCGCTGCTGCTCTCGGCGTGCGGCATCGGGAGTCAGCTCCCGCT
>VEQP01000018.1 GCA_018883185.1 Nevskiaceae bacterium | reverse complement strand
TGCGCACCTCGTAACTGGCCGCAGCCACTACACCGCGACCGCTCGTGCCACCGACGATCAGGGGTTTGCCGCGCAGCTCCGGGTTATCACGCTGCTCGACGGAAGCGTAGAACGCATCCATATCGACGTGCAGGATGCTGCGCGAGGTGCTCATCCCTTCGGGGTACTCAGGCCTCGAGCAGCGCCACGACGCCCGTCAAGGTCAGTACCAGACTGGCCAGAGTCAGGTAAACGACTCCCAGAGCGAAGAACTTCGCGAGCGTCAGCCAACGGCCGTTGCCGTAGAAGACTCGCATCCCCCGCCAGCAGTACCACACGATGTACAGCAGGCTTGCGAGCGTTAACGGCCCTGACACCGCCGGCAGCACGAGGTCTGCAAATTGAACTAGGACGCCAACGAGAAAGATGGCGGTGTGGTTGCAGATCAGATAGACGAGATGCTCGGCATAGAGTCGTCGCGGCCAAAGATAGAAGAGCAGCATCGCCACCGCAAACAGCGGCAGCAGCACGAACATGGCTTTTGGCAGATTTCTGAGGAACGCTGCGCCAAGAGTGGTACCGCCCGCGGTCAGCGTCTTGCGGCAGCCTGCCTGGAGTCGCGGCGAGATCTGCTGTTGGAAAGGTCCGTTGTATTGGAGCTTGGCGCAGGCGTTCTCGACCGCAACGCGATCCGTGTTCGGGTGCGTCAGGCTGACGCCATTGACCATGGCGTCAGGATCAGCCGCGACGACCGGTTCGCTCTCGCCGACCCCAAGCAGCAGGAAGAAAACGACGCTGACCACGAGATACAAGCGTATGGGCGGGAGGTAGCGCGCCCGCTTGCCATCGAAAAATTCGACGGCGAGCAGTCCGGGTTTCGAAAGCAATTTCCACAGCGTGACCCAAAGTCTGGAGTCGGCGTGACTCAAGGACTCTGCAGTCTCCTCAATGAAGTGCCCAATGGATGGGCGATGCGGATCGTGCTTCTGGCCGCATAGGGCGCAATACGGCCCCTGCAACGCCGCTTCGCAGTTCAGACACTTCATGGTGGGCAACTAGAGCGTCGCTTCGACGACCGTATCCGAGGCGATCTGCACGTTCACCCGCAGTGACGGCGCACCGTTGGTGCCGAGCTCGTGGGTAGCGAAATCGTCGACATGGATCAGCTCCATCACCTTGCGATCGTAGTCGCGCAGCCACGCTGCATCATCGCTACTGAGCAGGCCGATGCGTTCGGCTTCGTCAATCTGTCCTGGTAGATCGAGCGCTTCGATGCGCCCGGTTTTCACGCCCTCGACGCGAATACGCCGATCGAGCTCTTCGGCCCGACCCGACATCTCAAGCGCTTCTTGCAACAAGCCCAGCGGATTGTTGGCTTCGACCCGACGGAACACCGGATAGCACAGCCGATCGCGCACCTCGGTCGGCGAGCCGACCAGTTCGGCCAGCGTATGGCTCAGCCGATCGTCCGGTGCGGAGTACTGCAGGCCGCGTGGGAAGATGAAAAACCGCATCGCGCCACCGAGCAGGCGATTGGGGAAGTTGCGCAGGAAGGCGTGCAGCTGCTCCTGCGCTTTGTAGAGCAGGTTGCGGCAGGCCCACTCGACGATCGGCAGGTCCTCGGCGCGGCGCCCTTGGTTTTCGTAGTGTTTGAGCACCATTGACGCCAGATACATGTACGAGAGCACATCGCCGAGGCGCGCCGAGAGATTTTCCTTTTTCTTCAGGTAGCCACCGAGACTCAGCATCGCCACATCGACTGCAAACGCGAAACTCGCCGAGAAGCGCACGATGTGCTGGTAATACCGCGCTGCCGGACCCTCGGCGGGCACCGTCGTGAAGCGTGCGTTGGTGAGCGCCATGATGAACGAGCGCACCGCATTGCTGAGCGTAAAGCCGATGTGGCCAAGCAGCGCACTGTCGAAGTCCGCGAGCCCTTGCGTACGATCCGGGTTGCGTGCGGCCTCCATTTCCTTCAATACGAACGGATGACAGCGCACGGCCCCTTGGCCAAAGATAATGAGACTGCGCGTGAGTATGTTCGCGCCTTCCACGGTGATGGCCACGGGGACTACTTGGTATCCACGACCGAGGTAGTTGCGGGGGCCGAGACAGATGCCCTTGCCGCCATGCACGTCCATCGCGTCGTTCGCCACTTGCCGGCTCATCTCGGTGACGTGGTACTTGAGCATCGCCGAGGGTACGGAAGGCTTCTCGCCACCGTCGATGGCGCCCGCCGTGACCGAACGCGCGGCATCCATGATGTAGGTGTAGCCGACCATGCGTGCGATGACGCTCTCGATACCCTCGAATTTGCCGACCGGCATGTTGAACTGGCGACGGATGCGCGCGTAAGCGCCGGTGGCGAATACGGCGGCCTTGCCGCCACCCGTACCGCTCGAGGGCAAAGAAATACAGCGACCGACCGAGAGTTGCTCGACGAGCATGCGCCAGCCTTGGCCCGCCATCTTCTGGCCGCCGATGATGAAATCGAGCGGTACGAACACGTCCTTGCCCTGGAGGGGCCCGTTCTGGAAGGGGACGTTCAGCGGGAAGTGGCGACGGCCAATGCTCACACCACGCGTATGGCGCGGAATAAGCGCACAGGTGATGCCGACGTCGACGGTATCGCTGAGGAGTTTCTCAGGGTCGAACAAGCGGAAGGCGAGGCCGATCACGGTGGCCACTGGGGCGAGCGTGATGTAGCGCTTGGAGAAGTTGAGTCTCACGCCGACGATTTCCTGACCCTCCCAGAGGCCGCGGCAGACGACGCCGGTGTCCGGGAGCGATGCCGCATCGGATCCGGCACGCGGGCCGGTCAATGCGAAGCAGGGAATGTCTTCGCCGCGAGCAAGGCGCGGCAGGTAATGATTTTTTTGCTCCTCGGTGCCGTAGTGCTGCAGCAGTTCGCCGGGACCTAGCGAGTTGGGCACGGCGACCGTCGAGGAGACCGTGGCGCTGCGCGAGGAGAGCTTGGCGAGTACGCAAGAGTGGGCGTAGGCAGAGAACTCGAGACCGCCGTACTTCTTCTGGATGATCATGGCGAAGAAGCCGTTGCGTTTGAGGTAGTCCCACACTTCGGGCGGCATGTCGCCACGACGATGGGTGATATCGAAGTCGTCGATCATTCGACATAACTCTTCGCAGGGCCCATCGAGGAACGCCTGTTCCTCGGCGGTCAGTTGCGGTGCCTTGGCGCCGAGCAACTTCGACCAGTCCGGCTTGCCGGTGAACAGCTCACCGTCCCACCACACGGTGCCGGCCTCGAGCGCTTCGCGCTCGGTGCTCGACATTGCCGGTAGCATGCGGCGATAGATCTTCATGAAGGGACGCGACACCAGCGCCTTGCGCAAAGGCACGATGTTGAGCACCGCGAGGACCCCGAACACCGTCCAAAGAAATCCCTTCCATAGCCCGGCAGGATCGCCGATCACCGTGTAGGCGAGCAGCAGAACGAAGAAGGTGCCGGTGTAGGCAGCAAGGCTGAGTCGCCGGTAGGCGAGGAAGAGCAGGGCGCCGACAAACAGCAGTGCGATGACGCCGCCCTTGAGCGTCAGTGCCCAGATCGCGAGGGCGAGCAGGGCGAGGGCGATGATTGCGTTAGCCATGCCGGAAGCCTACTGATCGGCGCGGCACAACAGAAGGGGGGCGTCACCGCCCCCCCTCGTTCGTCGCCCATTCGGGCGCGGATCGTCAGCGGCGGCGGGTCAGCCGAGCAGATCCTTCACGCCGTCGCGCTCCTCGAGCAGCTCGGCGTGTGTGGCATCCATGCGCTTGCGGCTGAACTCGTCGATGGCGAGGCCTTGGACGATTTCGTAATGACCGCCGCGGCAGACCACCGGGTAGGAGTAGATGACGCCTTCGGGGATGCCGTAACTGCCATCCGAGGGAATGCCCATGGACACCCAATCGCCGTTCGAGGAGCCGCGGAACCAGTCACGGATGTGATCGATGGCAGCCGAGCCCGCTGAGGCCGCTGAGGAGGCCCCTCTTGCCTTGATGATGGCGGCGCCGCGCTGCTGCACCGTGGGGATGAAGGTCTTTTCGGTCCACTCGGCATCGACCAGGCTACGCGCCGACTGTCCCTTGACGAGGCAGTGGTTGATGTCCGGGTACTGGGTGGCTGAGTGGTTGCCCCAGATGATCATTTTCTGGATGTCGTTGACGTGGGTGCCGGTCTTCTCGGCCAGCTGCGAGAGCGCGCGGTTATGGTCGAGCCGAGTCATCGCCGTGAAGCTCTGCGGCTTGAGGCTGGGCGCGTTCTTCATCGCAATCAGCGCGTTGGTGTTGGCCGGGTTGCCGACCACGAGCACGCGGACGTCGCGCGCCGCCACATCGTTCAGCGCCTTGCCTTGCGCCGAGAAAATCTGCGCGTTCGCGAGCAGCAGATCCTTGCGCTCCATGCCGGGGCCTCGCGGGCGTGCGCCGACCAGCAGCGCTGCGTGACAATCCTTGAACGCCACGCGCGCATCGTCGGTGGCGATGACCTTGTTCAGCGTCGGGAACGCACAATCGTTCAATTCCATGACCACACCCTGCAGCGTCGGCAGGGCCGGTGTGATCTCCAGCAGGTGCAAGTTCACCGGCTGATCGGCACCGAGCATGGCGCCGGAGGCAACGCGGAAGGCGAGGGCATAGCCGATCTGGCCGGCGGCACCGGTGATCGCAACGTTCAAGGGCTGCTTCATCTCGAGTTCTCCACAGGTAAAAGCCGCGCGAATTCTACGGTATGGGCGATCCGAGAAGGCGGGGCCTTGACTCTGATTTAGTGTTGTAGTTATATATAACACTAGAAGTAATCCTCAGGAGCCAGTACCGTGAACACATGCCCCGCCAACCTTTCATCCCAGTCGTCACCCTCGGCCTCGTGGTCGGCAGCCGTCCTTGCGACCCTGCTGACGGCGCTGTTCGTCTGGACCTTCAGCCACTCGACCGCCGAGGTCCGCTGGCTCGGGTCTGCCGTCACCGTCGTCAATTTACCCAACGCCTGAGGCGCCCTCGCGGCCCCTCGCCGACGCGCATCTCTGGAGGTATCGCCTGATGGAGCAGAACTGGAACGACAGTGCGCCGATCTACCGGCAACTGCGCGATCGGGTCGTCGCCATGATCCTCGAGGGCACTCTGCGCGAGGGTGACCCGTTGCCCTCGGTGCGTAACGTGGCAGCGGAATTTCGCATTAACCCGCTGACAGTCCTGAAGGCCTATCAGCAACTGGTCGACGAGCAGCTCGTCGAGAAACGCCGTGGTCGCGGCATGTTCGTCAACGCCGGCGCGAGCGCCGCGCTGTTGGCCGATGAGCGCCGCCGCTTTCTCGGTGAGCAGTGGCCGCGGACGCGAGCCACCATCGATCGACTCGGTTTCACCGTGGAGGAACTCATGCAGATTCCCGCGGCGAAAAATATCGGAGACAAGTCATGAACCAACCGATCATCAAAGCGCGTGGACTGCGCAAAGCGTACGGCAGCACACTCCGCGGAAAACCAGTCGTCGCGCTCGACGGCGTCGACTTCACCGTGGGGGCCGGGCGCATCGTCGGGCTGATGGGGCCGAACGGTGCAGGCAAAACGACGGCGCTCAAGGCGATCCTCGGCCTGACCCCCTTCGAAGGCGAGTTGTCTGTGCTCGGGCGTGATCCGCGCATCGCCCGCGATCAACTGATGAGCGACGTCTGCTTCATCGCCGATGTCGCCGTGTTGCCCAAATGGTTGCGCGTACGCAATGCCATCGACTACGTCGCCGGCGTGCACCCGCGCTTCGATCGGGCCAAGGCGGAGGACGTATTGGCTCGCACCGAGGTGCGTCGCGACAGTCGCATCGGTGAACTGTCGAAAGGCATGATCACGCAGCTGCATCTGGCGCTGATCATGGCGATCGATGCGCGCTTGCTGGTGCTCGATGAGCCGACGCTCGGTCTTGATCTGTTGTACCGCCGTACTTTCTACGAGGCGCTGCTCAACGACTATTTCGACCACGAAACCACGATCCTAGTCACCACCCATCAAGTCGAAGAAGTCGAGCATCTGCTGACCGATGTGCTGCTAATCAACCACGGACGCATCGTGCTCGATGCCGCCGTCGATCAGCTGCCAAACCGTTTCGTACAACTCGTCACCACGGCTGCGCAGTTGCCGGCAGCCCGCGCCTTGAAGCCGATGTACGAGCGGGAACTCTTCGGTCGCCACGCGCTGATTTACGATGGCTGCGACCCGGCTGAGCTGCAAGCGCTCGGCGAACTACGCACGCCGAGCATCGCCGACCTGTTTGTCGCCTCCATGCAAGGAGTCCGTCAATGAACGCCCAAGCCTTCAAAACACTCGTGACCCGCGAACTTTGGGAGCACCGCAGCCTTGTCTGGGCCCCGGTTGTCACAGCTGTGCTGCTGGTCGTCGGGACCATGCTCAGTGCGCAAGGCACCGGAAGCGTGCAGATCGATCTCGATGGGCGCGAGTCGTCGTTCTTTTTGGCGCTGTCCACCGACCCCAAGGTCAGCAGCCAGTTGTTCGGCATCTGGACGAGCTCGCTGATCATCCCGCAGGCCTTTGTCGGCTTCCTGGTGATCTTCTTCTACCTGCTCGACTGTCTGTATGCGGAGCGCAAAGATCGCAGCATTCTGTTCTGGAAGTCCCTGCCCGTGTCCGATGAAGCCACGGTGCTTTCGAAAGGACTCACGGCACTGCTCATCGTGCCGATCTGGGTGTGGCTGCTCTCGCTTGTTTCCGGTCTGATGGTTTTTGGCATCGTCGCCATGAAGGTGTCGGGCACACCGCTGGCACCGCTCGGTGATTTCCATCCTCTCGTATGGCTTACGTCTCAAGTGGTTTTGCTGCAGAACCTTCTGCTCGCAGCCCTCTGGTATGCACCCGTCGTGGGCTATCTGTTGGTTGCCTCGGCCTTCGCGCCGCGCAGCCCGCTCGTGTGGACGATATTGCCACCCGTACTGCTCGTGACGGCGGAGAAGATCGTATTCAACACGAGTCTCGTGGCTGGTTTCATCGCGCACCGTCTCAGCGGTTTCTTCGACCACCTCGGCGGGCTGCTGACCCATGATGGCGAACAGTTGTCCATGCCCCATGTCGTCACCGCGATCGACGAGGCGTATCGGGGCTTGAGCGCCGCCAGTGTCCTCGGCGAAGTCGAACTGTGGATGGGTCTGCCGGTTGCGGCGGCACTATTCTGGGGCGCAGCACGCCTGCGTCGTTGGCGCGATGCGAATTGAAGGGCGGTCAGTCCGATAGACAACGCCGATATGCGTCATCGGATCCATCAACTGGATTCGGACAGCGAGCCGCTCGACAATGAAAGCCGATATCAAGAACCGCCGAGGAGACGCTCCCCATGCACAAGACCCGCAATGATTTGCCGCTTAAGACCCGCAAGCAGGTCGTCGAGTTGCTCAACGCGCAGCTGGTTGACGCCATCGATCTCGGTCTGCAGGCCAAGCAAGCGCACTGGAACGTCAAGGGTCCAAACTTCATCGCCTTGCACGAACTCTTCGACAAGATCGCCGAGCATGCCGCGGGCCACGTCGACGCCTTGGCAGAGCGCATCACCGCGCTCGGCGGCACTGCCCGGGGCACGGTTCGTACCGTAGCGGCGCGCTCGAGCCTCAAGCCCTATCCCGAGAACATTTACACCGGTGCGCAACATCTGGAGGCGCTGGCGTCCGCGTTGGCCGCCGCCGCCAAGGCCTCGCGTCAGGCCATTGAAATTGCGGATGACCTCGATGACGAAGTGACGGCCGACCTTTTCAACGAAATCACCGCTGCACTCGACAAGGACCTGTGGTTCATCGAGGCGCATTTGCAGTGATCGGCGCGGTGAGTCGGGGTAGACTGCGGCTTCAGTTGTTCAAAGCGCGAGGCTGACATGTCCGAACCCGTAATCGCCGGCAAAGTGCCGCTTCCCGTCGACGTCGAGGCGGGTAAGACGTATTGGTGGTGCAGCTGCGGCAAGTCCGCGCGACAGCCGTTCTGTGACGGATCTCACAAGGGTTCCGACTTCGCCCCCGTGCGTCACGACGCCGCCGAAAGCGGCAAGGTCTGGTTCTGCGCGTGCAAGCACTCGGCCAAGGCACCGCTGTGTGACGGGAGTCACAAGAAACTGCCCTGATGCACTATCGCCTCGACCGGCATGACCAGGCGCTTCGCCTCACGCTCGAGGGCGAGTGGACGGTTCGTCAGGTCGGCGCGATCGGGGCTGCCCTGGCGACGGTCTCGTTCGAGGGCGTAACGCGGCTCGAAGTCGCCGCAGCACAAGGCACGCTCGATTTGTCCGGCGCGTGGCTACTGCGCGATGTGCTGCAGCGTGCCGAGCACGCCGGGGTCACGGTGGCATTCGAGGGCCCGCGTCCGGCGGCGCTCGAACTCGTCGAACAAACCCTCGGGCCCGGTGCAGGTCCAGCCTTTGTGCGCGAAGAGCGCCCGTTGCAACCGATCACCGCCCTCGGTAAGACGGTCGTCGATCGCTGGCACGGCTGGTTGTTGGGCCTGGCGTTCATCGGCGAGGCGGTCTGGCGGTTCATGCGGGCGCTGCGCGATCCGCGGGTGTGGCGACCGACCTCGATCGCTCGGCACGTCTACGACACGGGGATCACTGCGATCCCCATCGTCGCGCTGATCGCTTTCCTGATCAGCGTCATCATCGCTTACATGGGCGCCCAGCAACTGCAGAAGTTCGGCGCTGACATCTTCGTCGTCGACCTCGTGACGGTAGGCGTACTGCGTGAGCTCGGCGTCCTGTTGACGGCCATCATCGTCGCCGGTCGATCGGGCAGCGCGTTTGCCGCTGAGATCGGCGTCATGCAACTCAATCAGGAAGTCGATGCACTGAAGGCCACGGGTGTCGAGCCGATCGAGGTGCTGGTGCTGCCGCGCTGGATCGGACTCGCCATTGCATTGCCGTTGCTGACGGTGATCTCCGATGCCGTTGGCATCCTGGGTGGTGCGCTGTTGTGCCAAGCCTTGCTCGACATGACGTTCGTGCAGTACTTCCAGCGCGTCGATGAGGCCATAGGCGATTGGACGTTCTGGGTGGGCCTCATCAAGGCGCCGGTGTTCGCGCTGCTCATCGCGGCAGCCGGCACCTATCGCGGCATGCAGGTGCGAGGTTCGTCGCGCGAACTGGGTCGGCTGACTACGGTCGCTGTAGTACAGGCGATTTTTTTGGTGATTCTTGCCGATGCGTTGTTTGCGGTATTGTTCATGGAGATCGGCATCTGATGTCCGGACCCATCATCGAAGCGCGCGGTATCGTCAACCGCTTCGGTACACAGACTGTGCACGACGGGCTCGACATGATCGTGCAGCCCGGCGAAATCTTCGGCATCGTCGGCGGATCGGGCTCGGGCAAGAGCGTGCTGCTTAACACCGTGCTCGGGCTGCGACGGCCGCAGGCAGGTGAGGTGAAAATCTACGGCACCGATATCACCCGTCTCGATGCGACGGGTCTGCGGCAACTGAAGACCCGCTACGGCGTGACCTTTCAGGCGGGCGCGTTGTTCAGTTCTCTGACCGTACTGCAGAACGTGCAGTTGCCGATGCTCGAGCACCTGCAGCTCGATGCCCGCACGCTCGACGAACTGGCGATGCTCAAGGTGCGCATCGTCGGTCTACCGCCTGAAGCTGCAGCCAAATATCCCTCACAACTGTCGGGCGGCATGATCAAGCGCGCTGCGCTCGCGCGGGCATTGGCGCTTGATCCAGGCTTGCTGTTCCTCGACGAACCAACCTCCGGACTCGACCCGATCAGTGCGGCTGCTTTCGACGAGTTGTTGGTAGGACTGCAGCGCGAGCTCGCGTTGACGGTGGTGATGATCACCCATGATCTGGACAGCATTTTCAGAACCTGCAATCGTGTCGGTGTCATCATCGATAAACGCATGGTTTCGGCACCACTGGCCGAGATAGTCGAGCATCCGCATCCTTGGATTCAGGCGTATTTTCACGGCGATCGCGCACGCCGTTTCGGAGTGGGTCATGGAACGTGAGGCCAATTACACCGCGGTCGGGGCGTTCGTCATGCTGGTGATGGCGATGGCCGTAGCCTTCGTCTACTGGTATTCGGACGCTCGCAACGCCAAGTCCTATGTGCGCCACGAGGTGTATTTCGAAGGCTCTGTCAGCGGCCTGAACGTCGGCAGCACGGTGCGCTATCTCGGTGTCGATGTGGGTCGCGTGGTTACCCTGACCATCGACCGTCGCTCGGCGGCACGCGTGCAGGTGATCGTCGACATCGATTCGTCGACGCCGATCTCCGAACAGACCGTTGCCGAGTTGTCGTTGCTTGGTGTGACGGGCCTGCTCTACATCGATCTACTCGGCAACGTCGGCAACAAGCGACTTGCCGAGCCTGTGCAGAGTGAGCGGTATCCCGTGATCCGCTCGGTGCGCTCGAGCTTCGATCTGTTGCTGAGCGGTGTTCCGGAGGTCATGGGTCGAGCTTCAGAAGTGGCGCAGCGCGCCAGTCGTCTGCTGTCAGACGACAACCTCGATGCCGTTTCGCGGATGGTCGGCAGTGTCGATGAGGCGAGCCGCAGCCTGCCGCAGACGATGCGCGAGGTCGATGCTTTGGTGCGCGATCTGCGCGTGATTTCCCGCGATCTGGCGGTCGTGGCGGGCGGCTTGCGCGCGACCAGCGAGGAGTCGATGCCGGTAGTACGCACCGCGGTGCAGCGACTCGGCGTGGCGGCAGATAACGTCGCGCGCACCAGCGAGCGCCTCGATGCCTTCGTCACTGAAAACGCAGTGCCGCTGTCCACCTTTACGCGTGAGGGCTTGCCAGAACTCGAACGCCTCGTTCGTGACAGTCGGCAAACCGCAGTCGAATTGCAGGCCCTCTCGCGCTCGTTGCGCGAAGATCCGTCACGATTATTGTTCCAACCGCCACCGCGCGGTGTAGAGGTACCCCGATGAAGCGTCACGCCCTGTTGATGCTGCTGCTGACTGGACTTAGCGCTTGCAGCGGCATGTTGCAGAGCCGACAACCCGCAACGGTCACTTACGTCCTGCGTCCGACAGTGGCTGCGACGACGACGTCGCTGAGCGCGACGCCGCTCGAGTCGCTGCAGGTACTCGATGTGGTCGCGTCTGCGGGCTTTGATACCGACGCGATCATTTTGACCGACCTCGCGAACCGTAAGCTCGACGTGTTCGCGGCGAGCCGTTGGCCCGAGCGTTTACCACGCGTACTCGAGACCCACATTCAGGACGCGCTGCGCGCACGCGGCGTCCCGGTGGTGCACGATGCCGCGGCTCCGTTTCCGGCGCGGCACACGGTGCGAGTGACGGTGCGGCGCTTCGACGCCGAGTATCGAACGCCGAGTGCCGTGCCCGTGTGCCGCGTGGCGTTTGATGTCGTGGTCGCCGAGCGTGACTCGCGGCGCGTGTTGGCGGCTTTTTCGGTGGACCAGGCAGTCAACGCGGAGGCCAACCGGATGGGGCCCGTGGTTGCCGCATTTGAAAAAGCGAGTTCAATGGCCCTTGGGGCCGTGGCGGATGGCGTGGTCACGGCCGTTCAGGGAGGCCGCTAACCTATTGTTTTTAATACCGTTTCGGTAGCAAGCGGGGTTGTTGTTCAGTCGTTGTACAGGGTCGGGTTGCACAAATGCTTGACAAGAATCCGGCCGACGGTAAGATAGTTACCGTCAACCGTCCCTTCTGACGAGTGACCCCCGTTTGGGCGGATCGAAAGATCCGCCCTTTTTCTTTTCAGCCCCCGCCTGCGCTTACTGCCGGCCGAGGCACCGCCGTCACCTCATTGGCCGAGTTCCTCGCTGAGCGAGAGCCAGCGCTCCTCCAGATCGTGGATCCTGCCGAGCAGGGCCGCGTGCTTGGCAGGCAACGCTTTCGCAGCGGGGTCGCCGGAGGCATAAAGCGCGGGATCCGCGAGTCGCGCCTCGAGGGCTTGCCGCTCGGCAAGACAGCCTTCGAGTTCGCGCTCGACGCGTTTCAACTCGGCCCGCTGTGGTGCAAGCCGGTTGCGGGCCTCCGCTTCGAGTCGTTTGCGTTCCTTTCGATCCGGCCCTGCGGGCTCGGTGCGGTTGCTGGGGGCTACGATCTCCGCGCTGCGGCGGGTCGCCGCCAGCCAACGCGCGTAGTCATCGAGATCGCCATCGAAGCTCTCGACTTCACCCTCACGCACTCTAAGAAATTCGTCGCACACGCCGCCGAGCAGGCCGCGATCGTGCGAGACCAGGACGACCGCGCCCGAGAACTCCTGCAGCGACAGCAGCAGCGCGTCGCGCATCTCGAGATCGAGGTGGTTGGTCGGCTCATCGAGCAGCAGCAGATTGGGGCGTCGAGCGACCAGGATCGCCAGCGACAGACGAGCGCGTTCGCCGCCTGAGAAATGTCGCACCGGCTCGAACACCCGATCGCCGCGGAAGCCGAATTGCCCGAGATGATCGCGTTGTTGCTGCGGCGTCCAGGCCGCCACGATCTCGCCGCCACGCCGATTGAGTTCGAGCAGCGCGGAGCTCTCTGCATCAAGTTGATCCACCTCGAGTTGCGCGAAAAACCCAGTGGCCAAATCCGCTGCCGATGTGCAACTGCCGGCCAGCGGCCTGAGTTCCCCCGCGAGCGTCTTAATCAGTGTGGATTTACCTGCGCCGTTCCGACCGAGGATGCCGATTCGCGCGCCCGGTGCGATCGATAGCGAGACGTTGCGCAGGATGCGTCGTGCCGCGTACCCGGTGTCCACTCGGTCGAGGGCAATCAGCGGCGTGGGCAGTTTCCGCGGCTCGGCAAAGCGCCACTCATAGGCCGCCTCATCGCGCTGTACCACGATGTCCGGCAGACGTTCGAGCCACTTGATCCGGCTCTGTGCTTGCCGCGCCTTGCTGGCCTTGGCTCGAAACCGCTCGATGAAGCTGCGTACGTGATCAGCCTCACGCCGCAGTTTTTCGTTGGCTGCTTGCTGCTGCGCGGCGCGGGCAGCGCGTTGCTGCTCGAAGCGACTGAAGTTGCCCGTGTACCCCGTAGCCCGCGCCGCGGAAAGATGAACGATGCGGCCGACGATCGCGTCCATGAAGTCGCGATCATGCGAGACCAGCAGCAAGGTGCCGGGATACTCCTGCAACCAGCGCTCGAGCCACAGCACCGCATCAAGATCGAGGTGGTTGGTCGGTTCGTCGAGCAGCAGCAGATCCGAGGGACACATCAGTGCCCGTGCCAGGTTGGCGCGCATCCGCAGGCCACCGGAGAATGCGGCGATCGGTTCGTCGATGCGCTGGGCATCGAAGCCGAGACCATCGAGCAGCGCGGCCGCCCTGCTACGGGCGGTGTAGCCGCCATGCAGGTCGAATTGTAGGAGCGCTTCGGCTTGCGCCACGCCGTCGTTGCGCGCTTCTGCCTCGCTCAAGCGCCGCTCGCAGTCGCGCAGGCTCTGATCGCCGTCGATGACATGCTCAATCACAGGCCGCTCGGAGTGCGGCAGCTCCTGCGCCACCGTGGCGATACGCAACTGGGGCGGGCATTCGAACTCGCCTCGATCGGCGCTAAGTGTTCCTTGGACGAGTGCAAGCAGGCTGGATTTGCCGCTGCCATTGCGACCGACGATGCCGACTTTTTCGCCGCGAAGGATACTGAACGTAGCCTGTTCGAGCAGGGGTTCGGGCCCCCGTCGCAGGAGGACATCGCGCAGATGAATCACCGCACGAGTTTACGCTGAACGCCATTGGCTGTGCCGGCTGTGATCGGCGACCCGTACGTCGTCTGCGGGGCGGCGGGAGGGCAACTTTGTGTATCCTCCCGCCATGAAGCTGGAAATATTTTCCGATGTGATCTGTCCCTGGTGCTACGTCGGTCAGGCGCGGCTGGAGCAGGCTTTGGCGGCCCGCCCTGCAGCTCAGCCACAAATCACCTGGATGCCTTACCAACTCGACCCGTCGGTACCCGAGGACGGGCGTGACCGGCGCGAGTATCTGCTCGAGAAGTTTGGTGATGTCTCGCATTTCGATAACGCCAAGCGGCAACTGGAACAAATTGGCCAGAGCGTCGGCATCGACTTTCGATTCGACTCGATCCAACGCACGCCGAACACTCGACGCGCGCATCTGCTGATTGCCCGGGCACGTCGCGAGTCTCCCGCGCTCGAGGCGGCGATGAGCGTGCGCTTGTTCCGTGCGTATTTCACCGACGGGCTTGATATCGGCAATCCCGAAGTGCTCTGCAGTTTGGCGGCCGAGACGGGTATCGCTGCTGAGGCGGCGCGCGCGGCGCTCGCCGATGCGGAGTTGGCACAGGAGGTGACGGCCCTGCAGGATCTCGTGCGTCGCTGGAAAATCAGCGGTGTGCCGACCTTCGTGTTCGACCGCCGCTTTGCTTTTTCCGGAGCGCAGCCGCTCGAGGTGTTTCTGCGCGCGCTAGACGCTTGACGCATGCGTCGGCTCGATGCACACGAGCTCACGGGTCGATCGAGCACCCACATCCAACGACTCGAGGAGCCCTCTTGCGCCTTGCACGTCGAGGTGATCGCGCCCTTTCTCGAGCTGCGCGCCGCTGCAGCGCAGGCCGGCTTCGACCTGGTGCCGGTCTCATCCTTTCGAGATTTCTCTCGGCAGCAATTTTTGTGGAATTCCAAATATCGCGGTGACCGCGAGAGTCTTGATCGGCGTGGTCAGCCCATCGATATGACCGCCTTGGCGCCCGCTGAGCGCATCGAGTCGATCCTGTGCTGGTCGGCGCTGCCCGGCGCCAGTCGTCACCACTGGGGCACGGACCTGGACGTCTATGATCGCGCGGCAGTGCCCGAAGGTTACGAGTTGCAGCTTGTGCCCGCCGAATACGCACCGGGCGGGCCGTTTGCGGCGCTGCACGATTGGCTGTCAGAGCATCTCGATCGATACGGTTTTTATCGGCCCTATCAGCGCGATCTCGGCGGCGTCAGCCCTGAGCCGTGGCATATCAGCTATGCACCGCTGGCGAGCGAATGTTTGCAGGCCCTGTCGGTGGAGATCTTGCGCCAAGCGCTGCGAGAGGGCGATGTCGAGGGTGGTGAGGTGTTGCTTTCGAAAGTGCCTGAACTCCACGAGCGTTTCGCAAGACGCGTGGAGGTGCCGCCGACATCAGCCTTGGCGCATGAACTCCGCGATCACCGGCGCATGGTCTGAGGGGCGCTCCGCGCGGCGCGGCTCCCGATCGACTCTGCAGGCGGTGCACTGCGCCGCTAGCGATATCGAGGCCAGTACGAGATCGATGCGCAAACCGTGATTGCGGCGAAAGGCTGCTGCGCGGTAGTCCCACCAGCTATAGGTTTGGGCCGGTTGCTCAAACCGACGAAAGACATCGACGAGCCCCGTCTCGAGCAAACGCGCAAACGCCTGCCGTTCCGGTTCGCTGACATGCACACTGCCTTGCCAGGCTACGGGGTCGTGCACGTCCCGGTCTTCGGGCGCAATGTTGAAATCGCCGAGCACGATCAAAGGTCGACCGAGTTGCTGCAGCTTGACCAACCAGTCGTGAAGCGCCTCGAGCCAGCGCAACTTGTAAGCGTATTTGTCCGAGCCCGGCTCCTGCCCATTGGGCACATACAGGTCGACGACGATGCAGCCTTGCGTCTCTACGGCGAGCACACGGCGCTGTTCATCAACGAATCCCGGAATATCGGTGGCGATCGGCGTGAGCTGCGTGCGTGACAGCACCGCCACGCCGTTATAGGTGCGTTGTCCGCTGTACAGGACCTGATAGCCAAGGGCCTGAATGTCGGCCACAGGAAAGTCTGCATCCGGCAGTTTGGTCTCCTGCAAGGCGACGACATCGGGCTGAACGGCAGCCAACCACTCGGCCAGCTGTGGCAGGCGCACGCGCAGCGAGTTGACGTTCCAGGTAGCGATCGAGAAGGTGTTCATGGTCTGCTAGGGTAATCGACACAGCGCCATCCGGCGCGGCCGCGTGTACGATGGCCTCCTTTCCAAGGGGCGGATATGTCACAACGAAGTTTCGATCTGGTGGTGATCGGCGGCGGCAGCGGCGGTCTCGCCTGCGCGCAGCGCGCGGTGGAATACGGTGCGACGGTGGCCCTCGTCGAGGCCTCGAGACTCGGTGGCACCTGCGTGAACGTGGGGTGTGTGCCGAAGAAGGTCATGTGGAACGCCGCCCAGATTGCACAGGCTGCGCATGACGCGCGGCATTATGGGTTTGATCTCAGTATCGGCGCACACGACTGGCTTGCCCTGAAGCGCTCTCGCGATGCCTATATCGAGCGACTCAACGGCATCTACGAGCGCAACTTAGCGCAGCGTAACGTGCACCTCGTTCGCGGCTGCGCTCGCCTCACGGGCCCGGGCGAAGTGCAGGTCGGCGATCTGCATCTCGATGCCGCCCATGTCGTTATCGCTACCGGCGGGCGTCCTGCCGTGCCACCGATCCCGGGTGCCGAGCTCGGTTACACCTCGGATGGTTTCTTTGCCCTCGAAGAGCGGCCGCGCCGCGTAGCCGTGGTGGGCAGTGGCTACATCGCCGTCGAAGTGGCTGGAATCTTTGCCGCGCTCGGCAGCTCGGTCGAGATGGTCATACGACGCGAGCGAGTGCTGCGGCATTTCGATGCCATGTTGGCCGATGGGCTGATGAAAATCATGCGTGACGAAGGCGTGGCTTTTCACGATCACGCCATACCGCGCGCGCTTGAGCGTGATGCCGATGGCAGTCTGCGCTTGCTGCTTGGCGATGGCCGGATCGTCGGCCCGTTCGATGCGCTGTTCTGGGCGATCGGTCGTGATCCGCTCGTGGAGGATCTGGGTCTCGATCGGGCGGGCGTCGCGCTCGATGGCAGCGGGTTCATCGCTGTCGACCCGTTCCAGCAAACCAATGTCACCCGTCATTACGCCATCGGCGATGTGACGGGGCACGTGGCACTCACGCCGGTCGCGATCGCGGCGGGTCGGCGTCTGGCTGATCGGGTGTTCGGTGGCATGACCGACCGGCGCCTCGACTACAGCAATGTTCCGACGGTGGTCTTCAGTCATCCGCCTATTGGTACTGTGGGCCTCAGCGAGACGGACGCGCGCGAGCGATACGGTACCGAAGCGGTCACCGTGTTCACGTCTGGTTTTGTGCCGATGTACCACGCGCTCACCGAGCGCAAGCCGCGCGCCCAGATGAAGCTTGTCACCGTGGGGCCCGAGCAGCGCATCGTCGGTTGCCACGTTATCGGCGCGGGGGCGGACGAAATGCTGCAAGGTTTTGCTGTCGCCTTGAAGATGGGCGCCACCAAGCGCGACTTCGACGATACGGTCGCCATCCATCCCACCAGCGCCGAAGAATTCGTCACGATGCGCTAAGGCGGTAGCGGCGCCTCCCCTTGCAGCAGGCGACGCAGGTACTCCGGCGCGATGAGATGACAATAGCGTGTGCCGCGAAACTGCGGCGGTGAGTTCGCATAGCGCGGATCCAGCCAGTCGTTTTTCATTGCCTTGGCCTGCAAGTGCAGGACGCCCGAGGGATCGACTCGGGCGTATGCGTAGGGTGCCAGCCAAACCGGTCCGTCGGTGGTGACGATATCCTCGTCAAAGACCACGCTGCGTCGTACCGTTCTGGGCAACGAGGCTTCGACTGCGCGCACGGTCAATTCATTGACGTAGCGACAACCTCTATCCTCGCCCGCCTGGCCCGCCCCGTACTCGCTGATGATGTGATCGGCCGTCTTCATCTTGCAGGAGATGAGGGTTGGACGTTGCGGGTCGCCGTCCTGAAACCTGACGAACTGTCGAGTTTGGAGCGGGTTGACCGCCGGCTTGGATTTGGTGAAAGCCGTGAAGTCGCTGAACACTTCGGATTGCGCCACCGGCACTGCACCGACGATCGCAGTCTGAGCACGGGCGCAAAAACCAGCGTCCGTCACCGGGGGCGCCGTCAAGGTTTGGCAGCCCGTGATCAGCCAGATGACACTGGCGACCCACAAGAGCCGCAGCGTCAGGGTGGAGCAGGAGGGTGTCATGGGCCAGCGTTCTCCTTGAGGTGGCGGCAGGCGAGATCCGTTGTCCGCAAGGTACACGGCCGGGAGGTGTGTCGTTGACTTGATCGGCTCAGATGGCCGAAATCGCCGCATGAGCTCGCACTCGCAACAACGTTCATCCGTACCCCGGGCGCGCCTGTGCTCGTTGATTCTGGCTGCTGCGCTGCTGCTCGGGGCCTGCAGTCGCGGACCCGAGCCCTTGGCAGCCGATGAACTGCGCATCCGGATCAACCTGCTATGCACCACCTGCGATGATTTTGTGCAGTGTCGGGCGAGCGACTCCACCGCTGCGTTCACCCTCTACAGACTTCGTGAGAAGAGCTTTTGGGCACAGGTCGCCACCATCTGGGACTACCTGATCCAATCCTTACGTCGGAAAACCAGCGATCGACGCCCTTTGACCGTCTACGTCGATGAAGACGGTCAGCGCCGCGTGCTGTCTGATGACGGTGTCGCAGGGGTCGACATGGTCAGCGGCTTGATCAGTGTGCCCGGCTCACTGATCGACATGCGCGACGGCTCATGGCGCTCACCGCAGGGCGAGATCCTCGGGCGCTGCGTAACCTTGCCGCGGCGCCAGGGATACGCTTGGGTCCGGGAGCTTTTGGGCAGGCCCTTGCCCGGGGCCGCGCCATGACCCGATCCACGCTCTCGCGGCCTGCCATCATCGCGCTCGTGACCCTGCGTTTGCTGATGGCGGTGTTTTTCATTGGTGCCGCGATCAACAAATGGAAACAGGCCTACATTTCATCCGACCGCTTGCAGCGGATTTTTCTCGAACGGCTCGAAGAAATCGATCCGGAATCCTTTGGCGCCTGGTTTCTCGAGCATGTCGGTATTCCACACTACCAGCCATTTGCCTGGCTCGTGTGCTGGGGGGAGACATTCATTGGCTTGGGCCTGCTGTTCGGGTTCATGACCCGCGGTGCGGCTACCGGCGCCATGCTCATGATGTTGTCTTTCGCGATGGGCGGTTACTATGACGCATCGCTGATCGTTCTGGCGCTGATGTTCCTACCGCTCGTTTGGTGGCCCGCGGGGCACCATGCGGGTCTCGATGCTCGCTGGCATCAGCGCTATCCGCAATCGATTTTGTTCCGCTAGACCCAAAATTCCCGGAGAAGTTGATGTCTGCAGCACCCGAAGGCCGGAAGTTTTTCTTTGTCCGGCTGATGCCCGGTGTCATGCCGGGGCATGTTGCAGCCTATCTTTGGGCGGCTTTCGTCAGCATCGGGCTGTTCACGTACGCAACCTCCCTGCAGCCCTACCTGCTGCAGGTCAATATCGGCGTACCGGCTGAGCAGCGCGGGCAAATTTCCGGCGATCTGCAGTTCTGGGCGGAAATCATCACCTTGCTGACCGTCGGCCTGTTTGGTGCTTGGTCAGATCGGGTGGGGCGACGCATCGTTTATGTAGTCGGCTTTTTGATCACGGGACTCGCGTACGCAGCCTATCCTTTTGCCGATGACATCAACCAGTTGCTGATCTACCGACTGATCTACGCCGTCGGCGTGGCGGCGCTGGGCGGCATGCTGGCTACGGTACTGGCCGATTACCCGGTCGATGCCGATCGCGGCAAGTTGACCGGCCTGTCATTCGTGCTCAACGCGCTGGGCGCAGTGCTGTTTCTCGTCTTTCTCGTCAAGCTACCGCAGATCTACCAAGGGTTCGGCGCCACAGAAACCGAAGCGGGCCGCTTCGCCTATCTCACGGCGGCGGCGGTGTGCGTGTTCAGCGCGCTCGTGATGCTCGCGCTTAAACCGGGCAAGCCGGATCAAGTCACCGAGCGAGTCCCACTAGCCACCCTGATTCGCCAGGGGTTTGTGGCCGGCAAGCAGCCACGGATCGCGCTTGCCTACGCCGCCTCGTTCACCGCCCGCGCGGATCTCGTGATCGTCGCTTTGTTCTTGTCGCTGTGGGTACAACTGGCGGCGACGGCCGATGGCTTGGCTGCTGCGGATGCGGCGGCCTTGCAAGGGGCGCTGTTCGGCATCGTGCAGGGCTGCGCCATGTTGTGGGCGCCGCTCTTTGGCTGGTTGGCTGACAAAATCGATCGCGTGACGCTCGTCATCATCGCCACGGTGCTGGCCATCGTCGGTTACGGCTGGATGGGTTTGACACCGGATCCGGCCGCAGGTGGCATGGCCTATGGCGCAGCGGCAATGCTGGGCATCGGACAGATCAGCGGTATCTTGGCCTCCCAGGTGCTGATCGCGCAGGAGGCGCCCGGGCCGATACGCGGCGCGGTCATCGGTATGGTCGGTTTCTTTGGAGCACTCGGCATCCTGATTATTTCAAAAATAGGGGGCGTGGCGTTCGATCTGTGGCGCCCGGGCGCGCCGTTCATCATCATGGCCGGCGCCAACGTGGTGTTGTTAGCGATGGCTTTTTGGGTCAAAGGCAAGTCACCCGCGGTACGCATATGAAATCGACTCATTCGCCTTTGGTTATCGCCGCGATGCTGGGTCTCGCGCTTTTGACGTCACGGCCAGCCTTGGCCGCAGAGTCCTCGGTACCGCGCGCGGCTATCGCTATGCAGTGGAGTGGTGAATACCGCAGCGAGACGATCAGCGACGGTACGGTGCAGGGCAGCGAGCGCTTCATGCTCACTCGCCATCCGGATGGCTCGCGCAGTCTGCAGATGCGCGCGGATCTGCGCAGCCGCGGTTCTTTGTTCGACGTCTACCTGCATGTCGATGCAGGCTTTCGGCCGGTGACGGCGTTTGCCAACTACTGGACAGGGGGCGTGCTGAAGGGTGCGGGTTATTTCCAGATCGAGGGGGATGCACTGCGTGCCATGAGCCGGGGTCCGGCGAGCGGTTCGCAAACGCGTGCGACGGCGGTGCCGGCACGGTTCTCAATCGGGGCCCATCCGGTATCGGGTGATGGCTGGCACACGGCGCACTACGATATGGCAGCGCGAGGTGTGCAAACGCTCAATCTGTATAGCGTTGATGCGGGTGCCGACCTCACCAAGCCGGTGCTCGGCACGTTGCTGCCGCTGTCGGTGGAGTACCTCGGCGACGAGCGGGTGACGGTACCCGCCGGGACATTCGACGCCCAGCGCTTCCGGCTTGCCGGCCTCAATGATCTTTGGGTCTACGGCCCCGACCGATTGGTAGTGAAGTCGGAGTTGCCGCGGCGCGGCATCCGCTACGTGCTAGTCGCGCTTGCCCGCGAAGGAGAGACGATCAAGGAGTCCGAGCAACAGCGCTGACAGGACGAAGGTCATGTGCAGCACCACGTACCACAGGATCTTGTCGTTCGGGATCGTCTTGACGTCCATGAACACCTTCAGCAGGTGGATCGACGAGATGGCCACGATCGAGGCCGCTACTTTGAGCTTCAAGGTGCCGGCATCGAGTTTGCCGAGCCAGCCGAGTTTCTCGCCTTCCTGCGCCACGTCGATGCGCGAGACGAAGTTCTCGTAGCCCGAAAACATCACCATGACGATCAGGCTACCCACCAGCACGATGTCGATGAGCGTGAGGACGATCAGGACGAGCTGATCTTCGCCCAAGGTGCCGATGGTCACGACGACATGCACCGCTTCCTGGAAGAACTTGATGCCAAGCGCGACGAGTGCCAGCGACAGGCCGATGTACATCGGCGCCAGCAACCAGCGGCAGGCGAACAGCAGGCGTTCGAGGAACTTTTCGATCATGCGGTGATTTTAGCTCAGCTCCGCGTCGTGGCGCAGCCTCGAAGGGCTCGTCAAGACGCTGCGAGGGCAAAAACTCTGACTGGCGAGGCCCCGGTAGCCAGGGAACGCTCCTCCACGAACTGCAGCCCGAGTTTGCCGAGTACATGGATAGAGCGGGCATTGTGCGGGGAGGTGATGCCCAGCACGGTGGTCAGGCCGAGTCGCGTTCGTCCATCGTCGATGGCAGCCCGGGCCGCCTCGGTGATGTAACCCGCATTCCAAAATTGCGGCAGCAGCGCAAAGCCGATGTCGGCATGCGGCAGGGTGTCACGTTGGACGAGGCCACACATACCGAGAGTCGTTGAGGTCTCGCGCAGGCGGACCTTCAGCAAGCCATGGCCATGCTGACGATAGCTGCGCATCGGGCCTTCGCGTAGATAGCGTTCGGCATCGGCCATCGTGCGTACGCCGCGATCACCAATGAATTCGATGAACGAGGGTTGGTTCAGCAGCTCGACGATGAACGCAGCATCAGTAAGTTCGAACTCCTCAAGCACGAGCCGAGGCGTCTCGATGCGGATCGGCGCAGCAACGGCGTCCATCATGCTCCGGGCGGTCGGTACTTGCCGAGCAGCGCGTCCCAGCGACTGTCGATGCGCTTGAAGGCCTCAGGGGCAAGGCGCTCAAGCTCGGTCCGATTTAGTGCCTGATACTCGGCGGGGCCACCCTCCTGCGGCCATTGGCGCGTGGCATCGATCACCACTTTCGAGGTCATCGGTCGCTTGGTGAGCGAGGGGTCGAGTGGCATGCCGCGCGACTCGGGGATGATGGCGGTCGCAGGTGCGGGCTGCCAGCGCGACCCGAGGGTGTGCATCACCGCGGTGCGATCGAGCACCTCGATGTCGTCATCGACGATAACGATGACTTTGGCGATGCCGACGATCTGCGCGATGCGCTTGCCGATTTCGAGCCCTTCGCCGGGCTTTTGTTTCTTGATGCTGACGAAGCACAGCCCGGTGGCCTCGACCGGCGTGTGCAACATTTTGATGTTGGGTACGAACCGCTTCAGCGCCGACAACGCCATCTGCTCGAGGGGTGCCGTCGGAAAGCCACGAGTCACCCCCGTGTATTGGTTGACAAACCAGGGGTTGCGACGGTGGGTGACGGCGGTGACATTCATCCAGAAGTTGGCGGCCTTGCGCGCCCCCATGTAGCCATACATTTCGCCGAAAGGGCCCTCCGGCAGCATGCCCTGATCGAGCGGCACCTCACCTTCGATGATCATCTCGGCGGTGGCCGGGACCAGATGCCCGTTGGTTTCGCTGCGTACGACGCGCAGCGGCCGTCCGCGGATCGCCGACACGACTTCGAGTTCGTCGGCTTTGGCCCGGTTAAGTTTGGAGCTCGAGACGACCCAGGTCACCGGATCTTGACCCAGTGCGATCGATACCTTGACCGAACTCTCGCCGCGTTCCTTGGCCTTCATGAACGCCTGCCACGCACCCTGACCTTCCTCGGGGTTGATGCCGAGCAGACGAGGTCCCTTGATCTCGCAGCGATACGTGCCGAAGTTCTTGCCGAGTTCCCGATCGTCGGTGAACACCGATCCGGTGTTCACATAGCGTCCTGAATCCGCTGGGTTCGACTGCATGAAGGCGAAACTCGTCAGATCGATCTGATCGCCGCGTAGCACCACCTGTTTGCAGGGCGCGGCCTCGCGAGCCACTTCGACAAACGGTGCCGTCGGAAAGGCGCCGCCGTTGCCTTGCTTGAGGAACTCGTCGACGCGAGCAAGCGCCTTGTAATACGTGGCCACGTGATCGCCAGCGACCGGCTGCAAACCGAAACTCAAGCACTCGGTATCCCAGTGGCCGAAGTGGTTGGTGATGATCGGGCCTTTGTACCAACGTCCGTCGATGCGCACATTTTCCATGACCAAGGCCGGAGCGAAGTACATCCCGAAGCGATCGATCAGGCGGTACATCAGTGCCGTGCCCTCGTAGGCATCCTGGTCGATATTGCGGACGCGCAGCACGAGATTGCGTCGTTCGAGTTCCGCCATCCACTCCCGCAGATCCTCGAATGGGCCCACCTGCCAAGCCGTGGCTGCGCTGTTGCCGGCGGCGACCCGCGGCGGCGCGGCCGCGTTTTGGGCTTCGGCCAACTTGAGATCCGCGGCGGCGAGCGCAGCGGCGGACAGCCCAGCCGACTGGCTGAGAAAATCACGGCGGGAGTAGGTGCTCATGCCCCTTACGCTGACATGCAGCCGGATTGGCGTAAAGCATCCCGCGGTGCGGATGACCGGTCTATGATCGCCGCCATGCGACATCTGGTGCTGGTACTCGGCGATCAACTTAATCGCGACTCGGCGGCGTTCGATGGCTTCGACCCCGCACTTGATGGTGTCTGGATGGCCGAGGAGCGTTACGAGTCGCTACGAGTTCCCTCAAGCCGGATCCGCACGGCCATGTTCCTCGCGGCGATGCGTCACTTTCGTGATGCCCTGCGTGCCGAGGGCTGGAAGGTGGACTATCAGCCTTTGGCCGATTCCAAAGGCTCGCTGGCGAAGGCCCTTGATTCGGCACTTCAGCGTCTTCGACCGAATGGAGTCATTTGGGTCGAGCCCGGTGAATGGCAACTGCGCGCCGACCTGCAGGCTGTGCTCGATCGACAGGGGATACGACCGCAGGTACGCGAGGATCGGCACTTTCTGTGTTCGCCCGCAACGTTCGCTGCCCATGCCGCAGGACGCAAGCAACTGCGCATGGAATTCTTTTATCGACAGATGCGACGTGAGCATCGTGTACTGCTCGATGCGAACGGAGAGCCGGAGGGCGGGGAGTGGAACTTCGACAGTGATAATCGCAAAAGCTTCGGTAAAGCCGGACCGCCAAGATTGACGGATTCCGCGCCGCAGGCTTTTGCGCCCGATGCGCTCACGGGAGAGGTGCTGCATGAGGTGGCCGCGGCGTTTCCGGACAACCCGGGCGATCTCGCAGCTTTCGACTGGCCCGTCACGCCGGTCGAGGCGCAGCGGGCGCTAGAGGATTTCATCCAGCATCGTCTCGCATACTTTGGCGACTATCAGGATGCGATGTGGACCGCAGAGCCTTGGCTGTTCCACTCGCGCCTGTCGGCTGCGTTGAATTTGAAGTTGCTCGACCCACGCACGGTGATCGCCGCGGCCGAAGCCGAATATCGGGCGGGTCGAGCGCCGCTTGCGGCGGTGGAAGGCTTCATCAGGCAGATCCTGGGCTGGCGGGAGTATGTGCGCGGTGTCTACTGGTTGCACATGCCGGACTATCTCGAGCGTAATGCGCTAGGCGCTGATCGGCCATTGCCCGAATTTTTCTGGACGGGCGATACGCCGATGCGCTGCCTCGCCGATGCGCTTGGTCAAACGCTGCGTCTCGGCTACGCCCACCATATCCAGCGGCTGATGGTCACGGGCCTCTATTGCCTGCTGCTCGGTGTCGATCCACGCGAGGTGCATCGCTGGTATCTGGCCGTCTACGTCGACGCGGTGGAATGGGTAGAACTGCCGAACACCCTGGGCATGTCGCAATATGCCGACGGCGGGGTGATGGCCTCCAAGCCCTATGTGGCCAGTGGCAAGTACATCGAGCGCATGAGCAACTATTGCGCGGGTTGCCGTTACCGTCCCGATCGGGCGAGCGGCGATGGCGCGTGCCCGTTCACTACCCTCTACTGGGATTTTCTATTGCGTCACGAAAGGACACTCGCGGCCAACCAGCGCATGAGTCTGCAGGTGCGCAATCTGGCGCGTCTTTCGGCGACGGAGCGCGAGTCGATCACGGCGCGCGCGACGGCGATTCGCAACTCGGGTGTAGTACCCTAACGCCATGACGAGCGCCGCCAGCAATTTGTCCCAAAGGTTCCCCCAGAGACGCGTCTTCATCACCGGCGCCGCGAGTGGTCTCGGCCTCGCCTGTGCGGAGATCCTCGCTCGGGAAGGTTGGCAACTGTTCCTGACCGACGTCGACGGTCCGCGTCTCGATCTCGTGGCGGCAGGCTTTGCGCGCGATGGCGCTCGTGTGGCCGCTGCACCGTGTGATGTTCGTGATGCCGAGGCGGTGCGTGCCATCGTCGATGCCGCGGTGTCGACGGCGGGTGGTCTCGATTTGGCGATCCACTGTGCTGGCGTGGCGATCGCCGGGCCGTTCCATGCCAGCACGCCCGAAGAGTGGGCTTGGCAGTTCGACATCAACGTGCACGGCGTCGCCAACAGTTGCCGCGCCGTCATCCAGCATATGGCGCGCGGTAAGGGTGGCATGATCATCAACATCGCCAGCGCCGCGAGCTTCTGCACCGGCGCGCAGATGTCGGCTTACAACGCTTCGAAAGCTGCGGTGGTGGCACTAAGCGAATCGCTGATGCAGGAGTATGCCGCCTATGGCGTGGCGGTCACGGCGGCAATGCCGGGGTTCTTTCAAACGCGACTGATGGAGACGGCCCGTGGATCCGAGCGCACCTTGAGCGCTGCGCGCCGTTTGATCGATACGTCCGGCATCAAGGCCGAGGAAATGGCCGAGCTGATGTTGTCGGCTGCAGCTCGTGGCCAGACCCACTTCGTTCATCCCGCGCGCTACCGCAATCTTTGGCGACTGAAGCGACTGATGCCACAGCGCTTCCAGTCCTTGCTGCCGCGCTTGCTCAATCGGGGGGCCTGATGCTGCAACCCTTCCATCTCGCCATTCCGGTACACGACCTGCAGGCCGCCCGGAATTTCTATGGCCAACTGTTTGGTTGCCCGGAAGGTCGTTCTGCTGCGGAGTGGGTGGACTTCGATTTTTTTGGCCATCAGCTCGTCGCACATCTCGAGCCCGGGCGTGAGCCATTCGTCGAGCCGCTGCATACCAATGAAGTGGACGGCAAACACGTGCCCGTGCCGCATTTTGGTGTGGTGTTGGAGTGGGACCGTTGGCAGCAACTCGCCGAACGCCTGCGCTCATCCGGGGCCTCGTTCGTGATCGAGCCCGGCATTCGTTTTGCGGGCTTGGTCGGCGAGCAGGCCACCTTCTTCTTGTATGACCCGTCGGGCAACGCGCTCGAGTTCAAGGCGTTTCGCGACCCTTCGCGCCTGTTTGCCAAGTGAGCGAGACGGTCTGGCAGGAATTGTCGTTACGGCGACCGGGCGGATTGCAGCTGTACGCACGCCGTTATCCGCGTCGCCGGGGCGGCGCCGTCACCAACGACCGGGTGCCGGTCGTCTGTATCCCGGGTTTGACTCGCAATTGCCGCGACTTCGAATCGCTGGCGCTGCACTTGTCGGCGACGCGCGAGGTATTGACGCCGGATCTTCGCGGCCGCGGCCGATCGGATCATGACCCCGATTGGCGCAACTACCGGCTGGATGTCTACGTCTCCGACATCGTAGCGTGGCTCGACTTCCTGCAACTGTCGCGCGTGGTGATCGTCGGCACTTCGCTGGGCGGTCTCGTCGGTATGTTTATCGGCGCGGAGCACCGTGCTCGGCTCGCGGGGCTAGTGATGAACGATATCGGCCCGCAGTTCAGTCCGGTCGGCATGATGCGCATTGCAAGTTCCGTAGGCACGGCTGCGGTGGTGAGCCGTTGGGAACAGGCTGAAGCGGATACTCGCAGCGGCTACGCGCACGTGATGCCGGACTTCACGAGCGAGCAGTGGCAGAGCTTCACGCGACAGATCTACCACGAGGAAGCGCCCGGTCGCATCGTGCGCGACATGGATCCTTTGCTCGGCAAGGCGTTGCGCGACACATCCATGCCGGTACCCGACTTCTGGGGTGCGTTCGCAGCGCTCGAGGGTTTACCGCTGCTCGTGCTGCGCGGCGAGTTGTCGGATCTGCTCGATGACACCACGCTCGAGCGGATGCGAGCGATGCTGCCGCAGCTTCAGCGGGTGACGATCCCGCAGCGGGGGCACACGCCGACGCTGGACGAGCCCGAAAGCCGTCGCGCGCTCGACGAGTTTTTGCTCACCTGCTGAGGGCTGCTGGCGCGCGCCGCGAAGGTCAGGTCGGGTCTTTGTCCTCAGCTCCTCGAACCCTGTTCCAAGCGATAGACACCAGGATCGACACCGCCAGTATCGAGCCGATAATCAGCAGCGACCAGCTGATCGGGAACTTGCCGCCGAACGCCTGATTGAGCCACACCATCTTCAGGCCCACGAAGACGAGAATCACGCCGAGACCGTACTTCAGGAACAGGAACGCCTTCACCATGCTCTGCAGCACGAAGAAGAGCGACCGCAGTCCGATGATGGCGAAGATGTTTGAGGTGAAGACGATGAACGGTTCGTTGGTCAGCGCAAAAATCGCCGGCACCGAATCGATGGCGAAGATGATGTCGCTGAATTCGATGAATGCCAGCGCCACGAACAGCGGTGTGACCCAGGTCTTGCCGTCGATCTCCACCCAGAACTTGTCGCCATGGAAGGCGGGGGTGACGGGGAAGATGCGCTTGATGCCGAGAATCACTGGGTTACGCGACGGGTCGATGGGCTTCTCGGGTAGGAACAGGATCTTGAGTCCCGTGAGGATCAGGAAAATCCCGAAGATGGCCACGACCCACTCGTACTGCATGAGAATGGAGCCGAGCGAGATGAACAGGGCACGGAACAGGATCGCGCCCATGATGCCGTAGAACAGCACTTTCTGTTGATACTGCGGCGGTACCGCAAAGTACGAAAAGACGGCAACGAACACGAACACGTTGTCGATCGCCAAGGCGTACTCGACCACATAACCGGCGAGGAACTCGAGCGAGGTGTCACGCGCCAGCTGCGCGTGGTCGAGACCGACGAGATCCGGCCGCGTCGGCAGTTCGTAGAGCAGGAACTGGTAGAGGCCGTAGTTGAATGCGAGCGCGAGCAGCACGAAACAGATGCTGCGCACAATCGCTGCCCGTAGCGTCGGCAGCGTGCCGGGCTTGCTGAAGACACCGAGGTCGAAGGCGAGAATCAGCAGCAAACCGGTGATGAAGCCCGCATAGGCCCACCAGTAATCCGCCAAAGGCAGCAGCAGGATGTCTTCCATTGACAACGATATCCGTAGGTTGCGGGGTCAGGCCCCAGTCCGTGGGGGCCGCAATCTTACCCTGCGAGGTCAGTCTGCAAAAGAGTACCGCCAACGATTTCCGTGACTGCGGATGAACCCCGCCGTCGGCGCCGGAAAATGGGCGGGCAATATCAAAGTGTCGGTGTCGGCATGTGTCTCGACGAAGCGCCGGCGACAGGCTGCGGAGGCTGCCCGGTCCTCGCAGAACGCGGCTGACCACTCCGGATATTTGACCTGCAGGGGGTGATGGATGACATCGCCGCTGAGCACGGCGTGCCCGCGGTCAGCTTGCAGGTGAATGACGACGTTTCCCGGCGTATGTCCCGGCGCCGCCTCGAGCCGGAGCAACCCTTCCACCTCGTGATCACTCTCGACCAGGTCAGCTTGACCGCTTTCGATTACGGGCAGCACGCTATCAGCGTAGACGCCATAGTCGGCGCCCGGGTTCAGGGCCCGCAGCTGCGCGCGGTGTTCGAACTCCTGCCGTGCGAAGACGTAGCGGGCGTTCGGGAAGGTGGGCACCCAGCGGCCGTTCATCAGCCGGGTGTTCCAGCCGACGTGGTCGCCGTGCATGTGCGTGCACATCACGTAATCAACGCTCTCCGGTGCGACACCGAGCTGATGCAGATTCCGTAGCCAATCGGTCGTCAGGCGGTGAAAGCCGGCGTGACCGCCTCGGTCCTTGTGGTTGCCGATGCAGGTATCGACGAGGATGGTGCAGGTCTCGCTGCGCAGCACATAGGTGTGGAAACTCAGCAAACCGTGTGTCAAGGCAGCATCGGCAAATCGCGGCTTTAGCCACTCGGCTTCGGCAGCAATAGCTTCCGCAGTGGCGTCGGGCAGGAAGTGTGCGAACGGCAACGGTACCGTCGCCAACTCGACTACCGCGTCCACTCGGACCGACCCGACGTTCAGTGAGCAAGGGCTTTCAGCCATGACCGTAGGATAGCCGTATTTGGCTGGCGCGGTTCCATGCTGCGGCATACGATGCCCCGCATGACCAGCTCGACCGACGTTCGATTGGGGCCTGTCCGGCTTTCGCCCGGGTACACGCGCTGGAATGCACGTACCTATCTTTTCGCGGCATTCATCACGATCGGTATGCTGGCCTTCGTCAGCTTCATTCAGCCGTATTTGCTCAATGCCAACCTCGATGTGCCCGCCGATCAGCAGGGGCGGGTGTTGGGTCTTTTGGGCTTCAGCAACGAGATCGTCTCATTGCTGCTCGTGGCGCCGTTTGGCGCCCTGTCAGACAAAATAGGCAGACGGCCTGTCTACGCGCTCGGTTTTCTTTGGCTAGCGGCCGGGTTTTTTCTCTATCCGTTGGCGCGCACCTTTCCGCAGTTATTGGCCTGCGCGTTGTTTTTCTCCGTTGGTGTGGCGGCCGTCGGTTGCATGTTGGCGACGGTGCTGGCCGACATCCCTCGTGAGGAGTCACGCGGTCTGTTCGTGGGTATCACCGGCTTTTGTCAGGGTCTCGGTGCCACGCTGGCGGTGCTGGTGCTCGGCAAGGTACCGCAGCGCCTGGCTGCGGACGGCATGGACGCGGTCATGGCGGGGCGCATCACGCTTGGCATTGCGGCGGGCCTGTGTTTGCTAACGGCGATGTTGTGCTGGCTCGGCTTACGGCGGGGTACGCCGAGTGAGCTGGGTGAACGTGAGCCCTTGAGCACCGTGCTGCGAACTGGCGTGCAGGCCGCGCGAGCCAATCCGCGAATCTGGTTTGCCTACATGCTGCAGTTCGTTTCTTTTGCCGATCGCATCGTCATCGGCACCTTCTTCAGCGCTCGCTTGCAGCAGACGGCCATTGCCAACGGTCAAACGGTGGCCGAAGCGGTCTCGGCCGCCACCAAACCCTATGTCATCGCCAATTCCGCAGGTCTCGTGTTCGCCATTTTCTTTGGTCTTGCGCTCGATAAGATGAATCGTGTCAAGGCGGGTGTGGTCGCTATGGCGATCGCCGGCGTTGGGTACATGGCGGGTGGTTTCGTCGGTGATCCGCAAAGCGAGTGGATCACGCTTGTGGCGATCCTGCTCGGTACGGGACAAATCTGCGCCATCATCGCGAGCCAAACAGTGCTTGGCCAGGAGGCGCCTCAGGACGTGCGAGGGGCCGTGTTTGGTCTCGCGGGTGTTTTTGCGTCTTGCGGCATTTTGTTTACTACGTCTATCGGCGGCTGGCTGTACGACGTGCTCAGTCAGGGTGCGCCGTTCTTCCTCATTGGTGTCGTCAACCTCGCTATCATGGCATTCGGGATTTATTTGTTGCGGACTCGCAGTAACGCCTGATGCTGGTTGCCGAATCGCTGATCATCCTGCTGTTGGTTCTGCTCAACGGCTTCTTCGCGCTGGCCGAGATGGCGTTGGTGTCCGCCAAGCGTGGTCGCCTGCAGTCTTCGGCCGAACGCGGTAGCCGCGGCGCAAGACTGGCACTCGAGCTGCTCGCCGACTCCACCGCGTTTCTTTCTGCGGTGCAGGTGGGCATCACACTCATCGGCATACTCACCGGCGTGTACAGCGGCGCGACCTTTGCCGAGGCGCTTGGCGGGTGGTTCGCAGCCCGCGGCGTCGATGCCGACGTCACCGAAGAGCTCGCATTCGGCGTAGTCGTTCTGTTGGTGACCTTCGGTACGCTGGTATTTGGCGAATTGGTGCCGAAGCGCATCGCGCTAACCCACGCTGAATCGCTGGCGATTGCCGTCGCGCCCATCATGGCCGTGTTCGCGCGGCTGATGTTGCCGCTGGTGTGGCTGTTGCGCATTTCCGTTGACTCGATCCTCAGGATTCTGCCGGTGTCGGCAGCGCCTGCGGCGTCGGTGACAGAAGACGAGGTTCGCGCGCTCATTGCTGAGGGCGCCCGTACCGGCGTGTTTCTCGCCTCCGAGCGGCGACTGATCGAAGGCGTGCTCGCACTGGCTGATCGCAAGGTCGAGTCGATCATGGTGCCGCGAACTGACGTGTTCTGGCTGGATCTGGATGAATCGCTGCCGGCCTTGTGGCAGCAGGCACGCGACAGCGGCCATGCCCGCTTCCTCGTCGCCCGGGGCTCGCTCGATGAGGCGCTCGGCATGGTGACGCTCGCCACCTTGAGCGAGGCGCTGCGCCATGGTCAGCTCGATACGGACAAGGACATCGAGACTCCGTTGTTCGTGCCGGTCGGCATCACGGCGATGCAGTTGCTCGACCAGTTCCAGAAGTCGAGTTCGCATCTTGCGGTGGTGACCGACGAATACGGGGCTATCGAGGGCGTGGCGACACCGATCGACATCCTGCGGGCCATTGCCGGCGAGCTGCCCGATCTCGGCACCCGCGAACGCGCAGAGATGCAGCGTCGTGAGGATGGCAGTTGGCTCGTCGACGGACACCTCGGTATCGAGGAAGTGCAGCAGCGACTTGGGCGTCGGGACATGACCTCTGTACGCTCGGACTATCACACCCTCGCTGGTTTCGTACTTGCTCGGCTCGGCCGGATTCCCAAAGCCGGTGATGTGCTCTCTTGGCGCGACTTGCGCATCGAAGTCATCGACATGGACGGTATGCGCATCGACAAATTGCTGATCATGCAAACGGGTCGCTGATGCGTCTGAACATCGCGACATGCCGGCCGTTGCCGGAGCCCGACGTCGATGAGGATCTGCTGCTCGAGGCTTTGCAAGCGGTCGGTGTCGAGGCACGCATGGCTGCTTGGGACGACGCTGCGCAGTGGCGCGAACCTGTGCCTACGCTGGTGCGTTCAACCTGGAACTACATTCATGCACTCGATGCCTTTGCCGGGTGGGTACGCGAGGTCGCAGCCGTTGCTCCATTGTGGAATTCCGCGTCGGTGCTGCTCGGGAATCTGCACAAACGATATCTGCTCGAGCTTGCCGGCCGCGGCGTGCCCGTGACGCCCACGGAGTTGCTGACACGCGGCTGGAGCGGCTCGCTCAGCGAGCTGTGTGGCCGCCGCGGGTGGCATGATGTGGTAGTGAAGCCTGCCGTGGGCGCTGCGTCTTTCGAGACCTATCGATTTACAACGCTCGACGCTGAGGTCGATGCGCAGACTCGAGTGTTTGCGACCCAACGCGATCTACTTGTTCAGCCCTATCTGCCCTCGGTCGAGGATTACGGCGAGCGCGCTCTCGTATGGATCGATGGCGAGTTCACTCACGCCGTGCGCAAGACGCCGCGTTTTGCGGGCGGCGTTGAAGTGGTGTCGGAGGCGATTGGTCTAACAGCGGCTGAGAGGTCTCTCGGCACGGCGGCACTTGCGCCATTCGCGGCGGACTTGCTCTACGCCCGAGTCGATGTGGCGCCCGGCCCGGACGGGCAGCCGGTGGTGATGGAGCTCGAGTTGATCGAACCCTCGTTGTTCTTGCTGCAGAGCCCGCAGGCACTCGAGCGTTTGGTGGCGGCGGTGCGCCGCGAACTCAAGCGCCTCTGACCGCGCTGAGTATCTCTCTACGCAACGATCATCAGCGTCGTGCCTTCGGTCGACTCGAGTCGTGTACGGGACTCCAGCCCGCGTCGCTGAAAAACCAAACAGGGATCTTGGCACTCCGACTCGTCATGGATGGCGAGCGGCAGCCCTGCGGCGCTGAGGCCGATCGCTTTCCATTCGGCCGCTAGCGATCGTGGGGTGGCACCGAGAGCTTGCCAGAAGCCTGTGCTGATCTCCGGTGCCGCCGACGGCAGACTGAAGGCCACGAACCGACCGAGGGTCTCGCCGGTGTCTTCGGAGCCGTGGGTGTGCGCCGCATGTCGATGCGTCGCTCGCTCCAGCAAGGTCACCATGTTCCCCGCCGGATCGCGGAAGCCGAATTCATTGAAGCAGTCCGGGCCCGTCTTGGCGAAAGCGATCACTGCGCCGGCCTCACGGTAACTCTCGAGCGCATCGTTCAACGCCGGATGCACCGTGGTGAACGAGGGTGAGGGGAAACGGTATTGATGTAGGCCGATGATCAACTCGTCGGCGACTACCACGCCGTAGGGGTGGGGCCAGACGTCGAGCACTTCAGCCTGCCTAAAGCCCAGCAGTGTGTAAAACCGCAGCGACGCCTCGAGATCCGTGGTGCTGATGCTGATCTCGTGAAATCGGCCTAGCGACAAACTCACGGCTGAATGCCAGCCTGCCAAAGAATGAATGCGTATTCCTCGGCCACTTCCTGGTAGCGTTCGTAGCGCCCGGACTTGCCGCCATGACCCGCTTCCATGTTGGTGCGCAGCAGCAAGGGGTTGTCATCCGTTTTGATCGTGCGCAGCCGTGCAACCCACTTGGTCGGCTCCCAGTACTGCACCTGACTATCCCACAGGCCGCTCGTCACCAGCATTGCCGGGTAGCGCTGTGCCTTGAGTTGATCGTATGGCGAGTACGCCAGCATGTAGTCGTGGGTCGCCTTGTTCGAAGCGGGATTGCCCCACTCGTCGAACTCATTTGTGGTCAGCGGAATGCTCTCATCGAGCATCGTCGTCATGACGTCGACGAAAGGCACGTGGGCCACTACTCCCTTGTAGAGCTCGGGGGCCATATTGACGACCCCGCCCATCAACAATCCACCAGCGCTGCCACCCATGGCGAACACACGGGCCGGATCCGCGACCTTTTCCTTGACGAGATAGCGAGTGACATCGATGAAATCGTTGAACGAGTTCATCTTGTTCTGCAGGCGACCTTGCTCGTACCACTGTCGGCCCATCTCCTGTCCGCCGCGAATATGCGCGATCGCATACACGAAGCCACGATCTACGAGCGAGAGCACCGTGGTGCGGAAAGTCGGGTCGGTGGAGTAGCCATAGGACCCGTAGGCGTACTGGTACAAGGGGGCCGTTCCGTCGAGCGGCGTACCCTTGCGGTAGAAGAGCGTCACGGGGACTCGCGCGCCGTCACGAGCCGTCACGAAACGAAACTCTGCGGCGTAATTGCGGCTGTCGAAGGTGCCGAGCACGGGCTCTTGTTTGAGCAGCGTGCGCTGACCGGTGCGCATGTCGTAGTCGTATGTGGTCGATGGTGTCGTCGGTGAGGTGTAGACGTAACGCAGCAGATGGCTCTGCTGTTCAGTGTTGTTGCCGATCGCCATGGTGTAAGCCGCGTCGGCGGCGTCCATCAGGAAGTTACGAACGCCATCCCAACTGCGAACGCGTAGTTTTTGCAGCCCTCCGGAACGCTCTGACACGGCGAGAAAACCGTCGAAGGTTTCGAAACTGTCGATGAATGCATCGTTGCGATGGGCGATCACGTCTTTCCAGCTGCTGCGATCCTGCACGGTGGCAATCGGCGCTTCGACGATGCGGAAGTTTTGCGCCTTCCAGTTGCTGCGGATGATGAATCGATCGCCGAGATCCTCGAGTTGGTACTCGTGATCACGCTCGCGGGGCAGCGCCACCTTGAACGCGAACTGCGGGTCGTTGGCGTCGGCGTAGCGATATTCGCTCGACACGGTGCTCTGCGAGACGATGTAAATGAACCGATCGGACTTCGACTTGCCTAGCCCCATGTAGAAGCTCTCGTCTTCCTGGGTGTAGACGAGGCGGTCGGCATCTGTGGCGGTACCACGCTGATGGCGATACACCTGATTGCCCAGGAGCGTCTGCGGATCCTTGCGAATGTAGAAGAGCGTGGCGTTGTCGTTGCCCCACGCGAGGCTGGCCTCGGCGTTGGTGATCGTCGCCGGCAGGTATTGTCCGCTCTGCATGTCCTTGATGCGGATGCTGTACTGACGGCGGCCAACGGTGTCTTCGGCGATCGCGATCCAGCGGCTGTCTGGGCTCACTTCGGTGTTGGCGATCTGGTAGAACGCGTGGCCGACGGAGCTTGCGTTGCCATCGACGATGACTTCCTCCGCGGCATCCATCGAACCCTTGCGGCGCGCGTAGATGGGGTACTGCTTGCCGGTCTCGTAGCGCGAGTAGTACCAGTAGCCGTTTTTGCGTTGCGGGACGCTCGAGTCGTCCTGTTTGAGACGGCCGATGATTTCGTTGTAGAGCTTTTCCTGCGCCGCTCGTTGCGGTGCCATGACAGCGGCCGTGTACGCGTTCTCTGCCTCGAGGTAGGCCAGCATGTCTTTGTCGGTGCGTTTGTCATCGCGCAGCCAGTACCAGGGGTCCTCGCGTTTGCCAAAGGGTGAGATCACCGTGAACGGGCGTTGCTCGGCGCGTGGTGCGGCGGGGATAGCGGCCGTGGCGGCGGCGACCTCGGTTGTGGGCGTGGTGATCACGAGGCAGACCGCAAGTAGCAGCGATGGGATTTTGGACATGACTTCACGCAGCCTCCGTGGCGAGCACTTCCATGTGTTGTACGGTTTGATCGAATGAATCGCCGACGCCGATCATCAACGTCGTCACGGGCGAGCGCTTCCAAGCCGCGAGCCGTTGCCGCAGGTTGTCACGGCTGCCGGTTACCGACAAGGCATCGGCCAACTCGTCGGGTACGGCGAGCACCGCTTCCTTCTGTCGACCCGATAGCCACAGATCCTGAATCTGCTGAGCGACTTCGGCATAACCTGCTCGCTCAATCACCCGTTTGTGGAAATTATCTTCTTTGGAGCCCATACCGCCGACATAGAGCGCGAGCATTTTTTTGATCGGCAACAGGGCGAGTGTCGGATCGGTATGCAGCGAGAACGACACAGACTGTACGATCTCGAACCCCGCGCGTCGCTGATTGATCGTATCGCCGTAGATGTCGAATCGATCGGGGGGGATCAGGAACGGAAACCAGCCGTCGCAGGCGGCGACGGCGAGGGCGACGTTCTTGGGGCCCTCCGCTCCAAGCAGCACGGGCACATGCTTGCGCAGCGGGTGCGTGATGCTCATCAGTGGCTTGCCTTGTAGAGTCGAACCCTCGCCCCGATAGGGCAGTTGATACTGCGCGCCATCGAAACTCACCGGCTGTTCGCGAGCGATGATTTGACGAAAAATCGCCAGCCACTCGCGGGTCCGCTCCAAGGGCTTCTTGAACGGCTGTCCGTACCAACCCTCGACTACTTGCGGGCCCGACACACCGATGCCGAGACTGAGCCGACCATGGCTTAGATGATCGAGCGTCAAGGCGGTCATGGCGGCGCAGGCCGGCGTGCGCGCCGAGATCTGCATGATCGCGGTGCCGAGGCGGATGCGTGAGGTGTGCGTGGCGATGGCCGCGAGCGGGGTGAACACATCGGAGCCATAGGCCTCCGCCGTGCACACGATGTCGAAACCGAGGCGCTCGGCGATCTGCGCCAATTCGATGAAACGGTCGACCGGCTTGCTGCCCCAGTAGCCGAGATTCAAACCGAGTTTCATGCGCCCTCTGCGGGATGTGTGCGCATGAACCGATCGAGCAGCAGCACCGCCGCGACCGACACGAGCGACAGCGCCGCACAGATGGCAAGCATCGGCACCGGCGTGTCGATGGGCACGACGCCCATGGCCTGTACCGTGAGTGCAGCGAACGCCTGCTGAGAAAAGCCGATGAGGCCTGAGGCCACACCGGCATAGCCCGGAGCGAGGCGTACGGCGGTCGCGGTGACATGCGGTAGGGCAAGGCCTTGCGCAAACGCCAGCGGCAGCATCGGCAAGAACCACCAAATCGGCGCCGTGAAGCCGAGCAGCACGAACGCGAGTGCGGCGCAGGCTGTGACCGCCTGCAGCAGCGTGCCGAAGCGCGCGACTCGGTCGAGTGCCGCGTGGCCGCGCAGTCGCGACACGTATAAATTGCCGAGAAAGTACCCCGACGACAGGAACAGTACGTACAGACCGAAAGTGGTCGCCGGTTGCCCGGTCATTTCCTTGACGATGTACGGTGCCGTGGAGATAAAGCCCAGATACAGCGCGTACATCACGCCCGCATCGATGACGCAGCCGAGGAAGGCGCGGTTGCGCACGAGATTCAGCGAGGCGACGCCAAGTTCGCGGAACTGTCCGTCGCCTGCGCTCTTCGCACGAGTTTCCGGCAGGCTACGGGCGGCCGCGACAGCGGTGATCGTCGAGAGCACGAGCAGCAGCACGAACGGTGCATGCCAGCCCATGGATTCGGTGATGAGACCTCCCAGCCACGGCGACACCGACGTGCCGATCATCATGCCGAGCGTCAGTTGTGCCAACGCCCGCGACAATCGCCAGTCCTGATACAGATCGCCCAGAATGGCCCGCGCCACGGTGGCGTTTGCGGCGCAACCAATCGCTTGGATGGCGCGTGCGATGACCAGAATCTCGATGGTCGGTGCTACGGCGGCGAGCAGTGAACCCACGATGAACACGGCGAGCCCGCCGAGCAGCAGCGGCCGCCTGCCGTAGCGGTCAGACAAGGGTCCGGCGAGCGGGATGCCGATGGCGAACGTGAGCAGGAAGACGCTGATGATCGGCTGCGTGGCGACCATCGTCGCGCCGAACTCGTCGCGAATGATCGGCAACGCCGGAATCAGCATCAACGTCGAGACCGGTCCGATCGCGCTGCAGGCGGCCAGCAGCAGCAGCAGGCCGACCCGCTTCGGTTCTGGGGTCGTATCGGTCACCCGGTTAAGCCGCCCACGCAGACGTATTTCATCTCCGTGTATTCGTCGATGCCGTAGCGCGAACCTTCGCGGCCGAGTCCGGATTCCTTCATGCCACCGAACGGTGCGACCTCAGTCGAGATCAGACCCGTGTTGACGCCGACGAGACCGTACTCGAGCGCTTCTTGCACGCGCCAACTGCGTGCCAGATCGCGGGTGAAGAAATAGGCCGCGAGACCGAACTCCGTGTCGTTGGCGAGCCGGATCGCGTCCGCCTCGCTCTGAAAGCGAAACAGCGGTGCCACCGGTCCGAAGGTCTCCTCGCGAGAGACGCGCATGCTGGGGGTGACATCGAGCAGGATGGTAGGTTCGAAGAACGTGCCGCCGAGCGCGTGTGGCTTGCCACCGGTGGCGATGCGCGCGCCTTGAGCCACGGCATCGGCGATGTGCGCCTGCACCTTGGCGAGTGCGCGCTGGTCAATCAAGGGACCTTGATCAGTGGGGCCGGCAAGACCATCACCGACCCGCAATCCTGCGACGGCGATGGCGAGCTTGGCGGCGAACGCTTCGTAAACACCTTCTTGCACGTACACGCGATTGGCGCAGACGCAGGTCTGACCTGTATTGCGGTACTTGCTCGCCATCAGTCCCTGCACGGCCGCATCGAGATCGGCGTCATCGAAGACGATGAACGGCGCATTGCCGCCGAGTTCCATCGAGACTTTTTTCACGGTACCTGCGCAGGCGGCAATGAGTTTCTTGCCGACGGCGGTCGAGCCCGTGAAGCTCAACTTGCGCACCTGCGGATTGGCTGTGAGCTCACCGCCGATCTGCTCGGCATCGCCGGTAACGACGTTGAACACGCCGGGCGGCAGACCCGCGCGGCTGCCGAGTTCTGCGAGCGCCAGCGCCGAGAATGGTGTCTGCGGTGCCGGCTTGCAGACGAAACTGCAGCCGGCAGCCAGCGCCGGACCCAGCTTACGCGTGATCATTGCGGCGGGAAAATTCCATGGCGTGATGGCCGCGGCAACACCGACGGGCTGACGCAATACGAGCAGGCGGGCATCGGCGCGAAATGTCGGGATGACATCGCCGTAGACGCGTTTGCCCTCTTCGGCGAACCATTCGAGGAACGAAGCGGCGTAAGCCACTTCACCCTTCGCTTCGGCCAGCGGCTTGCCCTGCTCGCTCGTCATGATGATGGCGAGATCGTCGGCATTGGCGAGCATCAATTCAGCGAACCGGCGCAGGATGGCGGCACGTTCCTTCGCCGTGCGCTTCGCCCAAGCGGGCATGGCGTGGGTCGCCGCGTCGATCGCCTCGCGCGTTTCCGCCGCACCCATGACCGGAACTTCGCCGACCGCCGTGCCGTTGGCCGGGTTGCGGATGGTGACCGTCGCGCCGCTCTGGGCCGAGCGCCATTCGCCATGAATGAAGCCGTGCTGACGCAGCAGTGAGGGATCCTTGAGTTGCATCGTGATCACCGTATCGAGTGGATGCCATAGCGGGCGCGATACTCGCGCAGCGCTTCGAGTTGCTCGGCAGGTAGCGCGGGACGCGCCGAGTTCGGATCGGCGAGGATGTCGATGAGATCGGTGAGCGTCAGGAGGCTGACGCAGCGCAGGCCGAACTCCGTTTCGACCTCTTGCACCGCCGATCGCTCGCCTTGGCCACGCTCCTGACGATCGACGGCGAGCAGCACGCCGACAGGTTCGGCGCCGGCGCGACGGATGAGTTCGACCGATTCACGGATCGCCGTCCCTGCGGTGATGACGTCATCGACGATCACCACCTTGCCCGAGAGCGGCGTGCCAACGGTTTGCCCGCCCTCGCCGTGCTCCTTGGCTTCCTTGCGGTTGAAGGCCCAAGGCACGTTGCGCCCCTGTTGCTCGGCCAGCGCGATCGCCGTAGCGGCGACCAGAGGGATGCCTTTGTAGGCGGGTCCGAACAGCATGTCGAACGGCAGCTCGGCGCGCGCTAGCGCTGCGGCATAGCATTGGCCGAGCGTGGCGAGCGATGCCCCATCGTTAAAGAGGCCCGCGTTGAAGAAGTAGGGACTCTCGCGCCCCGACTTCAGGGTAAAGCGGCCGAAGCGCAAGGCCGAGCGCGCGAGGGCAAGGTCGACGAATCTGCGTTGATGCGGTTGCATGGGGCTATCATATCGCGGTGCGCGTCATCACCCTGAATGCAAATGGCATCCGCTCCGCCGCCAGCAAGGGTGCGTTCGCGTGGTTGCGTGACCAGGGTGCGGATGTGGTCTGTCTGCAGGAGACCAAGGCCCAGGAGGGGCAACTAGCGGGGCATGACGTCGAGTTGCCCGGCTTCCACCGGTACTTCTTCGACGCCGAGCGGCCGGGGTACTCGGGTGTTGCGCTGTACAGCCGGCGCGAGCCCGATTCGGTGATCCGCGGCTTCGGTGTGCCGGAGTTCGACCGCGAGGGGCGTTATCTCGAGGCCCGCTTCGGCGCGCTGGCGGTCGTGTCGCTCTATCTTCCTTCGGGTTCGTCGGGGCCGGAGCGGCAAGCCTCCAAGTTCCGTTTTCTCGAGGCTTTCATGCCGCATTTGCGCAAGCTTCGGCAGCGTCGCAGCGAATACATTCTCTGCGGCGACTGGAACATCGCACACAAAGAAATCGACCTGCGCAACTGGAAGTCCAACCGGAAAAACTCGGGGTTTTTGCCCGAGGAGCGCGCCTGGATGGACGAGTTGCTCGGTGAGGCGGGTTACGTCGATGCCTTCCGCGAGGTGGCACCGGAGCCCGATCAATACACGTGGTGGTCGAACCGTGGCCAGGCCTGGGCCAAAAATGTGGGTTGGCGCATCGACTACCAGATCGTCAGTCGCGGTCTGGCGGGCGCGGCACGCGCGGTGTCTATCCATAAGAGCAGTCGTTTCTCGGATCACGCGCCGCTGACCATCGACTATTCGCTATGAGTCTGCTCTCCTCCGTTCGTCCTTACTTTGCCCGCGAGGCGCTGGGGGCGTTTTTCGTCGGTGTGTCCTCCGGATTCCCGTACGCCATGATCGGCGCCACGCTGACCACGCGTCTTGCGCAGGACGGCATCGACAAGAAGACCATTACCGCTTTCGCGCTCGCCTTTCTGGTCTACAACCTCAAGGTGTTCTGGGCGTGGATCGTCGATAGTGCGCGTTTGCCGCTGATTGGACGTTATGGCCAGCGGGTCTCTTGGCTGTGGTTTGCAGGACTGCTGGTCATCGCTGCGGTCGTCAATCTGGCGCTTGTCGATCCGCAGGCGAGTCTGCAGGCCACGATCATCGCCGCGGTGCTGGTCGGCATTGCCGGTGCGACCTACGACATTGTCATCGACGCCTATCGGATCGAGACGCTGCAGCCGCATCAACTCGGGGTGGGTGCGGGGATGTCGCAGTACGGTTGGCGCATCGGCTCAGCCGCCGCGGGTGCGTTGGCGCTCGTGGTGGCCGCCCGCTCCGGCTGGTCGATCGCCTATATGACCTGCGCGGTATTCGCGCTCCCCGCCATGCTCACAGCGCTATGGCTCGGCGAGCCTGCACGGCGCACGGTGAGCGTGCCGCGCAAGGGCATGGCGGAGTTGTGGCAGTCGATCGCCGGGCCATTTCAAGAGTTTTTGCGCCGCTCCGGTGCCGGTCTCGTGCTCGCCTTCATCCTCGTGCACAAGGTCGGCGACACGCTGGCCAACTTGACCTTCCGCCTGTTGTTCAACGACCTGGGCTACACGAACGACGAGATCGCCGTGTACGACGTGGCTTTCGGTTTTTGGGCTTTTCTCGTAGGCATTTTCGTCGGCGGTGTGCTCTACGAACGACAAGGTCTGAAGCACTCGGTGCTGCTGGCCCTGTTGCTGATGTGCCTGTCGAATCTGAGTTTTGCGGCGCTCGCGGCGGCGGGGCACAGCAACGTCGGCATGGCGGCGGCGATCGGCTTCGAAAATTTCGCAAGCGGCTACGGTGGTGTCGTGCTTGTCGCGTACTTCTCGGCCCTGTGCAATCTGCGCTTCACGGCGACGCAGTACGCGCTGATTTCCGCCGCGGCGAGTGTCGTCGGGCGATTGCTGACCGGGACGACAGCAGGGGGTCTCATCGATGCAATGGGCTACGTGAACTTCTACCTGCTGACCACCCTTGCAGCGATACCCGGCATTCTGCTGTTCGCGTTGATGTGGCGTCGAGGCGTGGTCGATGAGGCGCTCGGCACCGCCGGCAAGCCTGCAGCGACGGAGGCGCGTGGGTGAACGGTCGGTGCACGGGCACCATCGTCTGCACGCTGCGTGATCTCGAAGCGACAGGCAGTTATGGATTCCGTATCGGCGATGGCGACTGGCCCCGACGTGGATTCGTCGTCGTCGTGCCCGAGGGCGGTGTACGCGCCTACGAAAACACTTGCCCGCATGCAGGGCATCCACTCGATCTGCGAGCGCATCATTTTTTGACCGCCGGGCGGGAGTTGATCGTCTGCGCCTCGCACGGGGCGCTGTTCGCACCCGATTCGGGCCAGTGCGTGGCGGGGCCTTGCGTCGGAAGACGCCTGCGCCCCATCGAGGTGACCGTAACACCTGATGGTGAGATTGCGCTGGTGGATGACACATCGACCAGCGACAATGCGCGCGACGGTTAATCCATGCTCGAATCCTTCCTCAAATTTTTCGTCGTTTTTTTTCTCGTGGTCGAGCCGATCTCGCTCGTCCCCGTGTTTGCCACGCTGACCGAGGGTGCGAGCGCTACGTACCGGCGGCGCATGGCGATCAAGGCCGTGGTGGTGGCGACCTTCATCATCGTCGGCTTTGCGCTAAGCGGCGCGGCGTTCCTCGATGCGCTCGGGGTGAGCGTCGATTCATTTCGCATCTTCGGCGGTCTGCTGCTGTTTCTCGTGGCGCTCGAAATGGTGTTCGCTCGCGAGTCCGGCACGCGCACCTCGAGCGACGAGCAGGCTGAGAGCCGTCGGCGCGCTGACATTTCCGTGTTCCCGTTGGCTTTCCCGTTTCTGTCCGGACCTGGAGCGTTGACCACGATCCTGCTCTGGTTCGGCCCCGTGTCGGTGCTGGCGCAACCGGCGCTCTTTTCGGTGCTGCTCGGTGCAGCCCTGTTGGTGCTGCTGATTTCGCTCTTAATGATGTTGGGCGCCGGCCGACTCATGCGCCTGCTGGGTGCCACCGGCACGAACGTGGCCAACCGACTACTCGGCGTGGTGCTCGGCGCGCTCGCGGTGCAGTTCATCGTCGATGGCATACGCGCGAGCTTCGCGCCGCTTGCCACGCCGTGAGCGCGCTAACGTAGCGAGCACTCAGTCCGACTTAGAGACGCGCTCGAACGATAGATCGTAGACACCGTGTCCAAGGCGCTGTCCGCGACGTTCGAAGCGGGTGAGGGCGCGCCAGTCCGGCCTCGGTACATACGCAGACCCGGCGGACGCCAGATTACGAAATGCAGCGTTGGCGCCAATCACCTCGAGCATGTGTATGGCGTAGGGCTCCCAGTCCGTGGCGAGGTTCAAACGGCCGCCGACGCGTAGGCGTGAGGCGAGCAGATCGACGAACTCGGGTTGGATCAGTCGGCGCTTGTGGTGTCGCGTTTTATGCCATGGATCCGGAAACAGGATCAGCACCTCGTCGATGCAGCCTGGTGCGAGTTGCTGCGACAACACTTCCACGGCATCGTGACAGGCGATGCGCAAATTGCGCAGATCGCTCTCGGCCGCTTGATGCATCAGGTGGCCGACGCCAGCGCGGTGAACCTCGAGGCCGAGAAAATTGCGCTCCGGCTCCCGCGTTGCCAGGGCAAGCAGGTTGTCGCCGTTGCCAAAACCGATTTCGACCACCAACGGGGCGAGGCGGCCGAATAACTGTTCCAGATCGAGGTAGGCCGTGACGCCTGGTGCGGGTCCGTCGATACCGTATCGAGGCCACAGCTCCTGTAGCGCACGCTGCTGCGCGGCGGTGATGCGGCCTGCGCGCAACACATAGCTGCGTATCCGGCGCTGCGGCAGCGCGCCGGCAGTGTGGGGCGGTTGGGTGTCCGGCATGCCGCGTATTATCGCATCGCAAATCGCCCGGCTCGCGGCATTCGATGCACAACAGGCTTGCATCGGAGCCTCACGGCTTGCGAAAGTTGCGTTACTCCCACTCTGACTCCTTGGTTGCGCCCATGCCCGACACGTCCCACACCGACATCATTCGCTACCATGCAGGCGGGCGCGATTTGGCGAGCTACCTCGCTTACGACCCGTCGCGGTCAGGCAAGCGTCCTGGGCTCATCGTGCTTCCCGAGTGGTGGGGTCTCAACGACTATCTGCGTCGCCGGGCGCGCGAATTAGCGGGCCTCGGGTTTGTCGCCATGGCAACGGACGTCTACGGCGATGGGCGCGAGGCGGCGGACGCCGCCGAGGCGGGCAGTTTGATGGGTGGCCTGTTCAGCGACGTTCCGGCACTGGGTGAACGCCTCAAGGCTGCCTACGAACAACTCAAAGCGCATCCGCTGGTTGATCCGGAGCGCATCGGTGCCATGGGTTATTGCTTGGGTGGTGCCTTGTCGTTGCACATGGGTCGCATCGGCTTGCCGCTGCGCGGGGTGGCGAGTTTCCATGGCGCCTTGACCCGCGCTCACGTGGCTCAGCCCGGTGAGTTCAAGCCGAGCGTGCTCATTTGCCACGGCGAAGCCGATGGCATGGTTCCCGCGGATGATCAGGCCGCCTTCCGCAAGGAAATGGATGAACTCGGCGTCGACTATCAGTTCATTTCCTATCCCGGTGCCAAGCACGGGTTCACCAACCCCGAAGCGACCGACAAGGGCAAGAAGTACAACCTACCGTTGGCTTACGACGAAAAGACCGACCGTCAGTCGTGGGAAGACATGAAAGCGTTTTGGGCGAAGGCGTTTCGCTGAGCCCGCGCGTGTCGCGGATCCTCGAATTGCCGCTGCTTGCGGCCACGCCGGAAAACATCGCGCCGTTCGGGGAGTTGGTCGGGGTCGATCGCGGCAGACCCACGAGTCGCACACGTTTCTACGATGATGCGGTGGAATTGGTCGAGAAACCACGCTTCATTTCCGATGCCGACACCTGCCTCTCCGTTGCGCGTGTTCGGCCGCGGACACTCGATGTCATCTGGATGGAGCGGCACTTTAAGCATACGCAGGCGTTCCTGCCGCTCAACGGTCAGCCCTATGCCGTGGTGGTGGCGCCGACGGGTGAGGCGGAGTTGCCGGATTTGTCTGCCGTGAAAGCCTTCAGTTTCGATGGCGACTGCGGCTTTCTCATGCACCTCGGTACATGGCACGAGTTTCCGTTCGCACTCGCGCAGCCGCTTGATCTCGTGGTGATCCTACGCAATGAGACCAACCGTAATCTCGACGCCATCGCCGATGGTGAAGCCATCGGTGAGGATTTACAGAAACGCCACATCGGCAAACGATTCGATGTGACTTTGCGTATCACTCGTCGAAGCGCAGATGCTTGACGCTCTTGCCGTGGCGGCGGATCAGCCGCAGGGCCTCGATGCCGATGCGAATGTGGCGATCGACAAACTCGTTGGTGACTTTGCGATCTGAGGCTTCCGTCTTCACGCCCTCGGGCACCATCGGTTGATCGCTGACGAGTAACAATGCGCCTGAGGGGATCGAGTTGGCGAAGCCGGCGGCGAAAATCGTCGCAGTCTCCATGTCGATGGCCATGCAGCGCGTCTTGCGCAGGTACTCCTTGAATTCATCGTCGTGCTCCCAGACCCGACGGTTGGTGGTGTAGACCGTCCCCGTCCAGTAGTCACAGTCGAGATCCCGAATCATGGTCGACACCGCGCGTTGCAGGCTGAACGCGGGCAGAGCCGGCACTTCGGGCAGCAAGTAATCATCGGAGGTGCCTTCGCCGCGGATGGCAGCGATCGGCAGCACGAGATCACCGATCTGATTTTTGCGCTTGAGGCCGCCGCATTTGCCGAGTAGCAGCACGGCTTTGGGGTTAATCGCCGACAGCAGGTCCATCACCGTGGCCGCATTGGCACTGCCCATGCCGAAGTTGATCATGGTGATGCCGTCAGCCGTGGCGTTCGGCATAGGGCGGTCGCGACCTACCACGACGGCCCCCGTTTGGGCGGCGAATAGGTCGAGATAGTTGCCGAAGTTGGTCAACAGCACGTGTTCGCCGAAGTCCTCGAGGGCCGAGCCCGTGTATCGCGGCAGCCAGTTGTCGACGATGTCCTTCTTGGTTTTCATGGCGGCGACGTTATCACGGCTGTTTGCCAAGCGGGTATTGCATGAATGCTATATAGCATTTATGGTGAGATCGCATGAGTCGCTCGAAGGAAGATCCGGTTTTCAATCGCGTCGAGGAACTGCGTCTGCAGCAGGGCCTCAGCCGTCAGCAACTGGCCGACGCCGTAGGCGTGCACTACCAAACCATCGGCTACCTTGAACGCGGCGAGTACAGTCCGAGTCTGCTGCTGGCCCTCAAAATTGCCGGCGTGCTCGGTGCCGAGGTCGGCGAGATTTTCTCCATCAAGCCGTTTCGAAAGAGTAAATAACGTGAGCGGAAAAAAGCGCAATCGTATTTTCTGGTTGGAAGGCGTCACCGAAAGTGAGGTGCTCAAGAGCCTTAACGATCGCAAGCCCTCGCGCTTTCGGCAGCAGTCGGCACGTCGTCTTCTGGTGCTGACGCTGACTGGGCTGATCTTTGCGCTCGCGGCGCAGATACTGCTGCCGACTACGAAGTGGCAGACCTACCTCGAGTTCACGCTGTTCGCCGGCGTCATCGTGCTGTATTTCGTGTTGCGCAAGGCGGTCCGACACATCGCCGATTCGCCGAACGAGTTGCTCGACGAGCGGCAAATTTCGGCGCGCGATGCGGCCTTCACTGTGGCCTACCGTCTGTTGACCCTGGCGTTCACGGTCTATGCCCTGCTGTACATTGCCGATGACGCTTTGCAGGGCGATCCATCTCCCGCTGGCAGCGACATGGGTCTTGGCATAACGGCGTTGTTGATTTCCGCCGCTATGCTGGCGGCTTCGTTGCCGGCGATGGTTCTGGCGTGGAACCTCCCGTCCGAACCTGCCGTCGAAGATTGATCTCTTGCTCGAAGGATAGCCCCCATGAAGTACTACAAGACTTTTCTGCTCGGAGCTCTCGTGACCCTATCGACCTATGCCACATCCACGCCTGCCGTCGCCGCGGCCCAGGCGGCGCCGTTGATCGAACGCAGCAAACTCTTCGGTAACCCGAGTCGAGCGGGTGCGTCACTGTCACCGAACGGACAGTGGTTGTCGTGGCTGGCACCTCGAGATGGCGTCATGAACATCTGGGTGGCCCCCGTAGCGCGTCTCGATGATGCGCGGCCTTTGACCGCATCCAAAGATCGGCCGATTCGTCAGTCGTTCTGGGCCCCGGACAGCTCAATGGTCATGTACATCCAGGACAAGGGCGGAGACGAAAACTTCCTGCTTTATGGCATCGATCTGCAAAGCGGCAAGGAGCGCACACTGACCCCGTTCGAGAAAACCCGCGTAGAGATCGTCAACGTATCGCCCCTGGTCAAGGATCGCATCCTCATCGGCCTCAATAATCGTGATGCACGGTGGCATGACGTCCACAGTCTCGAATTGAAGACCGGCAAGCTCACCGAAATCATTCGCGGTGACGGCTACGCGGGCTTCATCGCCGATGCCAACCTGATGTTGCGCATGGCGCTGCGACCGAACGAGGCCGGTGGCTATGATTTTTTCACCGTGCGTAACAACGTCGTCGATTCGTCGGCTGTGGCCTCGACCACTCTCGAAGATTCCTTGACCACGCAACCTGTGGGCTTCACCACCGACAGCAAGACGCTCTACTGGATCGACAGCCGTGGCCGTAATACCGCCGCGCTCGTCGCTCAAGACATGGCGAGTGGCAAGACTCGCGTCATCGGCGAAAGCGCGCGAGCGGATGTCAGCAATGCCATGAGCAACCCGCGCAGCGGCGAGATCGAGGCGTATGCCGTCAACTTCCTGCGCGAAGAGTGGACAGCAATCGACCCTAAAGTCGGTGCCGACCTCAAGTGGTTGCGTGAACAGCTCAAGGGAGAAGTCAGCGTCACCACCCGCACCGACGACGATCGGCTCTGGACAGTGGCGGTCGACCCGGTTGTGGCGTCACCTTCGGTCCATCTCTTCGATCGAACGCAACGGTCGTTGAAGCAGCTGTATGTGTCGCGCCCCGAGTTGCAGGGTGCTCCGTTGCAACCGATGCAGACTCTTGAACTCACTTCGCGCGATGGTTTGACGCTGCCGTCGTATCTGACGCTGCCTCCCGGCAGCGATGCGAACGGGGATGGTCGCCCCGAAGCGCCCGTGCCACTCGTACTCCTCGTCCATGGCGGACCTTGGGCGCGCGATGACTACGGGTACGACGCGTATCACCAATGGCTCGCCAATCGCGGGTACGCGGTGTTGTCGGTCAACTATCGCGGCTCGACGGGGTTCGGCAAGCAGTTCATCGAGGCCGCAAACCTCGAGTGGGCCGGCAAGATGCACGATGACTTGATCGATGCCGTGCAGTGGGCGATCAACGCAAAAATTGCTCCAGCCGACAAGATCGCCATTATGGGCGGCTCCTACGGGGGATACGCTACGTTGGTGGGACTCACATTCACGCCGACTACTTTCGCGTGTGGTGTCGACATTGTAGGTCCTTCCAACCTCGAGACACTGCTCAAGACCATTCCGCCGTATTGGACGGCGGGGATCGCGCAGTTTCATCAGCGCATGGGCAACCCCAATACGCCTGAAGGTCTGAAGTTGCTCAAGGAGCGCTCACCGCTGTACAAGGCCGGCAACATCGTGCGGCCCTTGCTGATTGGGCAGGGAGCTAATGATCCGCGCGTCAATCAGGCTGAATCCGACCAGATCGTGACCGCCATGAAGTCGAAGGGCATCCCGGTCACTTATGTGCTGTTCCCTGATGAAGGTCACGGCTTCGCGCGACCGGAGAACAATATCGCCTTCAACGCCGTCACTGAGAACTTCCTCTCCGCTTGCCTCGGTGGTCGCGCCGAAGTCATCGGCAACACCGTCAAGGCGTCTTCAGCCAAAGTGCCCGAGGGTGCTGCGTTCACGCCGGGCCTTGAAGCCGCCCTGAAGTGAGATTCGATGGCCAGCCGCGCTTGAGTGGTACGCGGGTCAGCCTGCGTCCGCTCGAGCGCGGCGACTTCGCACTGCTGCAGCAGGCCGCGGCTGATCCGCTGATCTGGTCGCAACATCCCGAGCCGGATCGTTGGCGCGAGTCGGTCTTTGCACGATTGTTCGAGCGACTGCTTGAGTCGGGTGGCGCATTGCTTGTGCAGGATCGTAGCTCAGGCGCTGTCATTGGCTCCTCCAGCTATTACGCGTGGAACCCCGAGGCGAATGACGTCGTCGTCGGCTACACTTTCCTGGTGCGTGCATGTTGGGGTGGTCGCCACAACAGTGAACTCAAGCGTCTGATGCTGCAGCATGCGTTCCGGTTCGTCGATCGCGTGTGGTTTCACGTCGGCACTGACAACCTTCGGTCGCAGGCGGCGATGCGCAAGATCGGTGCCCGCCTGTCGCACGAGGCCGTGCGTGAGAGTGGAGGAGTGACGACGTCCTTCCTGCACTATTTCATCGACAAGACCGACTTTGTGGAGCCAGCGTGACTACTGAACCGAACCCGCAGCACGATGACGAAGAGGCGCGCGCGCGCGCTCAGTGGAACCGCAACAAATATTCGCTCGCAGTCGATCTGTCGCTCGGTGCGCTGTTTTTCATTCTCGCCAAGGTGACGGACGATCTGAGTCTCTCGGCGTTGATCACCGCGGGGGCTGGTCTTGCCGTCGTTGTCGTACAGCGCTTCGTGAAGGTCGACCTGCTCGGTGGTCTTGCCATGTTCGGCGTGTTCATGTTGCTGGCTTCGGCTGCGTTTTCTTACGCGTTCGACGACGACTGGGCCGTGAAGATGAAAAGCACCTTCCTCGGTGGTTTCATCGCCATGCTGATGTTTGCTGACGCGCTCTTCAACAAAGGAAACTATTTTGGTGGTCGGCTGATGCGGTATATGCCGGCGCCGATCGATACCCGGCGGTTTTCGTTCGGCATGGGTGTGCTGGGCGTGATCATGGCAACGGTGAACTATCTAGTCGCCACGTATTTTTCCAAAGACATGTGGCTGTACTACACGAGCTTCGGCGACTTCATATTATCGATGGTGATGGTATTCGCCGTACTCAAGTACGCAACCATCGACGGCGGCTGAGCGCTCTCAAACCATAGCGGCAATCTTCGCTCTGAGCGAAGTCACGATCTCGCGGCACTTGGCCGGGATCTTGCGCAGCGGCGGGCCGTCGATTTGCAAGGGCGCGTAGGGCATCAGCAGCATCAGCGCCAGATACAGCACCACCATCGTGCCGCCGGTGACAAACAGCAGCAGCAGGGCGATCACGCGCGTCAGCGTCACATCGATGCCCGCGCTACGTGCGAGCCCGTTGCAGACACCGCTGATCCAAGCGCCTTCGCTTAGTTGCTCTAGCCCGGCTCGAGTCACCGGCTCGGCCGCTGCGGCATTGTTTGCCGTGTTGTCGTGGGTCGCACCCCGGTGAGTCGCATCGCCCGCGGCCGGGTCAGCCACTCGGCCGATTTCTTCGAGCGCGGGTTGTAACTCGCCGAGCGTGATCACGGTGTGTCCGGGTTGCAGCCGGCGGCTGCACTGATCGGCAATCGCCTGCTCGAGGTCAGCGAGGATCTCGGCGCGGTCGGGGTTGCTGACGAGCGTCGCGGCAGACTCCGCGAGATAGATCTCGAGGCGCGCGTGTGCGTCTTCCTCGAGCGCATAGGGGTTTTGGTTGAGGCTGACGGTGATCACGCGTTGCATGGTGTAGATCCGAGGTCTGCGATGGTGCGGTGCAGTTGCAGCCAGTATTGATCGAGCGCGTGCACCTGGGCGCGCCCGGCATCGGTCAGTTGGTAGTACTTGCGTGGCGGACCGCTCTCCGACTCCTGCCATTCATACTGAACCAGCCCTTCGCGGCGCAGTTTGCTGAGGAGTGGGTAAAGCGTGCCCTCTTGCGTCGCAAACTCGGTGCCAGCCAAGCGACGAAGGATGTCGGGCACGTAGACGCTCGGCCCGGCAACAATCTTCAGGACGACGAATTCCAACAGGCCTTTGCGCAGCGGCAGGAGTTTGAGGTCGATTTCGGCATTCATAACGGTACCTTGCCGAAAAAAGGTACATGGATTGACCCATCCTGTCAACCGACCTCGCATCGACCTGCCATGCTCGGCGGATGAAAGAGTCCACCAAAGACGTGTTGAAGTTCCTGCTCGGCTTCATCGTCGTGCTGCTGGCGTTTGGGGGGTACAAGTTGCTGGCCGTGTTGGAGCGTGCCTGACGATCCGGACTGATCAGCGGGGGCCGATCAGTCCGGACAGTGCGCCGAGGTAGTGCGTGAAGGCCTCACGCCCGCTTGGGGTCAGGCTCACGGCGGTAACGGGCTTCCGGCCGCGAAACGACTTGTCGATGGTGATGTAGCCGGCTTCCTCGAGTTTGCGCAGGTGCACCGACAGGTTGCCGTCCGTCGTGCCGAGGTGCGTCTTCAGTGCGCTGAAGTCCGCCGTCTCGGCACCGACAAGGTACGCCATCACGCCGAGGCGAATGCGGCCATGGATGACGTCATCGAGCGCGTTGATGTTGAACTCGCTCATTCGTTCACCCCTGAGTTTGCCGAGCAATAGCAGTCAGGCGTACTCCCGGAACCACGGCGGTCAAGATCAGCGCGATCGCGTAAATGAGGTACTCGTGACCCGTGCCGACAAAGAGTCCGAGCACGGGGACCGTGAGCAGCGCGAAGAACGCAGTCGCTTTCATCCAGCCGTGACCCGTCACCGCAGCCGCGATAGTCCAGGCGATGCCATAGACCGACAGCACCTGCAGGCTGATGGTGTTCATGACAAAAAAGTCCCCACGCTGGGAGGCCATGGCGGCGACACCGAGCCAGAAGGCGAAGATGCCGAAACCAACTCCCGTCCACGCGGCGTTGACCGTACGATTGGCCGAGTTCTCGACCTTGTTGCGGTCTCGGCGAATCAGCACGGCGAGATGAATGGCGAAGCCGGCCGCCGCCAAAAGCCATGCGAGCGTGGCTTGCCCGGGGTCGAGCCCGAGCAATTGCCGAATCGGTGGCCATTGCAACAGGCTCGCCGCACCAAACCAGCCGCCGCCGGCGATCAGGTAGGGGCCGGCCATCAAAGGCGCGTCTTTGCCAGCTGTGGCGAGTTGGCGCAAGAAGGCCAGGTTTTCCGCGGGGGTGTGGGTCGTTTCAGTCATGACGTTCTCCTCGGGTGGGTGTGTTGGGTCGCAAGGCTTATGTTCGAATCAACGTGCTTTAAATTACAAAGTACTTTACATCGTGTCAATAGCCCTGATGCAGGTGCGATAAACTGCCCCCCATGGGTCGCATCATCGACGCCCTGACGGGCGATCAAGACAAATGTGAAATTCCGGGTCACGGCAGTGATGCTGCGCTGCCGCAGGGTCACGGGCTTGCCTTTACGGCCGAGGTGGAGCGTGCCACTGCGGCCGCCTACGAGCGCGTCAAGGACGTCGTTCCGGCGGTGGAGTGGCCGTTGCTCGCGCCCTATGTGCATGCCATCAACCAACTGAAAGCCGAGCGCAACGCGGTGGTGCTGGCTCACAACTACATGACGCCGGACGTCTTCGGCTGCGTCGGCGACATTCGTGGTGACTCGTTGCAACTCGCGCGCGAAGCCACGCGTACCTCGGCCGATGTCATCGTGCAGGCCGGTGTGTATTTCATGGCGGAGACGGCCAAGATCCTTAATCCCCGCAAGACGGTGCTCATTCCGGATCTGCGGGCCGGTTGTTCTCTTGCAGCGTCGATCACAGCTCGCGACGTGCGTCTCATGCGCGAGGCTCACCCCGGCGTACCCGTGGTGACCTACGTCAACTCCTCCGCCGAGGTGAAAGCCGAGAGCGATGTGTGCTGCACGTCATCCAATGCGGTGCAGGTCACCGAGTGGGCAGCCGCCGAATGGGGCACTGACAAAGTCATCGTGATTCCCGATGAATATCTGGCGCGCAACGTTGCCACGCAGACCTCGATTCGGATCATCACCTGGCAGGGCCGCTGCGAGGTACATGAGCGTTTCACGGCGGCGGACGTGGCGAACCTCAAGCAAAGTTTCCCGGGTGCGCTGGTTTTGGCTCACCCCGAGTGCCCGCCCGACGTGTTGGCTGCGGCCGACTACGCGGGCTCCACGGCGGCTCTCGCCGATTGGGTGCAGAAGAATGCTCCGGCGAAGGTCGTGCTACTCACCGAGTGCTCCATGTCCGATAACGTCGCGCAGGGCAGTCCGACCACCGAGTTCGTGCGTCCTTGTAATCTTTGCCCACACATGAAGCGCATCACGCTGGCCTCCATCTACGAGGCCCTGCGCGATCTCAAACACGAAGTTGAGGTGCCGGAGAGCGTGGCCCTGCGAGCGCGAACCGCGATCGAGCGCATGCTTGCGTTGCCGCCTTCGGCTCGCCCCCTCGATTTCGTGACCGGGCGACCCCCCGTCGATGTGGTCGCCATGCACTTTACGTGACGCCTTCTCTCACCACCGACGTCTTGATCGTCGGTGCGGGTCTCGCCGGCTTGTTTGCTGCACTGCGTCTGGCGCCGCGTCGTTGCATCGTTCTTTCGCCCACCGTGCTCGGTCAGGCGGCTGCCAGCGCATGGGCGCAGGGCGGGTTGGCTGCAGCGCTCGACCCTGCCGACAGCCCCGAGCAGCACGCAGCCGATACCGTTGCCGCGGGCGCTGGTCTCGTTGATCCTGCGGTCGCATTGCTGATTGCACGCGAGGCACCCGCTGCCGTCGACGCCCTAGTGCGGATCGGCGTGCCGTTCGATCGCACCGCGACAGATCGATTCGCGCTGTCACTCGAGGCTGCGCATTCACAACCGCGGGTCGCTCGCGTCGCTGGCGACCTTGCAGGTCGCGCCATCATGGAAACCTTGGTTGCGGCCGTGCGCCGTGCGCCGCATATCACCGTCCTCGAGGGCGTCCGAGCCGTTGCGCTCACAGCCAGCGAAGATCGGGTGACTGGCGTGATGACTCGCAGTGCCGCGGGCGACGCCGTGATTAGTGCGGCGGAAACCGTGATGGCCACCGGTGGTGCTGGCGGGCTATACCGTGTCACCACCAACCCCAAGGAAGCGCGCGGTGCGGCGTTGGCGCAGGCCTATGCCGTGGGAGCCGTAATCGCCGATCCCGAGTTCGTGCAATTCCATCCAACGGCCCTCGACGTCGCAGCGGATCCCGCGCCGCTCGCGACCGAATCTCTGCGCGGTGAGGGCTCGCGACTCGTAAACGCCGACGGAACGCCGTTCATGGACCGCTACCACGCCCAAGCCGAACTTGCGCCGCGTGACGTGGTCGCGCGCGCGATCCACGCCGAGCGCATGGCAGGCCGAGGCGCGTTTCTCGACTGCCGACACAGCGTGGGCAAAGAATTCCCTGAGCGCTTTCCGACCGTGTTTGCCGCCTGCCAGCAGGCCGGAGTCGACCCGCGCACGCAGCCCATACCCGTAGCCCCGGCGGCGCACTACCACATGGGCGGCATCGCCACCGACGAGTGGGGTCGCAGCACGGTGCTCGGTCTGTCGGCCTGCGGTGAGTGCGCATCGACCGGCGCGCACGGCGCCAATCGACTCGCCTCCAATTCTTTGCTGGAGGCGGTGGTATTCGCGCGGCGTATCGCCGATCGGCTGCGCGATGCATCGCTGGTCACCAAGCCTGCGGTCGCGGTGCAGGCCCCGCCTCTGCTGGCCGCCGACATGTTGCTGCCGTTGCGTGAGCGTATGAGTCGCGATTGCGGTGTCATTCGCGAGGCTGAAGGTCTGGCCCAACTGTCGCAGTGGATAGCGGAGCAGGGCACACGCCTCGGTTGGCCTAGCGCGTTCGTGGCAGCCCGCTTGATCGTCTCTGCCGCCGCCGCGCGACGCGAGAGCCGCGGCGGGCACTACCGCAGCGATTACCCATTAGCCTTCTCGCCCGCCCGGCGTACTTTCCTGCGTCGGAATGCGGCGGGCGAGCTAGAGTTTCTGCCCACTTCAGGGATGGCTACCTCGTCATGACACACGCTACCCACGCGCCCGCGTTACCCGATGTGATCCTCGAGCCGATCGTGCGCCTCGCATTGCTGGAGGATCTGGCACCCGCCGGCGATCTGACCAGCGATAGCGCCATTGAACCTGATGCGAAAATGAGTGCGGAGTTCCGCGCACGGGAGCCCGGGGTTATCGCCGGTGTCGATGCGGCACGCCTTGCGCTCCGTCTGCTCGATCCAGAGGCGCTATTGACAGTGGAACGTGGCGATGGCGCGAATGTGGCGGCGGGTGATCGCATCGCCACCGTCACCGGTTTGGCCCGATCGATTTTGATGGCTGAACGCACCATGCTGAACTTCATGGGTCATCTATCAGGGATTGCGACACTGACGCGGCGCTACGTCGAAGCTGTGGCGGGCACCTCGGCACGCATCACCTGCACGCGGAAGACCACCCCTGGCCTGCGCGCGCTGGAGAAGCGTGCGGTGCGACTCGGCGGTGCCATCAATCACCGTTATTCGCTGGCCGACGCCATCCTGATCAAGGACAATCACATCGCAGCAGCGGGTGGCGTGGGAAATGCGCTGTCGCGCGCCAAGGCGCAGGGCGGCCACATGCGCGTCATCGAAATCGAAGTCGACACCTTGCAGCAACTGGCCGAGGCCTTGCCGCTCAGCCCGCATTGCATACTGCTCGACAATATGAGTCTGGAACAGCTCCGCGAGGCCGTGGCGATGACCGCGGGTAGGGCGATACTCGAGGCCTCGGGTAACGTGCGACTCGAGACGGTGCGTGACATCGCCGCGACCGGTGTGGACGTGATTTCCGTAGGTGCCCTCACGCATTCCGCGCGACGGCTGGACTTAGGGTTGGATGTGACATGACAACGCAATTTCCCGATCGACTGAGCGTCAATCCGCGCAGCCCGCATTACGACGCTGCGCTGCTCGAGCGTAACATCGGCATTCGCCTGAGCGGCGTCGAGTACACCAACGTCGAGGAGTACTGCATCTCCGAAGGCTGGATCCGCGTGGCGCTTGGCAAGACTTTGGATCGACGCGGACAGCCGCTGACCATCCAGCGTAAGGGCACTGTCGAGCCGTTTTTCAAGGAATGACTCGTGACGTCGAGGCGTCGTATGTTGCCGGGGCCGTGCCCCTGCGCCTAGAATCGTCCAACGCCGTAGCGGGCGTAGTTCAATGGTAGAACTGTAGCTTCCCAAGCTACTAACGTGGGTTCGATTCCCATCGCCCGCTCCACTTTCTTCTTGGTGGAATCCTTCGTCTCCCGCGTGATTCCACGATTCACTCACCGATACTGACACCGTGCCGACTGGGCGGGTAGGGCGTGGAATCGCATCGTCAATCGCCCCAGTTATCGCACCAATTCCTGCAAAGAAAGAAGCGACTTGCGCCGGGCTTTAAAAGCTACTGGTGTGGGTAGGTAACTGCGCGAGATTAGTGGAGAAATCCTGCTCCGCTAGGCTGACTGGTACGAGAAGTGGGGTTGCCGATTGCCAGCAGTCTTCGACCGTACGAACCTCGGCGACAGACGATCCTAAGCGTTAGTATTGCCTTCTAGTAAATCGGATTCTTGCGGAAAAACGACGATCGAACTTAATGAAAGATCCAACCACCATTCGTGAATTTCGAAGCAAAGATACGAGTGGCGTTGTCGCGCTCGTACTTGGCATCCAGAACGACGAATTTCATCTCAATCTCTCGATCTGCGATCAGAAAGATCTAACCGACATCGACGCCTACTATCGGGCTCGGGGTGGTGCATTCCTCGTTGCTGAAAACAATGGCGGTGCAATCATCGGCACCATCGGTTTAATGCGTCTGCGAGACGATCTCGGCGTGATGAAGAAGTTTTTCGTTGCCGCAGATTATCGGGGAAAAGATCGCGGCGTTGCGATGGCGCTCTATGAGAGGTTTGTAGAGTTTGCAAGAAGTAAAGGTTTGACTCAGATTATTTTGGATACTCCGTCTGCCGCTATTCGTTCCCACGCCTTTTATCGAACTGCCGGCTTCATACAAATCGAACGATCTGAATTGCCGATGTCGTACGACTTTCCCGAAAGAGACACTTTGTTTTTTCAACTGAAGCTATGAATCTACAGCCGACGATAAATGGGGAGCGCATTCGAATTGCGCCATCAAGCGAGGAAGACCGCGAGGCTCTGTTCGCCGTTGCGAGTGACCGGCTGATCTGGGAACAGCATCCTGCGCATGGCCGTTGGCAGCGACCCGTATTCGACGCGCTCTTCGATGCAGGGATGGCATCCGGCGGCGCTCTAACCATCCGCGACGCTTCAACGGACGAGGTGATTGGGTCGTCACGCTACTACGCGTGGACGCCGACACAGCGTCATATATCGATCGGATGCACCTATCTGGCGCGTCGCTGTTGGGGTGGTACCTACAATCACGAGTTGAAGCGGTTGATGCTTCAGCATGCCTTCGGGTTCGTTGATCGGGTCTGGTTTCATATTGAGGTGAAGAATCAACGCTCTCGGCGTGCTATTACCACGGTCGGTGGGAAATTAAGTCACGAAGTACAGAGCGACCCCTCATTCAGCGGATGGGCAACCGCTTACTACTATATAGACCGTTCGTCATGGCTCAGAGGGTGATTTGTTCAGCTTAGGCAATATAAAGTTTGAACACACAATAGACGCGAAACGCTAAAAATTATTTCTTATGGATGAACGAAGACAGTTCCAGTACCGAAATATCACACTCAGCGCTGCATGGAACGTGCCCAGCGAAATAACGCAATATTCACGCGAGCAGATTTCAGTGAACTCTCACAGAAATCATTTTATTGACTGTAAACCGCAGCAGTGGAGAATGAAAGTCAACGCGCTTATTGCTGATTCGTGATTTCTTTGAGAACGACGCGTGTGCAGCGAAATGAGTCGATAGTGTAGTGACCCCACAGC
>VEQP01000046.1 GCA_018883185.1 Nevskiaceae bacterium | reverse complement strand
CTGGCGCTTCGTCTTGCGGGGCTTGTGACCGAGGTTGTGGCGGCGGCCGGCCGAGTAGGACTTGAAGCCCTTGGCCGTTTTGCGAAAACGCTTCGCTGCCGCCCGGTTGCTTTTCAGCTTGGGCATTACTCATCTCCTTTTGTGGCCCCGTTCACAAGGTTCTTGCGAACCCGCTACGGGCGGAGGCTCCGGCTTTGCGCCAACCCACCATGGGTTGGCTACTCGGCTCGAGGCCTCACTTCTTCTTAGGCGCAAACACCATGACCATCTGCCGACCTTCCATCAGCGGGTTCTGTTCGACCATCGCCTGTGTGGCGAGGTCTTGAACCAACCGATCGAGAAGACGACGCCCGATCTCTTGGTGCGCCATTTCTCGGCCGCGGAACCTCAGGGTTACCTTGGCCTTGTCACCCTCAGCCAGGAAGCGGGTGAGATTACGCAGTTTGACCTGGTAATCCGCCTCTTCCGTACCGGGACGAAACTTCACTTCCTTGATCTGCTGCTGCTTCTGCTTCTTCTGCGCGGAGTGGGTTTTCTTCTTCTGTTCGAAGAGGAACTTCCCGAAGTCCATGATGCGCACCACCGGTGGCTCGGCCATCGGTGAGACCTCGACCAAATCCAGTTCGCTGGATAGGGCGAGTTGCAGAGCCTCGAACCGCGTCATGATCCCCGCCTGGGATCCATCTGCCGCGATCACACGCACCTGCGGCGCCGTGATGTCCTCATTGCGCCGGATGCGCTTTGTTGCAGTCGAGATACGTCAATCCTCCAAAATTCGGCGCCCGCGGCTCTCGAGCTCGACACCCAGCCGCTCAATGAAGGCTTGCGGGGACATCTGACCCAAATCCTTGCCGCTGCGGGTACGCACGGACACTTGCTGCGCTGCCACTTCCTTGTCGCCTGCCACCAATAGGTATGGCACGCGTTGCAGCGTGTGTTCGCGAATCTTAAAGCCGATTTTTTCGTTACGCAAGTCAGTTTCAACCCGAAGCCCCTGATTTTTAAGGACTTCGGTAACTTCCTTGAGATAGGCGTCCTGCCGCTCGGTGATCCCGAGCAGCACCGCCTGAGTGGGAGCCAGCCAAGTGGGCAGCTTGCCAGCGTGATGTTCGAGCAAAATGCCAAAGAACCGCTCGAGACTGCCGAAGATCGCCCGGTGCAACATGACTGGCGTCTGGCGCTGGCTGTGCTCGTCGATGTAGTGGGCTCCCAGCCGACCCGGCAGGTTCAGATCGACCTGCAGGGTACCGCACTGCCAATCGCGACCGATGGCATCGCGAAGAACGAATTCGAGCTTAGGCCCGTAGAAGGCACCCTCGCCCGGGTTCAGCGTGTAGTCGATACCTGCGACCCGAGCGGCTTCCTTGAGCGCCGCCTCGGCCTTGTCCCAGATCTCGTCTGACCCCACCCGCTTGGCGGGACGGTCGGAGAACTTGATACGCACGTCGTCGAAACCGAAGTCCCGATAAATGTCGAGGATCAGCCGGGTGACAGCCACCGACTCGGCCGTGATCTGCTCGGGACTGACAAAAATATGCGCATCGTCCTGTGTGAAGGCCCGCACCCGCATCAGACCGTGCAAGGCTCCGGAGGGCTCATAGCGGTGCACTTTGCCGAACTCGGCGTAGCGGATCGGCAAATCACGGTAGCTACGCAGCCCCTGCCGGAAGATCTGCACGTGGCCCGGGCAGTTCATGGGCTTGATCGCATAGACCCGCTCATCGGGCGTCTGCGTCGTGAACATGTTCTCGCCAAACTTCTCCCAATGGCCCGAAGCCTCCCAGAGGCTGCGATCCATGAGTTCAGGTCCGTTGACCTCCTGGAAGCCTGCGGCGCGCTGCTTATCGCGCATGTAGCCGATAAGCGACTGAAACACGCTCCAGCCTTTTGGATGCCAGAATACGGCGCCCGGAGCCTCCTCCTGCATATGGAACAGGTCGAGCTCCCGACCAATCCGACGATGGTCGCGTTTCTCGGCCTCCTCGAGCCGATGCAGGTAGTCCTTCAGGTCTTTGTCGTTCGTCCACGCCGTGCCGTAGATGCGCTGCAGCATCTCGTTGCGCGAATCGCCGCGCCAATAGGCACCGGCCACTTTCATCAACTTGAAGACCTTGAGCTTGCCGGTGCTGGGTACGTGCGGACCGCGACACAAATCAACCCAGCCGCCCTGCCCGTACAGACTGATCGGCTCGTTCGATGGGATGCTGGCGATGATCTCGGCTTTGTAGTGCTCGCCTAGACCCTTGAAAAAATCCACTGCCTCATCGCGCGGCATCTCGCGGCGCGTGACACCCAGATCCGCTGCCGAAAGTTCCTGCATCTTCGCCTCGATGGCGGCGAGATCCTCAGGCGTAAAGGGGCGCTTGTAAGCGAAGTCGTAATAGAAGCCGTCTTCGATCACCGGACCGATGGTGACCTGCGCTTCGGGGAACAGCGCTTGCACAGCCTGCGCCAACAGATGCGCCGTCGAGTGGCGGATAACCTCAAGCGCATCGGGGTGCTTGTCAGTGACAATCTCAAGCGGCGCATCAGCAACGATGGGAAAGGAGGTATCGACCAACTTGCCGGCGACTTTTCCCGCAATGGCTGCTCGCGCGAGGCCTGCGCCGATGCTCGCGGCCACCTCGGCCACGGTCACGGTCCGATCAAAGGTTCGTTGGCTGCCATCCGGCAGCGTAATCACAGGCATGGTCGCAGCGCTCCCGACGGGCTTCCCGCATCGCAAAAGGGGCGCTTCCGCGACGCGAAAACGCCCCTCGTCGAATTGGTAGGCGCGAGTGGGATCGAACCACCGACCACCACCATGTCAAGGTGGTGCTCTACCACTGAGCTACGCGCCTGCACAAAGGCCGCGAAAGATACCCTAGGCACCGATCAGCGGCAACCTGCGATTCCGCCGACCCGTTAGCACGGCCAAGGCATTGGCGATGGCCGGGGCCACCGGAGGCACCCCGGGCTCCCCGACGCCCCCAGGCGGTTCGCCATTCGGCATGATCCACGTCTCGATACTGGGGGTATCGGCGAGGCGCAGCACGGGGTAGTTATCGAAATTGCCCTGCTCCACCGCGCCGTCCTTAAACGTGACCTGACCATGCAGGGCGGCCGACAGGCCGTATATGACGGAACTTTCCATCTGCTGGGTCACGAGGGCCGGATTGACGACCTGCCCGCAATCGATCGCGTTGACGATCCGGTGCACCCTCGGTTGCCCCTCGGGACTCAGGGACACCTCAGCAACCAGCGCCACGATGCTGCCAAAAGAGGAATGCAGGGCGAGTCCGCGGGCAATACGCGCGCCGTCGGGCGCCTCGGTGGCCCGCCCACCCCAATCCGCCTTCTCGGCCGCAAACTGCAGCACTTTGAGGTGGCGCGGTTGCTGCTGAAGATGCGCGACGCGAAAAGCCAGCGGGTCGGCCTGCGCCACGGTCGCGAGTTCATCGATGAAGCATTCGTTGAAAAACGCCGTGTACGAATGACCCACTGAGCGCCAGAAACCCACCGGCACGGGCAACTCCACGGCCTGATGCGCTACCTGCAGGTTCGGGATGTCATAGGGTTGGTCGAAGGCACCCTCGACCGTTGTCTTATCCGGTCCTACCGCAGTCAAGCCGAACACGCGCGGCATCACCTGCGCGACGATCGACTGGCCGGCCGAGGCCTGCTGCCAGGCTTCGATGCGCCCTCGCGCGTCGAGGCAGGCTCGCAGTCGCGCCACAGCCGCCGGACGGTAGAAGTCCTGTCGCATGTCATCCTCACGGCGCCATTGCACTTGCAACAAGCGGCCGGGCACCTTGGCGGCGAGCGCCGCGGCGATAGCGACGAAATCGTTGTCGAGTCGTCGGCCGAACGCTCCGCCGAGGTAGGTCGGCACCAGCGTCACCTGCTCCGCCGTGAGTCCGAGTGCCTGCGCTGCGACCTTGCGCGCCTGATCGTTGACCTGGACGCCCGCCCAGACGGTGGCCGCCGTGCCTGTGAATTTAACGGCGCAGCACAGCGGCTCCATCGCTGCATGCGCGAGATACGGCACCTCGTAATCGGCGCGCACCACGGCTGCCGCGCGACGCAGTGTCGACTCTGCGTTGCCGGTGTCGCGGTAGACACTGGCGTCTGCGGCCGTCTCGAGCGCTGCTGTCAGCGTCGATTGGATCAATTTTTGATCGAACAACCCAGCGGGACCGGCAACCCACTGCGGAAACTGCGCATCGAGCGCACGACGCGCTCGCCAGCGCTGATCGGCAATCACTGCGACGCAGGCCGCGGCGCCGGCGGGCGGCGGCAACTGCGCCACCTCTACCACGCCCGGCATGGTGCGCACGGTCGAATCGTCCCAACTCTGCAATTCACCGTCGCGCTGCGGTGCGAACTGAATTTCGGCGTAAAGCATGCCGGGCTCATGCACGTCAGCCGCAAAGAGCGCCTTCCCCGACACTTTTTCGCGCGAGTCGATACGCCGCAGCGGCTGGCCGATCAGCGTGAACTGCTCACGCTTCTTCAGCACATACTCATCGACGATCGGCAACTCGGCCCCGGCGGCGGCGACGATCTCACCGAAGCGCAACTGCCGACCGCGTGCATGCGTGATGACGCCGCGCGTGACGCTGCACTCGCCAGGAGGCACTGCCCATTGCTTCGCCGCGGCCTGCAGCAACGAGGCGCGCGCCATAGCTCCGGCCTCGCGCAACGGCTGCCACAAATCGCGAATGCTGCTTGAACCGCCCGTCATCATCACGCCGATTTCGCGCACCACGCGCGCCACCACGTGCTCGGTCGCATCGCGCAACGTGCCCTGCTGCCCCGGATGGAAGGGCAATCCATCAACCACTGCGGCGAGATTGTTGTAGACGCTGTCGATGGGCGCTGGAGCGAGGCGCACCGCGGCGGGATCGCAGTCGAGTTCCTCGGCCAGCAGCATCAGCAGGCCGGTATGCGTGCCCTGCCCCATCTCCGCCCGCGGCATATACAGTGTGATGCTGTCGTCGGCGCCGATACGCACCCAAGCGTTGGGCTCGAACAACTGCGCCGTGGAACTCTCGCCCCCGCTGCGATGCAGGCGCGAGCGCACGGGCCATGCCGCCCACCCAACCGCGAGTCCGGCGAGTGCGCCGACCGTGCCTACGCTTGCCCAAAGAAAAGTCCGACGTTTCATACTGCACGTGCTCCGGGCAGGCCGAATGCCGAACGCTTGAGCTGCTCGATCTCATCGCGCAGTCGCGCTGCCTCCTCGAACTCGAGATTTCGCGCACGCTTGAACATCTCCGCTTCGAGTTGCTTCATGCGGCGCATCGCCTGCTCGGGCGCGAGCGCGACCGGCGCATTCGCCGCAGCGGCCCCGGCGCGACCCGCCGTACGCCCACCGGCCGCCGAGCGACCTGCGGATTTTCCGCCCTGGCCCGTGCCACGCCCGGACAGTGCGGCGGCAAAACCCTCGGCGCGCGCACCCTCCATGACGTCCACCACCTGCTTGACGATGCCACGCGGCACGATTCCGTGGCGCTCGTTGAACTCGAGCTGTTTGCGTCGTCGACGCGCGGTTTCTTCCATCGCTCGCTGCATCGAGCCCGTCACGCGATCGGCGTACAGGATGGCTCGCCCGTTGAGGTTGCGCGCCGCGCGCCCGATCGTCTGAATCAACGAATTCTCCGAGCGCAGGAAGCCCTCCTTGTCGGCATCGAGGATCGCCACGAGCGCGACTTCGGGCATATCGAGACCCTCGCGCAGCAAATTGATGCCGATCAGCACGTCGAATACACCGAGCCGTAGATCACGAATAATCTCGCTGCGCTCGACCGTCTCGATGTCCGAGTGCAGGTAGCGAACCTTGATGCCGTGCTCATCGAGGTACTCGCTGAGATCCTCCGACATGCGCTTGGTGAGGGTGGTAATGAGCACCCGCTCGCCACGTTCAACGCACTGACGGATCTCGGAGAGCACATCGTCCACCTGCGTGCGCACAGGACGGACCTCCACCTGTGGGTCGACAAGACCCGTGGGCCGAACCACCTGCTCGACGACCTGCGAGGCATGCCTCGACTCGTACTGGCCAGGTGTCGCCGAAACGAAAATCATCTGCGGCGCGAGGCGCTCCCATTCCTCGAACTTGAGCGGGCGGTTGTCGAGTGCGGAAGGCAGTCGAAAGCCGTATTCGACGAGTGTTTCCTTGCGCGAACGATCGCCCTTGTACATGGCGCCAAGCTGCGGCAGCGTCTGGTGACTCTCGTCCACGACCAGCAGTGCATTCGGCGGCAGATAGTCGTACAGGCAGGGTGGCGGCTCTCCCGGCTCACGCCCCGAGAGATAACGCGAGTAGTTCTCGATGCCGGCGCAATAGCCGACCTCTTTCATCATTTCCATGTCGAACATCGTCCGCTGCTCGAGGCGCTGCGCCTCGACGAGCTTGTCGGCAGTGCGCAATTCGGCGAGCCGTTCGCGCAGCTCGTCACGAATCAGATCGATGGCGCCGATCAACCGATCCTTCGGCGTGACGAAGTGGGTGCCGGGGTAAACCGTGTACCGTGGTACTTTGCGCAGCACGTTGCCGGTGAGTGGGTCGAACACCGCCAGCGATTCGATGGTCTCATCAAACAACTCAACGCGAATCGCTTCGCGCTCGGACTCGGCGGGGAATATATCGACGATGTCGCCGCGCACCCGAAATGTGCCCTGGCTAAAGTCGATTTCATTCCGCGTGTATTGCATATCCGCCAAGCGCCGCAGCAGTTTGCGCTGATCGAGGATCTCGCCGCGCACGAGGTGCAGGACCATAGCGAGGTAGGCCTGCGGATCGCCAAGGCCGTAGATCGAAGAGACTGTGGCCACGATGATGGCATCCGGTCGCTCGAGCAAGGCCTTCGTGGCAGACAAGCGCATCTGCTCGATGTGCTCGTTGATCGACGCGTCCTTCTCGATGTAGGTATCGCTCGAGGGCACGTAGGCTTCGGGCTGGTAGTAGTCGTAATACGAGACGAAGTACTCGACCGCGTTGTCCGGAAAGAACTCGCGGAACTCGCCGTACAGCTGCGCCGCAAGCGTCTTGTTGTGGGCCAGAACCAGCGTCGGGCGCTGCACCGCTTGGATGACGTTGGCAATCGTGAAGGTCTTGCCACTGCCCGTGACGCCGAGCAGCGTCTGATGCGCGAGACCCGTCTGCAGCCCATCCACGAGCGAGGCGATAGCCGCGGGTTGATCGCCCGCGGCTGTGTATTCGGACTGCAGACGGAAGAGGCTCATGGCTTCAGCTACTATAAACCCCGAGCCTCATTCCCCCCAGCCCCGAAGTGAGCGGAGTACCCCGCGGTGTCGATTCCACTCTCCCGTCGTGTGCAACGCGTCAAACCCTCGGCCACCATGGCGGCTACCGCGCGCGCAGCCAAGCTCAAGGCAGAGGGGCGCGACATCATCAGCCTGACTGCGGGTGAGCCGGATTTCGCAACACCCGAGGTCGCGGCCGAAGCCGGCATTGCAGCCATCCGCGAGGGGGCCACGCGATACACCGACGTCGGTGGTACCGCGGAACTCAAACAGGCGATCTGCGACAAGTTCGCCGCCGACAACCATCTGCACTACAACCGTGGACAGATTCTGGTCTCCTGCGGCGCCAAGCAAACCTTGTTCAACCTCTGCATGGCAGTGCTCGATCCGGGCGACGAGGCGATCATCCCGGCGCCTTACTGGGTGTCCTACCCCGACATGGTGCGACTCGCTGATGCGACACCCGTCATCGTCGACACCTCGATCGAGTCGGGCTACAAGATCACGCCTCAGCAACTGTCTGCAGCCATCACGCCGGCGACGCGGCTGTTGCTTATCAATTCCCCTTGCAACCCCACCGGCGCCGCGTACTCGCGCGCAGAGTGGCAGCAGCTCGGCGCAGTTCTCGAGGCTCACCCGCGCGTGCTCATTGGCACCGACGACATCTACGAGAAGATCTGGTGGGCTGATGAGCCCTTCAGCACGCTGGCGGAGGCCTGCCCCGCGCTCTACGGGCGGACCATCACCATCAACGGGGTCTCCAAGAGCCACGCGATGACCGGCTGGCGCATCGGCTACTGTGGGGGCCCCGCAGAGGTCATCACGGCGATGGCCACGATTCAGGGGCAGAGCACCTCGAATCCCTCGAGCGTGTCCCAGCGCGCCGCTTTGGCCGCGCTGCGCGGCGATCAAGGCTGCGTGGCGACGATGAACGCGGAGTACCAACACCGCCACGATTTCTTCATCCCCGCACTGGCCGCCCTGCCCGGCTTCGAATGTCGGCGGGCCGAGGGCAGTTTCTATGCCTTCGTACGCATCACCGACGCGCTGCAACAGCTCGGGTTACCCGACGATCAAACCTTCTGCGACCGGTTGCTTGAGGCCGAGGGGCTCGCGATCGTGCCGGGCAGCGGCTTTGGAGCACCCGGGCACGTTCGTTTGTCGTTCGCCACGAGTCGTGCGCAGCTGGAGGCAGCCCTCGAGCGGCTCGGACGGTTTTTGCGCTCCGCTTGACGGCACCCGGCGCTTTCTTGAGAATGCGCGCCTTCTTTCTACCGCCCGTTCCCCGGTAGCTCAGTCGGTAGAGCGTCGGACTGTTAATCCGCAGGTCGTTGGTTCGAGTCCAACCCGGGGAGCCACTTCAGAAGTGCGGTTTGTCCGTCGATGCGTTGAAGCGCTCGACGGCTTCGTTGATGATCCGCCGTGCTTGCTCGGCGTCACCCCAGCCGCTGATCTTCACCCATTTGCCGGGCTCGAGATCCTTGTAATGCTGGAAAAAGTGACCAATCCGCTCTAGCCAGTGCTTGGACACCTGCCCCACGTCGTGCACATGGGTGTAACCCGAGAACACCTTGTCGATGGGTACCGCCAGCAACTTTTCGTCGGACCCGGCCTCGTCCTGCATCATCATCACCCCGACCGGTCGGCAGCGAATCACCGAACCCGGCACGAGCGGCAACGGCAGGATGACTAGCACGTCCGCCGGGTCTCCATCGCCACAGAGCGTGTGCGGGATGTAACCGTAGTTGCAGGGATAGCGCATCGGCGTCGAGAGAATGCGATCGACGAAGATCGCCCCCGTAGCCTTGTCGACCTCATACTTCACGGGGTCGGCATCCTTCGGAATTTCGACGATCACGTTGACGTCGTTCGGCACGTCCTTGCCGGTGGGTACGAGATCAAGCGCCATGCTGCGTGCCTCCTTTGCACTCCCGCGCTCACACCGAGCGCGAGATCAGTTCCTTCATGATTTCATTGGTGCCGCCGTAGATGCGCTGCACGCGCGAGTCGGTGTACATGCGACAGACGAGATATTCGTTCATATAGCCATAGCCGCCGTGCAGCTGCACGCATTCGTCGATCACTTGCTGCTGCATGTCGGTCACCCAATATTTGGCCATCGAGGCTGTTTCGGTGTCGAGCTTGCCCTGCAGCAGGCGCTGAATGCAGTCGTCGACGAACACCCGCGCCACGCGGGTGACGGTCGCGCACTCGGCCAACTTGAAGCGGATGTGCTGCATTTGCCCAATGACTTGACCGAAGGCTTTGCGCTCTTTGACGTACTTCGAGGTCTCGGCGATCGCACCTTCCATGGCGCCGACACCGCATAGCGCGATGACCAACCGCTCGTAGGGCAAATCGCCCATCAACTGGTACATGCCGAGACCTTCTTCGGCGCCGAGCCGGCAGTCCGCCGGCACCCGCACGTCCTCGAAAAAGAGCTCGGCCGTGTCCTGCGCCGGCATGCCCATCTTGTCGAGCACTCGACCGACGCGATAACCCGGCAGGTTTTCCGTCTCGACCATGATCAGCGACAGACCGCGCTTGCGATCATCGGGGTTGGTGCGGGTCACCAGCATCAGCAGCGAGGCTTGCCCGCCGTTGGTGATGAAGATCTTCGAGCCGTTGATGCGGTACTGATCACCCTCGAGCACCGCGCGCGTCCGTACGCCCTGCAGGTCCGACCCTGCCCCCGGCTCCGTCATCGCGATCGCACCAATCAACTCGCCCCGGGCCATGCGCGGCAGCCAGCGCTGCTTTTGTGCCTCAGTGCCGTAGTTGTACACATAGTGAGCGCACATGCTGTGCACGCCCTGCCCAAAGCCCGATAAGCCGCGGCGTGCGAGCTCCTCGTAGAGCACGGCCTCATGGCGGAAATCACCGCCACCGCAGCCGTACTCAGCGGGCAGGTCGAGGCACAGCAACCCCATCTGGCCCGCCTTGCGCCAGATCTCCTTGCCGACGCTGTGTTGAGCCCGCCAGCGCGCATCGTTCGGCACCATTTCAGCTTCGAGGAATCGCGCTACCGTCTCGCGAAAGGTGCGCAGATCGTCATCCATCCAAGGCGATTCATAGGGCAACATTCGCAAGGAACTCCGGCAATCGGGGCGTTTCGGCCAAGGATAAAACGATAGCATTTGGCTCGCCTTCTTCCCATCGATAAGGTCACAATTCGCCCCGCATGATTCGTCAGCTCGCCGCCCTTGTCTTGCTCAGCGCCAGTTGCCTCGTGTCGGTGGCAACACAGGCGGCGAATGCGCCCGCGCCGCAACCGGCGGCCTCCGCGGGGCAGGCCTCGCCGCAACAGGCAGCCTCGCCGCAGCCACCCGCCGCAACCGCCGCACCCGCCGCAACCGGCGGCAAAACCTGTCTCGTGCTCAGCGGCGGTGGCGCCCGAGGTGTCGCGCATATCGGGGTACTGCGCGTCCTCGAGGAACTACGGGTGCCGGTGGATTGCGTTATTGGCACCAGCATGGGTTCGATCGTTGGCGCCGCGTGGGTCTCCGGTCGCAGCCCAGAGGAAATGGAATCCGTGGTGCGCAATGCACGCTGGGAGGTTGTACTCGGCGATGAGCCCGAGCGCCCTCGGCGCTCCTGGCGCAGCAAGGATCGGGAGCGCGATCGCGTGGTCGGTGCCGAGATCGGCATTGGTCGGCGCGGAGCCCTGCTGCCCGGGGGCGCCGTCATCGGCCAGCAACTCGAAGGCTTCCTGCAGTCCTTGTTGGGACCGCCCGTCACGCGCGAATCCTTCGATGAGTTCGCCATCCCGTTTCGCGCCATCGCGACCGACATCGAGTCCGGGCGCATGAAAGTGCTCGATGAAGGCATCCTCAACGCCGCAGTCCGCGCCAGCATGTCCGTACCCGGCGTGTTCGCTCCACAGGAGATTGATGGGCGGCTTTATGTGGATGGCGGGCTCGTGCGCAATCTCGGTATCGACGTCGCGCGGGACATGGGCGCCACACGCATCATTGCGGTCAACCTCGGCACGAGCCTCGCCTCGCGCGATGAGGTCAACTCGCTCTTTGGCGTCGCCGGCCAGATGATCAACATCTTGACCGACCAAAACGTTAACGTGTCGCTCGGTCAGCTGCGCCCGGGTGATGTGCTCATCCAGCCTGCGCTCGGTACCTTCAGCGCAGCCAACTTCGCCGAGTCATGGACCACCATCGAACTCGGCGAACGCGCGGCGCGTGAGGCGATTGGACAACTTGAGCCACTGCGCGTGTCGGCGGAGCGCTGGGCGGCTTGGCAGGCGGCCCGCCGTCAAAGCGGGAACGCTGTACGCTCCATCGTCAGCGTGAGCGTCAACACCGATGACTTGCGCACCGTCGCACCCGCGTTCGTCACCACCGTAGTCGAGGACGTACGACGGAGCGTGCCGCCGGAGCAGTTGGTCGACGCCGCAGTGGAAGCCTTATTTGCCACCGACGACTTCCAGCAGGTCACACTGCGAGCCGAAAGCCTGCCGCAGGGCGATGCCATCGTGATCGAACCGAAGGAAAAGTCCTGGGGACCGAACTACCTGCGCTTCGGTACGACCCTCAGCACCAATCTCGAGGGCCAAAGCGGGTTTTCGATTTTCGGCGGGTTGCGTTCCACCTGGCTCAACGCGCGTGGCCTCGAATGGCAGACGAGCTTCGCGCTCGGCGACACCATGCGCTTGCGTTCTGAGCTCTTCCAACCCCTAGAACAACGTCAGCGCTGGCTCGCGGGGGTGTTCATTGATTCGAAAGATCGCATCGACACGCTGTTCATCAACGAGCAGCCCTACGCCGAGTACGACAACGGTCTGTTTCGCGCCGGCGTGGAACTGCGCAGCCGCCATGCCACAGATCAGGAATTGCGCCTGGGCCTGCAGCGCAGCTGGTATCGTGTTCGCCGCGAAAGCGGAGTGCCCTTCCCCACCGTGAAACAGGACGCGAGCAGCGCGTTCTTTCGTTACGCCTACGATCGACTGGACGATTGGGATTTTCCGCGCTCTGGCCTCTACTCGCTGCTGAGTTACGAGCAATCTTTTGATGCGCTCGGTGGTGAAACGATTTACCGCAAGGCCGAGTGGGAATTGCAGCGTGCGTTCGGCAGCGACAGACACAGCCTCTCGGTGCTTGGCCGATATGGCAGTTCACTCGGCACCGAGCTGCCCCTCGTCGAGGGATTCTCGCTCGGCGGCTTCCAGAATCTCTCGGGATACGCCGACCGGCAGATCATCGCCAACCGCGTGGGCTTCGCGCGCGCCGTGTACGCCTGGCGACTCGGCGGGGCAGGCCCCGTCGCGAGCAGCTTCTATGTTGGCGGCTCGTTCGAGGTTGGCGAAATCCGCGGTCGCATCAACTCGGTGAGTGCGCCGGCAAACCAGCGACTCGGCAGCCGGTTCAATGATGTGTTGCTGGCTTCGTCACTGTTCTTCGCCGCCGACACGGCTCTAGGGCCGCTGTATCTTGCCGTAGGCTTCGGCGAAGGCGGCGAGCGAGCTGCGTACCTATTTTTGGGTCGGCCCTAACGATTTGCGGCGCCCTGCAGCCGATGAGACCCCGCCTCCGGCCGACACGACGCGGCGCAGATGGGCGCGAAACTCCGGCCCGAGTTGGGGATGCGCCAGAGCATAGGCCACAGTAGCTTGCAGATAGCCGAGCTTGCTGCCGCAATCAAAGCGCTGACCGCTGAAGCGGTGCGCGTACACCGCCTCCTCCTGCAACAAACGGGCAATGCCATCGGTGAGCTGAATCTCGCCGCCCGCCCCTTTGCCGATGCGCTCAAGGTGATCAAAGATCGCGGGCGACAGCAGGTAACGCCCGACGACGGCGAGATTGGAGGGCGCCTGCGCGGGTTTCGGCTTCTCGACGATGCTGCGAATGCGCGCAGTCGTACCCCGCGCCTCAACCTCGACGATGCCGTACTTGTCGGTCTCGCTTCGAGGCACCACCTCGCAGCCGATGACACTGGCCCGCTTGGCGGAATACACCTCCGCCATCTGACTGAGACAGCCGGGATCCGCCGTGATCAGATCGTCGGCCAGATGCACGAAGAACGGTTCGTTGCCCACCGCCGGGCGCGCACACAGCACCGCATGACCGAGGCCGAGGGGCGCTGGCTGACGAATGTAGATGCAGGTGGCGTAGCTGGGCAGGACACTGTGCAATTGTTTGACGAGTTCGGATTTACCCTGCGACTTGAGCAGGTTCTCGAGCTCCTGATCGGAGTCGAAGTGATCCTCGATGGCGCGTTTCGAGGCGCCCGTGATGAACACCAACCGCCGCGCGCCTGCCGCAAGCGCCTCCTCGACGGCGTACTGGATCAGTGGCTTGTCGACCACCGGCAGCATTTCCTTGGGACTCGCCTTGGTGGCGGGTAAAAACCGCGTGCCGCGGCCGGCCACCGGAAAGACGGCCGTTTCGATAAGAGGGCGTTTGGTCATTTTTGGATGATAAACCAAACGCCCCCGAACTCATCGTGCTCGACCGCCGCCAGCAGGCGTAGGCGTTCCGGGTTTCACTGCGGCGCGGACGGGAACCTTGGCAGCGCTCCCAGCGGCAGCCTGTGAAGTGGCAGGACCCACCCGCAGACGAGACCGGTTCAGTTCCAGCGTCTTCGGGCCGATGCCCTTGACGAGCGCGAACTCGTCCACCGAGCGGAAGGCGCCGTTGCGCGTGCGATGCTCGACGATGGCCCGCGCCTTCGACTCGCCGATACCCTCAAGATCGCGAGCGAGCGTCGCAGCATCGGCCGTGTTGAGATTGACGAGGGTTTGCGCAGCGCTGGTGAGCGGCAACAGGGTGAGCAGCAACAACAACAAATGTTTGATGGTCATGGAAGCCTCCTTGAATGGGAACAAGGCAGGCTAGAGCCGCGCATGAGGTGCGGGCGAGCACTCAAAGCAGTGAAAAAGCCCGCAAACATGCGGACATGAGGCAGCTCAGAAGTAGCTAATCGCGAATGGGGTGGACGATGCTGTCGTTGACACGCTCGCGTAAGTCCTTACCGGGCTTAAAGTGCGGCACGTACTTGCCCGAGAGGGCCACTGCTTCGCCGGTCTTCGGGTTGCGCCCCTGGCGCGGCGGGCGAAAGTGCAACGAGAAACTGCCGAATCCGCGAATCTCGATACGCTCACCCGCCGCCAATGCGTCGCTCATGATCTCGAGCATTTGCTTCAAGGCAAGCTCGACATCCTTGGCCGGCAGATGCTTCTGCTTGGCGGTGATCAGTTCGATGAGTTCCGACTTCGTCATGACAGCCCCGTGACGTCGTCGGACGAGGATGCGGGAACGACTCCCGCATCCTCGCCCAGATTCCCTTAGCCTTTAGCCGCGATCGCGATCCGAGTTGATCTGCGCCTTGAGCAGCTCGCCGAGACTCGTGCCCGCGGTCGGGCCCGTCTGCTCGGAACGATAGCTCTGCACGGCCTCGGCTTCCTCGTGGGCTTCCTTGGCCTTGATCGACAGCGAGATCGAGCGGGTCTTGCGATCAACGCCCATGAACTTGGCGTCGATCTCGTCCCCAACTTTCAGGAACTGGCGAGCGTCCTCGACACGGTCCCGACCGAGCTCCGATGCACGCAGCTGACCCTCGATGCCGTTGCCGAGATCGATGATCGCCCCACGCGCGTCAACTTCCTTGACGACACCGCGCACGATGCTGCCCTTCGGGTTGTCGGCGATGTAGCCCGCGAACGGATCCTTCGCCAACTGCTTGATACCGAGGCTGATGCGCTCACGCTCCGGATCGATGGCCAGCACCATCGCTTCGATGGTCTGACCCTTCTGGAAATTGCGCACGGCTTCTTCGCCGGGAACGTCCCAGGAGATGTCAGACAGGTGCACCAAGCCGTCGATGTTGCCCGAGAGGCCGATGAAGATGCCGAAGTCGGTGATCGACTTGATCTGACCCGACACCTTGTCGCCACGGTTGTAGTTCTCGGAGAACTCGCGCCAGGGGTTGGCGGCACACTGCTTGAGACCGAGGCTGATGCGGCGACGCTCTTCGTCGCAGTCGAGAACCATGACTTCGACTTCCTGACCCGTCTGCACGACCTTGGCCGGATTGACGTTCTTGTTGGTCCAGTCCATTTCGGAGACGTGCACGAGACCCTCGACGCCGTCCTCGATCTCCACGAACGCACCGTAATCGGCGATGTTGGTGACCTTGCCGAACACGCGTGTGTTGGGCGGATAACGCCGCGAAATGTTCTCCCACGGATCGGCGCCCAGCTGCTTGAGACCGAGGCTGACCCGCGAACGCTCGCGATCGAACTTGAGGATGCGCACCTCGACTTCATCGCCCACTTTGACGACTTCCGAGGGGTGCTTGACGCGCTTCCACGCCGTGTCGGTGATATGCAGTAGGCCGTCGATACCGCCGAGGTCGACGAACGCGCCGTAATCGGTGAGGTTCTTGACCGAGCCGCGCACCACGGCGCCTTCCTGCAGGTTGTCCATCAGCGCAGTGCGCTCGGCAGAGAACTCCTGCTCCACGACGGCACGACGCGACACAACCACGTTGTTGCGCTTCTGGTCGAGCTTGATGACCTTGAACTCTAACGGCTTGTTTTCGAGGTACGCGGTATCGCGAACCGGACGAACGTCGACGAGCGAACCCGGCAGGAACGCGCGGACATGCTCGATCTCTACGGTGAAACCACCCTTAACGCGACCGGTGATGATGCCGATGACGATCTCAGCCTTAGAGAAAGCGTCTTCGAGACGGGTCCAGGTGCGGGCACGCTTGGCCTTCTCGCGCGAGAGGCGGGTTTCGCCCGTGCCGTCTTCGACGGAGTCGAGGGCCACCTCGACCATGTCGCCGGCCTTGACCTCGATTTCACCGCGCTCGTTCTTGAACTGCTCGACCGGGATGACCGCTTCGGACTTCAGGCCGACATTGACGATGACCATGTCATCGCCCACATCCACCACGAGACCCGAGAGAATTTGCCCAGGGCGAATTCGCTGGCTCGCCAGGCTCTGCTCGAACAGTTCCGCAAAACTTTCAGTCATGTTGTTACTCATGCGATGCATCGGGCACCGCGCCGTAGATCCGAGTCGCCACGCTCCGTGGATACTCGGGGTTGCCAAAAAAGCCACGCATCCTTGCGCAGCCACCTATCAAAGCGGATCGACTGATTTCGAAGGGCTCAGCGCCACAGGGCGCGCGCGCGTCCGAGTTCGATCACCCGTTCGACCACCGCGTCGACTGGTACACCGGTCGAATCGATGACGAACGCGTCGGACGCAGGCCTGAGTGGTGCCACGCTGCGGGTTGAATCCCGCAGGTCGCGCTCGGCGATCTCCCGCGAAAGGGCGGCAAGACTAACAGCGGGATCCTTATCTTTCAACTGCTTATAACGCCTGAGAGCCCTTTCCTCGGCGCTCGCCGTAAGGAAAACCTTGAGGGGTGCATCGGTGAAAACGACCGTACCCATGTCCCGCCCGTCGGCGATCAAACCCGGGGGGGCGGCAAATCGTCGCTGCCGATCGAACAGGGCCTCACGTACCGCGGGCCAAGCGGCGACTCGCGAAGCACCCTGCCCCGTCCGCTCGTC
>VEQP01000017.1 GCA_018883185.1 Nevskiaceae bacterium | reverse complement strand
GTGTTGATGATGTGAGGGCTGCTCACGCGGGTAAACCTCCGGTTGGAGTGGTACAGGACATGACAAAAAAATCGTTGGGAGTGGGGGTTTGCGCGCCCCGAGGCTGAACGCCGGTGTCCGAGGGGGCTGTCAAACGGTTACACTAGACCGTCGTGGGATTTAAGGTTTTGTGGGGGGGCGATGCCGAACCATGCGGGCAGAACGCCCTACTGGGACGCTTTTGTAGCCAATTCCCTCGACATTTGCAAGCATCCCCCTGTTTTTAATTTGATGGATATCAATGTCTGACAACCACCTTTCCGATCTAACCTTCTCCGCGCTCGAACTCGCGCCCTCCCTGATGCAGGGCATCGAAGAAGCCGGATTCTCCCGCTGCACACCCATCCAAGCACAAACCTTGCCGTTTGCGCTCGCCGGGCGAGACATCGCCGGCCAAGCCCAAACTGGCACCGGCAAAACCGCGGCCTTCTTGGTCGCCCTCTTCCAGAACCTGCTCGCCAAACCGGCCCCGCCCACGCGTACGGCAACAGCCATCCGCGCACTCGTCATCGCGCCGACGCGGGAACTCGCGGTGCAGATCCACCACGACGCCGTGATCCTCGGGCAGCACACGGGTCTACGCATCGCCGTGGTGTTCGGCGGCGTCGACTACGACAAGCAGCGCCGCGAACTCGAGGGCGGCGTCGATGTGCTGATCGGCACTCCGGGTCGCATCATCGATTACTACAAGCAGCACGCCTTCGAACTGCGCGAAGCACAGGCGGTGGTTCTCGATGAGGCCGACCGCATGTTCGATCTCGGCTTCATCGCTGATATCCGCTACATGCTGCGCCGGCTGCCACCGCCCGAGCAGCGCCAGTCGATGCTGTTCTCGGCGACGCTCTCGCAGCGCGTGCTCGAGCTCGCCTACGAGCATATGAACAACCCGGAGCTGGTGCGTATCGAACCGGAAAAGATCACCGCTGATCGCGTGCGGCAGGTGATCTACTACCCGGCGATGGAAGAAAAGATGCCGCTGCTAGTCGGGCTGCTGCGCAAGATGGATCCGCATCGCACCATGGTGTTCGTCAACACCAAGCGTGTCGCCGAGCGACTCGAGGATGTGTTGCGAGCCAACGGCATCGACGCGCAGGCGCTCTCCGGCGATGTGCCACAGAAGAAACGCCTGCGATTTTTGCAGGATTTCCATGAAGGAAAACTCGCCGTACTGATCGCCACCGACGTGGCATCGCGCGGCTTGCATATCCCCGAAGTGAGCCACGTCTTCAATTACGACCTGCCGCAAGACTGCGCCGACTACGTGCATCGCATTGGTCGCACGGCACGCGCGGGGGCCGAGGGCGATGCCATCAGCTTCGCCTGCGAGGAATACGCGGTCGGCCTGCCCGACATCGAAAAATTCATTGGTCGCAAAATTCCCTACGAGCCGATCGCTGTCGACATGCTGGCCGAGCTCACCTGGCCGCCGCGCCGCCCGTTCGAGGCACGCGGTGGTGCCGGTGGCCGACGCGGTGGCGGCGGTGGTGGTGGCCCGGGCGGAGGACGCAGTGGCGATCGTCGCGGCGGTGCTCCGCGCGGAGGGTCCCGCTCGGGCGGCAGCCGTCGCGGTGGTGGCGGAGCGCGCTGAACCGCTCGCCTGACGCGGCGGTATCAGCAAAGACGGGGCCTAGTGGTACTAGGCCGGGTCGCCAGCGAGCAACTCGTTCACCCCATCGATAGACTCGAACTCTTCGTGAGCGTGCGGATCGCGCGACGAGTCAGGTCGTCGAACCCCGTACACGTAGCCAATTCCGGCGCGGATCGCCGCATGCAACACCGCGGCACTGTCATCGGCAAACAAACTGCGCTGCGGATCGAAACCCACCGTAGCCTGCGCCGTCTGCCAAAACCGCGGGTCCTCTTTGGGTGCACCGAAGCCGTGTGACGTGTAAGCCGAATCGAGGAAGTTCAACACACCGGTCTGCCGATGCTTGATCTGCAAGATCGCTGGATGGGAGTTGGTGAGCAGCACCAACTTTTTGCCGGACTCGCGTACCCGCTCGAGAAAATTGCGCGCCCCGGGCAACCAGGCGACCCGGGCCGCTTCTTCGTTGTGCACGGCCTCGATGTCGATACCGAGTTCGCGACTCCAGTAGTCGATCGAATACCACTCCAGCGTCCCGGCGACGCGGCGAAACCGCGGCGCGAGCTGCGCATGCGTCTCGGCGAGCGACAGACCATGGCGCTCGGCAAAGATCTCGGGCACCCGGCCGAGCCAGATGAAGTTGTCGAACGCGAGGTCGAGCAGGGTGCCGTCGAGATCGAGCAGCACGGTATCGATGGCGCTCCAGTCAGGACGCGCCGCAGCAGGGAGATCCATGCGTCTATGATAGCGGGGATGAGCCCCGCCCCGGTTGCCGATCTGCACTTGCACAGCCTGCACTCCGACGGCGTGCTCGCTCCGGCTGCCCTGATGCACTTGGCGGCGCAGCGCGGTGTCGGGCGGGCGGCACTCACGGATCACGACACGCTCGAGGGTTGTGCTGAGGCTGCTGCCGCGGCAATTTTGGCAGGCCTGCAGTTCACCGCCGGCGTGGAAGTCACCGCGAGTTGGAACGGCCAGACCGTACATGTCATAGGCCTGCAACCCAGGCTCGATCATGGCCCCTTGCACACGCACTTGGCCGCGATCCGTGAACAGCGCCGCCAGCGACTGCTCGATATTGGCGAGCGTCTCGAGCACCGCACACGAGGTGCCCGTAAACCGCTGCCGGGCCGGACACTCGCCGCCATCGCCTGTGCGGCTTCGCCTGTGCCAACCCGCCTGCATCTGGCGCGAGCGCTGATCGACGCAGGCTTCAGCGCGGATGTCGGCGCCGCCTTTGACGAGTGGCTGGGCCACGGTAAACCGGGGCACGTCGCCGAGCACTGGCCGACGCTCGAGGCGACGCTCACCGTGCTGCGCAGCGCGGGCGCGGAAGTTGTGCTGGCACATCCGCATCGCTACCGGCTCTCCTCGGGCGCGCTGCGCCGCCTACTCGAGGAATTCGGGGCGCAGGGTGGTGGCGCACTCGAGATCGGCGTCGCAGGCATCAGCCCGAACGATCTCGATCGGCTGGCCACGCTCGCGCGCCGCTACGGGCTTGCAGCCTCGACGGGCTCGGATTTCCATGATCCGGCCGTCCCGTGGAATCCGCCCGGACGCTTCGCTAAGCTACCGGCCGATCTTGAGACGGTGGCGGCTCGACTGCGATGACCGGAGACGAAGACGACAAGGTGAACCGCGAGTTGTTTCGCAATGTCGAGAAGCTGCGACAGTTGCGCATCGAACATCGCGATCTCGACGAGATCATCACCCGTCTATCCATGGACATCCACGTCGACGAGATCCAGATCAAGCGCCTGAAAAAACGCAAACTGATGATCAAGGACCAGATCGAGCGCTACGGCAGTTCGCTGATCCCCGATCTGAACGCCTGAGGAATCGCGCATGGATCCACGCAACCTCGCCTCCACCGATTTGCTCGCGGAATTGCTGAGCAGCGACGGTCTCAACGAGGTCCTCGCCGTGCTCATTGCCATCGCGGTGGCGGTGGTCGCCGGACGGATCATGCGCGCCGCCTTCAAGCGGCGGATGCAGAACCCGGCCGAGAGCCTTGCCGCGCGTCTCATCGAAACCTTGGTGATCGCCGCACCCTACGTTGTGGCCGCGGGTGCGACCGCCATAGCGCTGGCCATCGTGCGTCGCTACGGTATGAGCGATAACGTGCTCGAACTCGCCCTGCGACTCGTGGTGGCGCTCGGTGCCGTACGCCTTGGCGTGTACGCCATGCGGCTGCTAGTCGGAAGCGACAGTTGGGTCGCCAAGTCCGAAAGCGGACTGACATTCTTGCTGTGGCTAGGGCTCGGCTTCGAGTTGCTCGGCTGGTTCGACTGGCTCGAACAGGTACTCGATACCATCGACCTGCTGCCCGGCAAGTCGGTCTTCAGCCTATGGACGCTGCTGAAGAGCTTGGTTGTGATCACCGCCTTCATTTTGATGATGACGCTGCTCTCCAAGGCCATTGAGCGGCGCGTGATGCGACTCGAGTCCTTGGCGCCATCGGCCCGGGTTGGCATCGCGAAGTTCACCAACTTCCTGCTCATCGGCATCGGCATCCTGCTCGGTATCAACGCCGCAGGCGTCGATCTGACCGCGCTGACCGTGCTGACCGGTGCGATCGTCTTCGGCCTTGGTTTTGGTATCCGCGACATCACCGCGAATTTCGTCAGCGGCTTCGTGCTGCTGATGGACAAGTCCATCAAGCCGGGCGATGTGATCAGCTTCACGCAGCACACCGGTACGACTTCGGAGAATTTCGGCTGGGTGCAGGAGCTGCGCGGTCGCTATGTCGTAGTACGCGATCGCGACGGCGTCGAGTCACTGGTGCCGAATCAAAATCTCATCACCACCTCCGTGATCAACTGGAGCTACTCCGATCAGCGCGTGCGTCTGCGCCTACCGGTGATGATCAGTTACGACGACGATCCGGAGCTCGCCCTGCAGCTGCTGGTGAAGGCGGCAAGCGATCATCCGCGTATCCTGCGCGATCCCGAGCCGGTATCGCGGCTGCTGGCCTTCGAGAATTACGGCATCCGGCTGGAGGCTCGCTTCTGGATCCGCGATCCCATGAATGGCGTCAACAACGTGCGCTCGGACGTCAATCGGCGCATCTGGAAGCTGTTCAAAGACGCGGGCATCAAGATTCCCGTGGCGCAGCAAGAAGTCCGCGTGCTCGGACCCGTGGGCGATCATGCCGATACGCGTGGGTAGCCTGCTGATCCCCGACAGCGATCTGTCGGTCGCCTTCATCAAGTCGGGCGGACCCGGTGGTCAAAACGTCAACAAGGTCTCGAGCGCCGTCCAACTGCGCTTTGATCTGGCGGGCTGTGCGCTGCTCGATGAACGGGTCAAAGCACGCCTGCGCCGGCTCGCCGGTCGAAGGCTGACCGACGAAGGGGCCGTGCTGCTGATCGCGCGCGGTGAACGCAGTCAGGAACAGAATCGTCGCGATGCGGAAGCGCGCCTCGCTGCACTGATCGAAGCGGCCCTCGTTGAACCCAAGTTACGCCGACCCACACGCCCGACGCGCGCCTCGAAGCAGCGCCGGCTCGAACACAAGACGCGTCGCAGTTCGATCAAGCGCGGACGTGGCCGACCATCTGGCGAGGACTGACGTGGAGCGACCGCGTCGCAGGCTGCGACGCAGACTCAGGCCTCGGCCTGCGTCACCTGCAGGATGCTGTGGCGGATCTGCTCTGAGAGCACGAATTCGGCATCTGCAGCCACCCGCGCGAGCACCTCGTCGAATTCGAGCAGACCGGTGGCGCCAGTCCGTATCACGCGCCTTGCCAGCAGCAGCGCGATGAACTGATCAAACAGCGCACGATCGGAAAACTCCGGGGAATTGAAACCGTAAAGCATGGTGATGCGCTGCGCCGTCAACTGACAACGCTCCGAGAGCGCCTTGGCCGTCAGCACCCCGGAACCGGCGTGGGTGAGCGTGGCGATGGCGAGGTAATAGCGCTCGATGGTCTGCACTGTCGATTGCGCCAGCAGCGACAATTGCACGGCGCGCGGCGAATTCGGTGGCGGGCGACGCCATGCCGCCGCGCCCTCGACACGTTCGAGTACACCGAGATCGGCCAAGGTCTCGAGCGTGCGCGCCACGACGTCGGCCAACTCTTCCTCAGTCCACTTCAGGAACAACTCCTCGGCCACATAGGGATACACGCGCCAAGCGAGGCGCTGGATGTCTTCGGTGCCGACTACCGCATTGCCGATGAATGCGCAGGCGATCAGCGAGGGCAAGGCGAACAGATGCAGCACATTGTTGCGGTAGTAGGTCATCAGCACCGCCATCTCGGCCTCGACACGTATGATGTCACCGAGTTTGTGCGACTGGCGCCGCAGCAATTTCATGCTTTCGCCGTAGACAATGACGCTCTGGCCATCGCCTGCGGCAATCGTCACCCGCGCGTCGTAAGCGGTGCGTCGCAACAAGGCGAGATACAGATCGATCTGCCGCGCGAGCTCCCCGGCATCCATCGCTTGGCGTGGCGTGGCGAGCAGTGTCACGGCGAGCAGATTCACGGGCGTCACCGCCGCCGCGGCGTTGATGTGGCGCATGATTCGACCGGCGAGCTCATCAACCACGGGCGCCACCCACGGTGCGCGCGCCTCGTCGTCGAGCTTGCGTTCACGCCAATCGGCGCAGTGCCGCGCGAGCACCGGCTCGAGCTCGATGGGTTCGCCGAGATTGACGTGCACGCGGCCAAAGTTTTCGCGCAGCACGCGCAAGGCACGCAGCAGATCACCGATGCTCTCCTTGCGCTTGGGCTGCCCGGATAGTTCGCCTACGTAGGTGTTTGCCTCGACAATGCGCTCGTAGCCGAAATACACCGGCAGGAAGACCACCTCGCGGCGCGGATCACGCAAATAACTGCGCACGGTCATGGAGATCATGCCGGTCTTCGGTTGTAGCAATCGGCCCGTGCGCGAGCGCCCGCCTTCGACGAAGTACTCGATCGAGTGGCCTCGACCCATGATGATGGCGAGGTACCTCATGAACACGGCGGTGTAGAGCGCATTGCCCGCGAAGCTGCGGCGGATGAAGAACGCGCCACCCTTGCGCAGGAACCGCCCGACGACCGGAATGTTGAGATTGATGCCAGCTGCGATGTGCGGCACGGCATAACCCTGTTTATAGATCACGTAGGACAGCAGCAGATAGTCCATGTGACTGCGATGACAGGGCACAAAAACAATTTCGCGGTCCTGCGCGATATTACGCAGCGTCTCCGCGTGACTGAAGGTCACCCCGTCATAGAGGCGATTCCATAGGCGGCCGAGGAAGCCCTCCATGAACGTGATGAAGGCGTGGGAGTAGTTCGCGGCAATCTCCTCGGCATAGCCGCGTGCCGTCAGCAACGCCTTGCGCCGCGGCCACTGTCGCGAGCGCATTTCGGCGAGTACCGCTGCGCGCACAGCGCGGGTGCGCAGCACGCGGTTGACGATGGTTCGCCGGTGCGACATGTCCGGGCCGATGCGCGCCGCACGCTGCCTGCGAAACGCGGCGCGCTGCGTGCGCGCGAGCCGCGCGGCGACGCCGACAGCATCAACGGTCGGTTCGAGCAGGCTGCGCAGGCTCACCGGTGCGCCCACCTCGAGCATTGTGAAACGGCCGTTCAGCACAACCTGCAAAAACTTGCGTACCGGCCCACCGAGCACCCAGTTCTCGACCAGCAGCAGGCGCAGCCAGGAGCCTTCCTTCTGCGGCGCACGCCCCCAATACACGGCCACCGGCACGAGACGCACATCCAGTGTGGGGTCCGCCTGGACCGCTTCGAGCAGACGAACGAGTTCGGCCGGCGGACGGCGGTCGATACGTGGATCGAACCAGCCGCGTGCACGCAGCAACGGGAAGGCGGCGCGCACGGCGCTAGCCTCGCGGCCTACCAATCGGCCGGAAGGTCTCGGCAAACCGTGTCGCGCACAAAAATTTTCGAGCACCGCCAAGTCGGTAACGCTGCGCCGCTCGAGCACATAACACACCGGCGAACCCGGCACGGCACCGATACTGCCCGGCGCCGACTCCGGACGAACCTCGGGCTTGACCCACAATGCCAGCAAGCGACGCAACAGCGCGTACATGGGACTCAACGCAGAAACTCGTCGAACCACACGACGATACGCGGCAGCGAGGCGTGCAGACGGTGATCATCATCGACCACATGCAAGCTGCCACGTTGCGCGCGCGCGAGGGCAATGCCCTTCTCCACCGGCACTATCTCGTCACGCCAGCCATGCACCACCGTGGTCGGGCACGCCGCCATTTCGGGTAGCGCGGGCAAGCCCGGCAGATCGACCGCGGGCGCCATCAGAAACATCCGTGATGCCCCCACCCGGCGTGAGGCCGCGGCGGCGAGAAAAGCGCCGAGACTCGAACCTACGAGCACGGGCTGCGCGGGCAGCGCCGCACAGGCCGCGAGCAACTTGTCCAGGCGCGCCTCGACCGAGTCGATGCCCCGGTAGTCGATCGACTCAACCGAGTAGCCGAGCTCGCGCGCCCGCGCCGCGAGCGCGACAATCTTGCTGCCCCAAGGCTCGGCATCTTTGCCGTGGGAAAACACGACGCAACGATTGACCAAGGCAGCACCCCCAAAAGCCTGCGGCCGCTTGCCGCACAACGCAGTGTACCTCTGCAGAACGTCCGCGGTTCGCCTAGCATCACCCCTCTCATGAGTACGAGTGCGGACACGGCAGGCTGGGAGTTCTGGATCGATCGGGGCGGCACCTTCACCGACGTGATCGGCGTCGGCCCTGAGGGCGAACTCGTCGTGCGTAAAGTGCCTTCGTTCACGCGAGGCGAACAAAGTGATCCAGGATTGACGGCCGCACTGTCCATCCTGCGTGACGCCGGAATCCCGGCCGACGCGATCCGTGCGCTGAAGGTCGGCACGACCGTCGTCACCAACGCCTTGCTCGAGCGGCGCGGCAGTCGGGTGCTGTGGGTCACGACACGCGGCTTCGCCGATGCGCTGGTGATTGGCAACCAGTCTCGCCCTGATATCTTTGATTGCAACATTCGCCGAGCCGATCCGCTGCATGCCGAGGTGCTGGAGCTTGATGAGCGCGTCACGGCGACAGGCGAGGTGCTGCAGGCACCGGATGCCGCGCTCACCAAAGCAAGCCTTGGCGCCGCCCTCGAGCGCGGTTGCGATGCGGTGGCCATCGTGTTTATGCACGGTTGGTGCCATACAGCAAACGAGCAAAAGGTCGCGGCCTGGGCGCGGGAACTTGGCTTCGCAAGCGTCGTGGCCTCGCACGAGCTGCTGCCACTGCCACGTTTCGTGACCCGCGGCGAAAGCACCGTGTTCGATGCTTACCTCGATCGGCGGCTGCGCGAATATGTGGAGGCGCTCGCTAATCAACTTGCCGCGTACGCAAGCAGCGCGGAACTGCAGTTCATGCAAAGCTCGGGCGGACTCACCGATCGCCTGGGCTTTCGTGCACTCGGCAGCGTGCTGTCGGGCCCCGCCGGCGGATTGATCGGACTGGCGCAGGTCGGTCGGCGCGCGGGCCGCGACCGGCTGATCGGCTTCGACATGGGCGGTACGTCCACCGACGTATCGGTGTTCGATGCGGGCTTTGCGCGCCGCTTCGAGCACATCGTGCAGGGGCACCGGATCGCGACCCCCATGCTCGACGTACACACCATCGCAGCAGGTGGCGGTTCGATCCTGCGTCGCGAATTCGACCGTGACCGCGTTGGCCCCGAATCAGCTGGCGCAGACCCGGGCCCAGCCTGCTACGGCCGCGGCGGCCCCGCGACCCTGACCGATGTGCAGGCCATCCTCGGGCGGCTTTCGCCAGATTCGATGCCGCGGGTCTTCGGTCCCGCCCGCGATGCACCGATCGATGTCGAAGCCGCGCGCGCGGCACTGCAGGCGATCGATCCCTCGGCGCCGATCGAACGATTGGCGGCGGGCTTCCTCGAGGTTGCCGTACAGTCGATGGCCAACGCCATCCGCCACGTCAGCGTCCGACAGGGAATTGATCCGGCGGGCTTTACGCTGGTCGCTTTCGGAGGCGCAGCAGGCCAACACGCCTGTCGCGTTGCCGCAGCGGCCGGTCTCGACGCCGTGCTCATCCATCCGCTTGCCAGCGTATTGTCGGCCTACGGTATCGGGGTTGCAGACAAGCAGGCCGTACGGCGGCGCGGTCTCGATCGGCCGCTCGATGAAGCCAGCTGGACCGAGGCGCAGGTTCGATTCGATGAACTCGTTTCGGAGGCCTGCGCGGCACTCGGCGCCGCGCCCGGTCGCATCCAAAAAATCTTTGAAATTCGCGATGGTCATGCAGAGACCGCTCTGGATGCGCAAGGGGATACGCTCGATGCACTGCGTTGCAGTTTTCGGGATGCGCATCGCAAGCGTTACGGTTACGCGCCGGACGATGGCGGTCTGCAGCTCGCAGCGCTGCGCGTCGAAGCCGTTTGCGACGGCGCCCATCGTAACCACTCAGTGCGCTTTGCGACGCCACCGCCTGCCTCCGTTAGCGCCCGCGTGTGGTTCGACGGCTGGCAAGACGTGCCGGTGATACCCGCCGCCGCGCTCGAGCGCCGCAGGCAGGGACCGCTGCTACTCGTCGAGCCGAACTCGACCTTCGTGCTCGAACCTGGATGGGAGATCGAGCCACTCGCCACTGGCGCATTGCTGGCCAAGCGCAGCCTCGCGACACGCGAAGGCCCTCGACGGGACGTCAATGATCCGGCGCAGGTCGAAATTTTCGATGGTCTATTCATGCACATCGCCACGCAGATGGGCGAAGTGCTGCGTCGCACGGCGCAGTCGGTCAACATCAAGGAACGGCTCGATTTCTCCTGCGCAATCTTCGATGCGCACGGCGGCCTCGTAGCCAACGCACCGCACATGCCCGTGCACCTCGGCTCGATGGGGGCCACGGTGGAAGCGCTGCTCGCCGAGCACGGTAACGACATTCGCCAAGGTGACGCCTGGCTCGTGAACTCGCCGAGGCATGGTGGCACGCACCTACCAGACATGACCGTCGTCAGTCCGGTGTACCTCGGGCAGGGCAAAGCGGTGAGTTTCTTTGTCGCATCCCGCGCGCACCACGCCGACATCGGCGGCATTACGCCCGGCTCGATGCCCCCATTCAGCCGCCAGCTCGCCGAGGAAGGCGCGATCTTCGATGGTCTGCTGATCCTGCGCGATGGCGTTTTTCTTGAAGCAGACATTCGTGCCGCGTTCAGTCGCGGTCGCTGGCCGGCCCGCAATCCGGCGCAGAATCTCGCCGATCTGCGCGCCGCACTTGCCGCGAACGCCACGGGCATCGCGGAACTTGCGAGAGCCGCCGAGCGCGAGAGCCCCGCGCGTCTCGGCGCGGCGATGCGGGCCGTGCAGGACAACGCCGCGATCGCGGTCGAAGCGGCGATTGCGGCGCTTGGCGATCTCGACAGTCAACTACAAGCGACGCTCGATGGCGGCCAACGCATTTGCGTGCGAGTAACGCTAGAGGCCAGCCGACGACGTGGCCGTATTGATTTCACGGGTAGCAGCGCAGCGGGTGAGCACAATTTCCACGCCCCCCGCGCCGTCACGCTGGCGGCGGTGTTGTACGTGTTTCGCACGCTGGTGTCACAGCCGATTCCGCTCAATGCCGGTTGCCTGCGACCGCTCGAGATCGTCATCCCGCCGGGCAGCCTGCTCGATCCTCCCGCGGGGGCGGCCGTGGTTGCAGGCAATGTGGAGACCTCGCAGGTCATCGTCGATGTGCTGCTCGCGGCGCTCGGTCGTCTCGCCGCCTCGCAGGGCACGATGAACAACCTCACCTTCGGCAACGAGCGCGTGCAGTACTACGAGACCATCGCCGGCGGCGCCGGCGCGGGCCCGACGTTCGCGGGCTGCGCGGCGGTACAGACGCATATGACGAACTCGCGCCTCACCGACCCCGAAGTTCTCGAGGCGCGATTTCCGGTGCGTGTGCGGCACTTTGGCATTCGCCACGAGTCCGGTGGCCGCGGTCGTCATCGAGGCGGCGACGGCGCCGTGCGCCGTATACAGTTCCTCGAGCCGATGCAGGTGTCGATGCTGGCCAACCGACGCAGCACACAACCCTTCGGTCTCGCCGGCGGCGGCGACGGTGCCGCGGGCATCACCCGTCTGTGGCGCGTGGATGCTCCGCAGCCTGAGCCATGGCCCGCCTGCGCCTCATTCGCCGTCGAGTCGGGCGATGTGCTCGAGGTGTTGACGCCGGGCGGCGGGGGCTACGGCGTCAGTGCGCCCGCCATAGAGGAACGTGGGGATTCTTGAATAGTGGAATCAGCGCGAGCCCGGCGATGAAGCCGCCGATGTGAGCGCCAAAGGCCACGCCACCACCCGCGCTCGGTAAACCGACGCTCATCACCAACTGCAGGGCAAACCAGGCCGTCAGCACCCAGATGGCCCGAAACCAGCCGACCGTGACGAAGATCAGCGGCGGCGGCAGCGCGATCAGGATCCGCGCCCGCGGATACAGCAGCAGGTAAGCACCCAGCACGCCGGATATGGCACCGCTCGCACCGACCATCGGCACGAGACTGCCGGGATCCGGCAAAACCTGCGCCGCCACCGCCGCGCAACCACAGACCAGATAGAACAGCACGAACCGGCCATGCCCCATGGCATCTTCAATGTTGTTACCGAACACCCAAAGAAAAAGCAGGTTGCCGAAGAGATGACCCATCGACCCGTGCAGAAACATCGAGGAGAACACCGTGAGCCACGCCGGCACCCAAGGCACAGCCTCCCACTCCGCCGGAGCGCGACCCGTGAGCACTGCGGGGATGAGACCGAGGCCCTGATACAAGACATCCTGTTGCAACGCGCCAGCCGACCACTGCCAGAGGTACACCAGCACACACGCCGCGATCAGGCCGTAGGTGACAAAAGGGGTGATGTGCGCGGGGTTGTCGTCGCGGACCGGAATCACGGCCGAGCCTGCACGGTTGCCGGCGTAGAGCCTGTGCCCGCAGCGGGCGCTGGCACGGGCTCCTCGGGTTCGCCCTGCCAATTCGCACCGATTGGCAAGGCGTTGCGCACACGCGGCGCCGCAGCGATCAGCGCCTCGATCGACTGGGCGACGCCCGAAATCGCCACGGGGACACCGCGGGGCTGATGGCTGACGCGCGAGACGGCCTCCCAGTCCATCGACTCACCGCGCGCCTTCAGTTCCTTCTCGATGCGATTCGCCAGCGTTCGGCTCAATAATTTTTTGCGGGCACTCGTCCAGTTGCGCGGATCGTCTTCGAGTACGTCCCAAGCCTGCAGATAGAGTTGCCCGCGGTGCCAGCCGAATACGAAGGGCTGGTTGACGACTGTGACCTTGATGCCGGGTTTGACGAGATCGAACAACAGTTCGACGTCCTCAGGGAACAGTCGGATGCAGCCATGACTCGAGCGCAGCCCTACGCCCGCGGGCTTATTGGTCCCGTGGATGAGGTAACTCGGCCAGCCGAGGTATAAGGCTCTCGAGCCTAGAGGATTATCGGGACCGGGCGGCACGACAGCCGGCAGGATCTCGCCGTTTTCCTTGTGCTCGGCACGCACGCCGGGGCCGGGTCGCCAACTCGGATTACGCGCCATGCGGACGACCGAGGTCGTGCCCTCGGGCGTCGCCCAACCAACTCGTCCGATGCCGATTGGGAAGGTGTACACGACCGGCTTTTCACCCTTCGCCGCGCGCGGAAAATAGTAAAGACGCATCGCAGCCAGGTTGATAACGATGCCCTCGCGGGGCGCGTTCGGCAGCAGATGCAGCGTCGGCAGCACGATCTCGCGGCCCTCGCCCGGCAACCACGGATCGACGCCCGGGTTGGCCCGCACCAACTCCTCATAACCCACGTTAAAGCGTCGTGCGAGGTCGGTGAACGTATCCTCGTGCGTGGCTCGCGTCACCTGTAACTGACCCACCAGATCAGTGGTCAAAGATTCGATATCGAACCGATGGCTGCTGAGCGCATAAGGATCATCAGGAATCTGCACGGTAGGCGGTGGCGCCACGTCCGCGACCCGGCGCGGTGGCGCGGTCGTGCAGGCAGACAAGACTGTCATCAGGGCGAGCATCCACAGGCCCGCTCGCCCCGGGCGACGCGACAACATGGGTGCCGAGATTACAGCAGGACGGGCCGGTTCGGCTGCTCGTTGCGATCGCCGGGGGCCGACGGGAAGTGCAGGGCAAGCAACCCCGCCACCGCCTCAATCCCCGCGAGCGCGCCTTCCTTGAACTGCCCGTCGCGAAAGCGTGCCTCCATCTGGCGGCACACCTGCTCCCATTCCGCGGCGCTGACACGAACCGAAATCCCTCGGTCGGCGATGATCTCCACATCGCGTTCGGCCATGAGCAGATAGATCAGCACGCCGTTGTTGTGCTCGGTATCCCACACCCGCAAGTGGCTGAACACATCGATAGCCCGCTCCCGCGGGGAACGACCCGCCCAAAGATCAGGCAGATCCAGCGAAGTTTCGATGACGAAGCGGATCTCACCGGCGTGCCGAGCCTCCACCGTGGTGATCGCGTGCTCGATCGCCTGCAGCGCATGCGCCGGGAAACGACGACGCGTGACGAAGGGTGTTGCGATGAGGTTGCGCAGCCAACGTTGGATGTTCACCCGATTACCTCGCCTCACCAACTGCCCGAGGCGCCGCCGCCACCGAAGCCACCGCCACCGCCGCCGCCACCGCCACCGCCAAAACCTCCCCCGCCAAACCCGCCGCCACCAAAGCCACCCCAATCGCCGCGACGCGACCGACCGAGTGAGCGAGCCGAGGGTACGGCACCGAGGAGCAAGGCCACGAAGAAGGCGCCGACACCGACGAAGCCGGCCGCCAGCATGCTGCCGATGACGAACCAGGTGATCGCACCACCGAGCGCGCCTGTGGCCGCTGCACCAAAGAATCGACCGAACACCGCGCGCAGCACGCCCGCGCCGAACACGAGCAACAGAAACAGCGGTCCGAGCACCGAATCCCAGGGGCTCGCGCTCGAGTCGCCGTTCGCGCCGCCCTCAGGCTCCGGTAGGGGTTCGCCATCGACAAGCCGAATAATCCGATCAACGCCCGCCTCGACACCCCCGGCATAGTCACCGTCGCGGAACCGCGGCCGAATAACCTCGGTAATGATGCGGTTCGAAGCAAGATCCGTGAGCACGCCTTCGAGCCCGCGACCGACCTCGATCCGCATACGTCGATCGTCGGTGGCAATGATCAGCAACGCGCCATCATCCACTCCTTTACGACCGAGCTTCCAGGCATCGACCACGCGGATCGAATACTGCTCGATCTCCTCGGGCCGCGTGGTCGGCACCAGCAGCACGGCGATCTGCGCGCCCTTACGACGTTCGAACTCCGCCAGCGTGGTCTCCAGCGCAGCCTCCCGCTCCGCAGGAATGACGTCCGCAAGATCAGTGACCCGAGTCTTAAGATCGGGAACAGGCTGCAAAGCCTCCTGCGCCGGCGCGAGCACGGCCGCAGTGGCGAGCAACAGAGCGAGCAGGACGTTGCGCAAAGGGGCGTACGCCGCCGCTTACTTGGTCGGCGCGAAGTCCACGGTCGGCGCCGCGGAGATGGCGGCCTCGTTCTCGACCGTGAAATTCGGCTTCACTTCGTAGCTGAAGACCATGGCGGTCAAGTTGGAGGGGAACTTGCGGATGGTGCCGTTGTACTCCTGCACCGCAGCGATGTAGCGATTGCGCGCCACGGTGATGCGGTTCTCAGTGCCCTCGAGCTGCGCCTGCAGGTCGCGGAAGTTCTGATCAGACTTCAGTTGCGGATAATTCTCCGTGACCATGAGCAGGCTCTTCAAAGCCGTGGTCAGATCACCCTGCGCCGCCTGGAATTTCTGCAAAGCCTGGGGATTGTTCAGCAACTCCGGCGTCACCTGGATGGACGTCGCACGGGCTCGAGCCTCCGTCACACCCACCAGCACTTTCTCTTCTTGCGCGGCGAAGCCCTTCACGGTGTTGACGAGGTTCGGGATCAAATCAGCGCGGCGCTGATACTGGTTGACGACCTCAGACCAAGCGGCCTTCACGGCCTCGTCCTGGGTCTGGATCGTGTTGTAGCCGCAGCCGCCGAGCAGCAGCGAAGCGACCAGCATTAATGCGGCAACGATGGATTTCATGGGTACTCCTGTTATCAGCCAACTCAATCAGCCAACCGCCCTGCGAGGCTCACCAGATTTTCACACGCTCAGCCGGCGGACGGTACAGCCGGTCGCCCGGTTGGACCGCGAACGCCTCGTAAAATTCCGTCATGTTGGTGACAACCCCATTGCAGCGGTACTCGCTGGGGCTGTGAGAGTCGGTAATGAGCCGTGAGCGCAACTCCTCGTCGCGGTATTTGCGACGCCAGACCTGCGCCCAGCCGAGGAAAAATCGCTGCGGCCCCGTGAATCCGTCGATCACCGGAGCCATGCGGCCACCGAGCGACAACTGGTAGGCCTTGTAGGCGACGGCCAAGCCCGACAAGTCGCCGATGTTCTCGCCGAGCGTCAGGTTGCCGTTTATGGTTCGCCCCTCGATCGGCTGGTACTTCTCGTACTGCGCCGCCAACCGACCCGCGCGCTCACGAAAGCGCACGTTGTCGTCGAAGGTCCACCAGTCGCGCAGATTGCCCTCGCCGTCGTAGCGTCGGCCGGAGTCGTCGAACCCATGGCTGATCTCGTGACCGATGACCCCGCCGATGCCGCCGTAATTCACCGCGTCGTCGGCCAGCGGATCAAAGAACGGCGGACGCAGGATGGCCGCCGGAAAGACGATCTCGTTCATCGGCGGGCTGTAGTACGCGTTCACGGTCTGTGGCGTCATGAACCATTCGTCACGATCCACCGGTTGCGACAAGCGGCGCATCTGACGAAGAAACTCCGCTTCGTTGGCGCGCTGCAGGTTGCCGACGAGATCATCCGCGCGGATCTCGAGCGCGGAATAGTCGCGCCATTTGTCCGGGTAGCCCACCTTGACGCTGAACCGCGCCAACTTTTGCTTGGCCTCGGCCTTCGTCTGCGGCCCCATCCACTCGAGCGCATCGATCGACAGCTCGAACGCGCGGCGCAGGTTGGCGACGAGCTGACCGATGCGCTCGCGTGCAGCGGGAGGAAAGTTCTTCTCGACATAGAGTCGGCCGGCAATTTCGCCGATGGTCCGATCGATCAGACGCAGGCCGCGACGCCAGCGTGGCTGCTGGGCCTCAACGCCGCTGAGTGCGCGCTCGCGGAACTCGAATCGCGCTCGATCGAAAGCCTCGGGAAGGAAGGCCGCGTTGGCATCAAGCAGGCGATACCGGAAGTACTCGCGCCAGTGCTCGACGGGCGTCGACTGCACGAGTGGTGCGAGATCGCGCAGGTAGGTCGGCTGGCGGATATCGAACTCGGCAATGCTCTTGGCCTCAGGCCCCATGCCCTCGAGGAAGGCCGTCCACTCAAACTGCGGCGCCAGCTGCGCTGCCGCCGCCACGCTCGTCTTGTTGTAGGTCTTCACCGGGTCGCGATTTTCAACCCGAGTCCAGTGCAGCTTGGCGATGCGGGTTTCGAGTTGCAGGATGCGCTCTGCCGCCGCTGCTCCATCGGTTCGCCCGGCGAGTTCGTAAAGACGCGCAATGTATCGCTGCAGTTCGGATCGCAGCGCGAGGTTGCGCGCCTCGTCGGTCAGGTAGTACTCCCGATCAGGCATGCTCAGCCCGCCTTGCGACAGACCAGCGATATAACGCGTGGACTGACGACGGTCCTGCCCGACATAGGCATTGACCGGCGAGACAATGCCGAAGCGCTGCGCACGGCCGAAGTAGGCGAACACGTCCCTTGTATTGCGCAGCGCGTCGATGCGGGCGAGTTCCGCGGCAAGCGGTTTGAGACCGCGCGCCTCGATCCCTGCGGTGTCCATGTAGGCGGTGTAGAGATCGCCCAACTTTTGCGCATCCGAGCCCGGCGCACGCTTGGCATCAGCCGCGGCCGCTTCGGTCAAGACACGCAGACTCTCAAGCGCGTCGTCTTCGAGCTTGCTGAAGGTGCCGTAGTTCGAGCGGTCCGCGGGAATCTCCGTGGTTGCGAGCCAGGTGCCGCCCGCAAAGCGGTACAAGTCATCCTGCGGTCGCACCGCGCGATCAAATCCGGCGAGATCGAGGCCCGAACGCAGTGGCGGTTCGGCCGCGCCGGCCGCAAGCGACAAAAACCAGACTAGGGTGGCGAGTAGTGGTCGGTAAGGGTGTTTCATGGCGCGAAGATTAACCTTTTCGCAGTGCAGGGGTATTCTGCCGCCCCTGCCAACATCCGCTCCGGCATTCACCGCACCGGCACGCTACCGCCATGTCCCGCTACCGCCCGCCGACGACACCCGGCTCTCGCTTCATCACGCCCGAGGGCCATGCACGCATGACGCAGGAGCTTGACGAGTTGTGGCGGGTCGAGAGGCCGCGCGTCACGCAGGCCGTGAGCGAAGCGGCCGCGCAGGGCGATCGCTCGGAGAATGCCGAATACACGTATGGCAAACGCCGACTGCGGGAGATCGACAGCCGAGTTCGCTTTCTGCGCAAGCGCCTCGAAGGCATGGTGATCGTCGCGAAGCCGCCCGCCGATCTTTCGCGCGTATTTTTTGGTGCCTGGGTCACGCTCGAGGATGACGCCGGCGAGCAGGTCCGTCACCGCATCGTGGGTCCCGACGAGTTCGACCTCGCGCCCGGCTACATCAGCATGGATGCACCGCTTGCCCGGGCGCTGCTCGGTAAGCACCTCGACGACGAGGTCCGCGTGCAAACGCCGGCGGGCGAGCGCTGTTACCTGATCACGGACATCGAGTACCCGCGCTGAGCCGCGGGTACCGATGCCTGGCCACGGGCGCGAATTCAGCGGACGCGGATATTCTTGAACTGCCACGGATCCGAGCGATCGAGATCCTCGGGGAAGAGACGCTCACGATCGGTGAGCGGATTCCAGTCAGTGTACTCACCGACGACCGACCCGAGGTACGGCATGCAGATCTCGAGGTTGCGGCGGAAGTCCATCTCATCGGGCTCCACGATGCCTCGACGCGGATTTTCCATCGCCCAGATCACGCCCGACAGCACGGCCACGGTGACCTGCAGACTGGTCGCGTTGTTGAAGGGGCACAGGGTGCGCGCCTCGTCGATGCTGAGTTGCGAACCGTACCAGTAAGCGTTGCGCGCGTGACCTGCGAGCAGCACACCCAGTTCGTCGATACCGCCTGAAGAAATCTCATTCATCAGGATGCGCTGCTCAGGTTGCATCACGAAATTACGCCCGACGAGTTCGTGCACCGAGAGCACGGCGTCGTCACAGGGATGGTAGGCGTAGTGCACGGTCGGCCGGTACAGCACCTGATCGCCGGACTTGACACTCAGATAGTCGGAAATCGAGATGGACTCACCGTGCGTGATCGCGAAGGCATGGAAGTGCCCGGCTTTAGGTGTCCACGTGCGCACCTTGGTCGCGGCGCCCGGCTGGCTGAGGTAGATCGAGGAACCGCGACCGAAATCGTAGCGATGACCATCGGCGGGAAAATGTCGCTCGTGCGAACCCCAGCCAAGCTCACAGGGTTGCGAGCCCTCGCTGACGAACCCATCGACTGACCAGGTGTTTACGAACTCGCCCGGCCGCTTGCGCACGGGCGAGAGCTGTGTGTCGCGCTCAGCCACGTGGATAACCTTGATGCCGAGCGTATGAGCCAGCGTGGCCCAGTCGTCACGACTCTGCGGATTTCCCGCTGCGACGCCTGTATCGGCCGCGATGTTGAGCATCGCCTGCTTGACGAAGTGCGACACCATGCCCGGATTGGCGCCGTGTGTGAGCACGGCGGTCGGCCCATTCTCACGACCCTGACGCAGGGCGAGCGCAGTCTCGCGCAGCGCGTAATTGGTGCGCCGCGCCGCGGGCAGCGACTTGTCGGTGTAGCCGCCCGGCCACGGCTCGATGCAGGTGTCGAGGTAAAGCGCGCCGCGCTCGTGACAGAAGTCGATCAAGGCGCAGGACGACACGTCCACTGACACGTTGATCAAGAAGTCGCCACTCGAGAGCAGCGGCTCAAGCAAGCTGCGGAGGTTATCCGCCGTGACTGCCTGCTTGATGAAGCGCACGCCGAAATGCACCGCCACCTCCGAGCCGCGTTCGTCGGCCGAGACGATAGTGATGCGCTCGGGCCGGGTGCCGATGTGCCGCAGGATGAGCGGCAAGACGCCCTGACCGATGCTGCCAAAGCCGACGAAAACGATGCGGCCCGGGAATTCGACGTGAACTTTGTGTTGACTCATGATGCTCCTTCAGTTTGTGCGCCAATGCGGCGGAACAGTGCGATCGTATCCCGGCAACGCCTCGATGCGCTGCAACCACCGACCGAGTGCCGGGTAATTTGTCTCGAGCGGCAAAAAGCGTCGCGCCAGATCCGAGGCACTCGGCCGCAGCAATGCGCGGCGCAGCAACTGGATGAACGGGAAAATCGCCATGTCCACCGCGCTGTAGTCCTCGCCCACGATCCAGTCGAAGCGCGACACCCGCTGCTCGATGGTGCGCGCTTCGCGTGCCACGACGTGCATCGCATCGGTCAACTGGTCGCCATCGAGCGGCGGCTCCGCTGACGGCGCACCCTCGCCCGGCAACAAGCTGCGGCAAATGCCGAGGATGTGTGCCTCGGTATAGGCCTGGAACTCGCCGATCACCCGCATGATCACCGCGGACTCCTCGGCCGAGCGACCGAAGATAGGCGGCTGCGGGTATTTCAGATCGAGGTAGTGCAGCACTGCTACCGACTCGAATACGACGTACTCGTCGTGCTTGAGCACCGGCAGGCGCCCGCGGGGGTTCATGGCGATCATCTGCGGGGACTTCTGCTCCTGAAACGCCAACTGCAGCAGATGACTGCGGTACTCGAGCCGCTTGTGCTCAAGCGCCAGCAGTACCCTCCAGGAGTACGGACTGCCACTTCCCCAATACACGTCGATCGTCATCGAAGGATTGTAACTGCAACGCTCTGGCCGGAGAATTCGCGCCTTGAGAAGACGGGGACCCTTTGATGATCTATTCGACCTTGATCGACGCCGACACGCTGGCAACCCATCTGCATGATTCGCGGTGGGTGTTGCTCGACTGCCGGTTCGACCTCACCGATGCCGCTGCCGGCGAAAAGGCCTATTCGACCGCACACATCGAGGGCGCCCGCTATGCCCACCTCGACCGCGATCTGGCCGCCGCGCCGACCGCCACATCGGGCCGGCATCCCCTGCCCGACCCGGCCGACTTTGCGCGACGCGCCGGGGCCTGGGGCATCGATGCGGCCACTCAGATCGTCGCCTACGATCAGGGCAACAGTTTCTACGCTGCCCGAGCATGGTGGCTCTTTCGCTGGCTGGGGCACGAGCGCGTCGCCGTGCTCGATGGCGGCCTCGCCGCCTGGACGCAGGGTAATCGCCCACTGACCACTGCCACACCGCGCATAGAACCCCGCGGGTTCATCGCCCGCCCCGACCCGCGGCGGGTCGCCAATGTCGACGAAGTGCTCAGCCATCTCGGCGACCCTGCCGTGCGCCTCGTCGACGCACGTAGCGCGGAGCGCTACGCGGGCGGCAGCGAATCGATCGACCCCATCAGCGGCCACGTGCCCGGTGCCGTGAGCCACCACTACGGCCGTAACCTCGACACCGCCGGTCTCATGCGCCCCATCGATGCGCTGCGCAGCGAGTGGACGGGCACGCTGGGCGGTGTGCAAGCCGAGCAGATGATCGCGATGTGCGGCTCCGGTGTCAGCGCCTGCGTCAATCTACTCGCCATGGAGCACGCGGGAATACGTGGCGCGAGGCTGTACCCCGGGTCCTGGAGCGAGTGGATTCGCGACCCCGGTCGACCGGTGGCGCGGGGTAGCACACCGTGAGCACGGACAGTTCAACGCCCGCCAGCGCTGCAAACGGAGTGGCTGCAAACGGAACACGTCGCGCGCCGCCGTGGAGCGTGAGCGAGTCGCTCGACCTCTATCACCTTCCCGCTTGGGGCCAAGGCTACTTCGGCATCAACGAGGCGGGCCATGTCGTGGTGCGCCCCGAGCAAGTGGCGGGGCGGGAGATCGACCTGTATGAGGTGGTGCAAGGCCTGAAACAGCGCGAACTGACCACGCCTGTCGTGGTGCGCTTTTCCGGCATTCTCGCGCATCGCTTGAAGCAGCTGAACGACGCCTTCGCGCGTGCGATCAGCGAGAACGACTACCGCAACCGCTACTCGGCGGTGTTTCCGATCAAGGTGAACCAGCAACGCCTCGTGGTGCAGGAGGTTTACCGCTACGGCGCCGACTTCGGTTTCGGTCTCGAAGCGGGCAGCAAGCCGGAACTGCTCGCCGTGATGGCGATGACGGAGAACTCACCCGACCGCCTGATCGTCTGCAATGGCTTCAAGGACGACAGCTACATCGAAACGGCGATGCTCGCCACCAAGCTTGGCCGCACTATCGTCCCGGTGGTGGAAAACTTTGCCGAACTCGGGCTCATCATCAAGCACGCGCGCGCCCTCGACGTGCGGCCGCGCATCGGCATCCGCGTCAAACTCGCGAGCGAGGGTTCGGGTCGTTGGCGCGATTCGGCGGGCGAGAAATCCAAGTTTGGTCTCTTCATCACGGAGATCCTCGAAGCGGTCGAGGTGCTGCGGCGCGAGAACATGCTCGACTGCCTCAAGCTCGTACACTGCCACCCTGGCAGCCAGTTGCAGGACATTCGGCGCGTCAAGGATGCAATCAACGAGCTCGCCCACGTCTACGCGGAGTTGAAACTGCTCGGGGCCGGCCTCGAATACATCGACGTCGGTGGTGGCCTCGGCGTCGACTACGATGGCTCGGGCACCAACTACTCCTCCTCAATGAATTACAGCATCGAGGAATACGCCAACGATGTCGTGTATCGCGTGGCGAGCGTGTGCAACGCGCGCGGCATCGAGCACCCTCTGATCGTCAGCGAGTCGGGCCGAGCGATCGCGGCGCATCACAGCGTGCTGATCTTCAATACCCTCGGCTCCTCGGCGCTCGACAAATTCCGCGTCAGTGGTCGCGAGGATGAAGAATACGCGGGGCGCACCCTGCCCCAGCCCGTGCAGGATCTGCTCGGCGCATACCGCGAGGTCAGCGAACGACGGCTCGTCGAGTGCTGGCACGATGCGCTCACCGCGCGCGAGCAGTGCCTGCAGATGTTCAACCTCGGGCTGCTATCGCTTGAGTTCCGCGGCCTCGCCGAGCGCCTGTACTGGGCGACCTGCGCGAAGATTCGCGACTACTGTCGCAAGCTCGACGAAGTGCCCGAGGAGCTCGAGGGCATCGAGTCGATCCTTTCGGACATTTACTTCTGCAACATGTCGGTGTTCCAGTCGCTGCCAGACAGTTGGGCGATCGACCAGCTATTCCCGATCATGCCGATACACCGACTCGACGAATGCCCCACCCGACGCGCCGTACTCGCCGACATCACCTGCGACTCGGACGGCAAGATCGACCACTTCGTCAGTCATCGTGAGGTCAAACGCACCCTCGAACTGCACGATATCGCCGAAGGAGACGAGTACTACCTCGCGGCCTTCCTGGTCGGTGCGTATCAGGAAACCTTGGGCGATCTGCACAATCTCTTTGGCGATACCCACGTCGTGCACATTCGCCTCGAGGATGACGGCAAGTGGTGGATCGACGAAGTCGTGATGGGTGATACCGCCAACAAGGTGCTCGAATACATGGAGTACGACGTCGCGGAGCTTTATCCGGCGCTGGCGCGGGACTGCGAACGCGCGATCCGCGAGGGCCGCATGACGGTCGTCGAGAGCCAAGCGCTCAAGCGCTTCTATGAAGGCGAGCTCAACGGGTATGCTTACCTGGAATGAACGCCGTTCTCGACCCATTGCGTGACGACACCCGACCGCCGCCGCTGCAGGTCGAGGAGAGCCGCGACTTTCGCAGCTACCACACCTTCCTGCGCGCGGCGCGCAATTACATGGAAGGTCCTTTAGTCGCACAGATGCACGATGCTTACGAGGCAGCGCTAGAGCGCACGCCAGCGGAAGCTCGTCCCGCCGCCGGAGATTGGCGCGGCGTCGAGGCGCTGCTCGATGGCACGACCGAGTTCCAGTTTTACTGCTGGGCCTACCGCAATCTGCAGCGTTTCAAGTATCACTGGCCCTCGTTCGGCATCTTCGCCACCCTGCAAGCCCAGCGCGAACGTCTGGTCGCCGAGCTCGAGTCCACCGCAGCCACGGCCGCGCCGGACGAACTGCGACTGAACCCCGCGCTGCCGTTGCCCGAGTACTTCCGCTTCGTCCCCTTTCATCAGCACACCGGCGGCGTCGCCCACGACGCACTCGACGGTCTCGCCTATGAAATCGGCCGACGCACGACCGTTCCGGCCCACGCAGATCCGAACGGTATCTACCGCATCCTCTTCGAGGCACTGCCGCAGCGGCATTGGTCGCGGGTACTCGATTGGGGCACGGGGCATGGCGCAGCGCTCATCACCTGGCAGCAGTTGCATCCTGAGTCGGAATGCCATGGCGTGGATCTATCGGCGCCGTGCCTGAAGGTCGCCCACCGACGCGCTCGCGAGCAGGGCTTCAGGTTCCAGCTCTCGCAGCAGGATCTGGAGCACCTCGACTACCCGAACGAGAGTTTCGATCTGATCTTCTTCAACTTCATGCTGCACGAATTGCCGCCCGCGCACACTCCGGCTCTGCTTGCCGAGGCGGCGCGGGTGCTCAAACCCGGTGGTCTGTTCGTCGGGCATGAGTTCCACCTTCGCCCGGGCGATGACTTCCAGAACGTGCTGCAGCGAACCCACGCCTGGACAAACAACGAAACCTACTCCACGCCGTGGTACGACTCACCGATCGCCGAATGGGCGCGCGCGGCAGGGTTTTCCAAAGTCAGCATCACGCCTTTCGAGCGGCTGAACCGATCAGTGAAACGTCCCGGACGAGCACCGATCAACGCGAACTACTGGAACCTCTACGTGTTCGAGAAATGACCGAGCGCAACGCCGCATTGCAGGGCCCGATTACGGACCTCGAGCCGGACTTCCTCGCCGCGCTGCCGATGGACAACGCGGTCGGTGCCATCATGGCTTTGACCGCAGAGCTTTACGTGGTGCGCGAGCGCCTCGCCACGCTCGAAGCCGAACTCACGGCCCGGCAGGTGTTGCCTGCCGAGGCGGTCGAGCGTCACCGTGATACGCCGGCCGAGGCGGAGGCGCGGGCAGCCGACCTCGCGGCCTTCACCACCCGAGTGCTCGCTGAACTCACCCGCAACCGGGTGCCGGTATCGCGCATCCATCCCGAAGTCGTCAAATATCTCAATCGATCCGCAGGAGACAGACCGCCATGAGCCGATCCTGGAACGTTCTTTCGCTCGCCGCCGCCGTGATGCTACTCGGCAGCGCCGCCACGCTGGCCGCGAGCAAGGCCAAGCCCATCGACCTCGGCACGCCGGAGGGCGCCAACCTCGCGGCCCGCAAGATCCAGTGCTCGGCCAACGACAACGTGCCGACGATCTATTACTTCCATGGCGAAGCGTTCAGCCGCGTTCCGGGCGAGCGTGATCGCAAGCTGTTCGATGTGGAGGGCTACAACGTCCGCCAGTGCGTGACCGTCAATGATCCGGCGCGCGGTGCTGGCTGGCGCCTCGTCTCACGCGAACTGCTGCTGTACGTCGACCCGACGACGGGCGAGCTGCTGCGCGAGTGGAAGAACCCGTGGACCGGCCAGACCGTCAAAGTTCTGCAGACGGCCAACGACCCGGTCAACCAGCGCCCCGTGTTCGCCAAGGCCGCCGATGGCACGCCGGCGAAGTGGCCGGGCACCATCTCAGGCGACACCTGGTGGAACACCATCACCGTGCCGTTGTTCTACATCAACCCGCTCGGCGGCGAATATCAAAAAAACGTAGGCGGCTACTACCACGCCACCGAAATGTTCAATTTCTTCGGCAAGGTGAGCGACCTGGTCGACCCGAAGAACGCCAACCCGGCCATCGAGGTGGGTTGGGTGCGCCTCGCCGAGTGGTTGCCCTGGATGGAAATGAGCGGCCGCGCCGGCATCATCTACATCCATGCCGCCGGCCGCAAACTCGACTCTTACGAGCAGTTGCCGACCGTGATGCGCAAGGCGATCGAGACTGAATACCCCGAGTACCGCAACCCGCCCCCGGGCGATGACAGTCGCGAAAATGAGACGAGCTGGACCTACTTCAAGAAAAAGGTTCAGCCCACCACACCCGGCAAAAAGTAGCGCGAGACCCCGGTTTACTTGCCGTCAAATTCGGTAGTAGCATCGGGCGAGTGTGATGAGCCCACCCAAAGTGAGACGGTTGAATGACCACCATTTACGTAGGCAACTTGCCCTTCTCTGCTAACGAAGCCGATGTCCGCGTGCTCTTCGAGCGCTACGGCAAAGTCGACTCGGTCAAGCTCGTTAACGACCGCGAGACCGGTCGTCCACGCGGCTTCGGCTTCGTCGACATGCCCGCCGCCGAAGCCCAGGCGGCCATCGCAGCCCTCAACGGCTACGACATGAACGGTCGTGCCCTGCGCATCAATGAAGCGCAGGAGCGCGCTCCGCGTCCGCCACGCTCTGGTGGTGGCGGCTATGGCGGCGGCGGATACGGCGGCGGTGGCGGCGGCTACGGCCGTCGCTGATCAACGGTTGCCCCTGCGCGCAGTGTGCGCGCATGCCACCTGACGCAGGGTCATCCATGGAATCATCCCGTAGGCCTCGCCGATACAAGGCGCAACCGCGCGCGGCCGTCGCGCTGAAGTTACCGATCCCGGCGCGGGCTGCGCTGGATGCGGATCTGCGCAAATATTTTGCTGTCTGCGAGGAGAAACTCGGATTCCTGCCCAACGTGCTGAAGGTGTACAGCTTCGAACAAAAGAAGCTGCGGGCCTTCATCGGCATGTACAACGAGCTGATGCTCGGCGACTCGCGTCTGAGTCCGCTCGAGCGAGAGATGATCGCTGTGGTCGTCTCCTCGGCCAACCGCTGCTACTACTGTCTTACGGCACACGGCCAGGCGGTGCGCGAGATGTCGGGCGACCCCTCGCTCGGCGAGGCACTGGTGATGAACTATCGCATCGCACGGCTGCCGCGACGACAGCGCGCGATGCTCGACTTCGCGCACCAACTCACCGTCGATCCAACCGCCGACACCGGCCCCGCACGCGAGCGCCTGCGCAAAGCAGGCTTCAATGATCGTGACCTGTGGGACATTATCTCGGTCGCGGCTTTCTTCAATATGACCAATCGCCTCGCGGCCGCCACTGACATGATGCCGAACGAGGAATATCTTGCCGCGTCGCGCTGAAGGCTGATGCTGATCCGCTCGCGCGAAGTGTTCACGGGCCGCGTTACGCGCCTCACCGTCGACACCGTCGATCTGCCCAACGGCCATCGCGCCGACCTCGAGGTACTGCACCATCCGGGTGGAGCGGCCGTGGTCGCGGTCGATGGCGCGCGGCAGGTGTGCCTGCTGCGCCAATACCGACACGCCGCGGGCGGCTATGTCATCGAGTTGCCCGCGGGCCGCCTCGAGCCCGACGAAGCCCCCGCACGCACAGCCGAGCGCGAGCTGGCCGAAGAGGCCGGCAGACATGCAGCCTGCTGGCGTGATCTCGGCGTATCTTTGAGTTCGCCGGGTGTTTTCACCGAACGTATCTACCTGTATCTGGCAACGGAGTTGACCCCCGTGCCCGATGCACCGGAGGCGGCCGAAGTATTCGAGGTGCTTTGGGTGCCGCTAGCGGAGGCGGTGCAACGCTGCCTGCGGGGCGACATCGAAGATTCGAAAACCTGCCTCGGGATACTGCGTGCGGCAGCAGTGCTGGCGCAGATGGACGTTGCGGAGGCGCCGTGCTGAAAGGCCTGACGCGGTATCAGTGGTTGGTAATCGCTGCCGCCTGGCTAGGCTGGGGTTTCGACGTCTTCGACGCCATGCTGTTCAACTTCGTGGCCTCGAACTGCATACCGACGCTGCTCGGACTCGCCCATGGCACCGACGAAGCACGCGCGGCGACGGTTTACTGGACCGGCATCCTCTCCGCCGTGCTGCTGCTCGGTTGGGCAGCCGGCGGCGTGCTATTCGGCTGGCTTGCGGATCGACACGGCCGGCGCCTCGCACTGATGCTTACCATCCTCGCCTACGCGCTCGGCACAACACTCTGCGCCTTTGCGACCAGCATCGAGCAGCTCACGCTGTTCCGCGCCTTGACCAGCCTCGGCATCGGTGGCGAATGGGCCGTGGGCGCTGCACTCGTGGCTGAAACGGTACCCGAAGAACATCGGGTCGAAGCCGGCGCGTTGCTGCAGACCGCCTCACCGCTCGGGATCATGCTGGCGAGCGCCGTCAACTACCAGATCGCGGGTGTGTGGCTGGCCGATGATCCGCAAAACTCCTGGCGCTATGTGTTCCTCTGCGGTCTTGCGCCCGTGTTCCTCGCGCTCGCCGTGCGCGTGTTCATCAAAGAAAGCGAACGCTGGCAGACGAGTCGCGGCGAAGCAGCGCCGCGGCTGTCTGTGTTGTTCGGCCCAGCGCTACGTGGGGCGACCCGTGCCGCATTGCTCGTGTCGTTGACTGCGCTGCTCAGTTGGTGGGCCGTAAATGCTTTCGTGCCGCTGCTCGGTGGTCTGCTGGCGGGCGATGTAGCCCGTGCCGAGGCTCTTGCGCCCGAGGCTGCACAGCGGCTCGCCGAAGCCTGGAAATCGAACGCCTCGAACGCCTTCAACTTGGGCGGCCTGCTCGGCGCGCTGGCTGCGATCCCGCTCGCAAAGCACTGGGGACGACGCCCGACCTTCATCGCCTATTTTCTTTGGTCGACCGCAGCCATCCTGCTGGCCTTCGGCCTGCCGTTGCCGCCCGAGACCCGCCTCGCCATGTTGTTCGTGGTCGGCCTCGGTGTTTACGGGGTATTCAGCGCCTTGGTGTTCTACCTGCCGGAGCTCTTCCCCACGCGTGTCCGCGGTCTCGCCTCGGGCTTTTGCTACAACATCGGTCGCGTGATCGCTGCGTTCGGTCCTTTTGCTGTCGGGGCGATCGCCGCCGGTGCAGGCGGCTCCTCGGCTGTCATTACGCAGACCGTGGTCTGGGTCGCTGCAGTGCCGCTGGTGGCGGCGTTGCTCGCGACACGTTGGGTCGTCGAGACTCGCGGTCGGCCGTTGCCGGAGTAGCCTGTCGCTAATGGATAACCGACACGTCAGACACCCTGTATCCGCCATGCGCGCCGTCACCGTCGGCGTCTCGGATCTCGACAAAGCACTCACCCTGTTTCGCGACACGATGGGGCTGCGCCTCGAAAGCGATCGCGAAGTGAGCCACGAACGGGGTCGCTTCTGGGGCCTCGAGGCAGGCAGCAGTGGACGCATCGTGGAACTCTCTTGCGGCGGCTACGCCACCGGCCGTCTGCGACTGCTGCAACTCACGCCGCGCGCGCAGCGCGTCGCCCGTCTCGACACGCAGCTGGGCGGTGCGGACTCGCCGCTCGACATCGGTCCCAAGGCTGTCGACTTCTATGTGCGCAGCCCGGCGACCGACGCCTGGCGCGAGATGGTCGCCGCCGGCTGCATCGCGCGCTCGCCACCGGTACGACACGTGATCGGCGAGGTGGAAAGCGAGGAGTGCGTGCTGTTCGGTCCGGACGGCGTGCCGCTCTTGATCATGGTCGGCCATCGACATCCGCCCTCGCAGATGCGCCCGGGATCACCGCACGGCAAGTACAGCGAAGTGCCCACGGTCAGCGTGGTAGCCGGCGATCTTGCCGCGACACGGCGCTTCTACGGCGAAGGGCTTGGTCTGGCGATCGGCACCGACGCCGAGACACCGGCCGAGTTTCGCGACAAGGTCAACGAACTCGTCGGCATCCCGGCAGGCTCGCGCGTGCATTTTTTGTTGTATCAGCAAGCCGACGAGCCGAGCGGCAAGATCCTGCTCGTGAACTTTGGGACCCTGTCGCAGCGTCGGCTAGAGGGGCGCATGCATCCACGGCACTTGGGAGTTGCCCTCTTTCACCATGAGACGGCCGATCTCGACGCCCTGCACGCACGGCTGCGCAGCATCGGTGGCACGGTGCTGGCCGAACCGCAGCATGTCGACGCGGAGCGTGTCATGCTGGTGCGCGGCCCGAACGAAGAATTATTCGAATTCACGGAGCGTCGATGAAAGCATTGTTGAGCGAGCAACCGGGTGGTCCGGACACACTGGTGTTGCGGGAGCTGCCCGAGCCCATGCCCAAAGCGGGCGAACTGCGCATTGCCGTGAAGGCTTGCAGTCTCAATTATCCCGATGCGCTGATGATCGAGGACAAATACCAGTTCCGTCCGCCGCGCCCGTTCGCTCCGGGCCTCGAGGTCGCCGGTGTCGTCGAAGCCGTGGGCGAGGACGTGACGGCGTTCAACATCGGCGATCGAGTCTTCGTGCACACGAGCCACGGCGGGCTCGCCGAGCGGCTCATCGCCACACCGAGCCAGTGCATGGCGATCCCCGCGGCGATGCCCTTCGAAACAGCCGCAGCACTGCTCTTGACCTATGGCACCTCGCTGCATGCCTTGCAGGATCGGGCCCAATTGAAGCGCGGAGAAACCTTGCTGGTGCTCGGGGCGGCGGGTGGCGTCGGCCTCGCCGCGGTGGAGTTGGGCAAAGCCTGCGGCGCGCGAGTCGTCGCTGCGGTCTCCTCAGCGGCCAAGGCGGCTGTAGCGCGCGAACATGGCGCGGACGAGACGCTCGTGTATCCGACCGAGGTCACCGACACCCGAGCACTCGCTGCACTGTTCAAAGAAGCCTGCGGCGCGAAGGGTGCCGATGTGATCTACGATCCCGTGGGAGGCGAATACGCAGAGCCCGCGCTGCGCGCTATCGCCTGGGAGGGGCGCTACCTCGTCATCGGCTTCCCCGCAGGGATTCCGAAGTTCCCGTTGAATCTGCTGCTGCTCAAGGGCTGCGACGTGCGCGGCGTATTTTGGGGTGCCTGGGTGGCCCGTGAGCCCAAGCGTCATCACGCCAACATGCAACGTCTACTCGAACTGTATGCGAGCGGCGGGATCCGGCCGCGCATCTCGGCACGCTTCCCGCTCGCCGAGGGCGGCGCCGCGCTCGCCACGCTGCTGCGCCGAGAGGCGCTCGGCAAGATCATCGTCAGCCTGGAGTGATTTGGGAGGCACCGATGCCGATGTACAGTGTGATGTTTCTGGCGTTTGGGCTCGCCCAGCTCGCGCTGTTCGTCTGGCTGCTCAGCATCTATCGCCGCAGCCGTAACCCCGGCGCGCTGGTGCTGCTGTTCCCGCAGTTTTTCCTGATCTGGGACAACCTGCGAGTCGCTGCCGGTATCGTCATCGGCTTCGGCGATCTGCTCTATGCACTCAGCTGGCCGGCCTTCTGGGCTCACTGGCTCTCGGGCTGTTGGCTGATCATCACTTGCGGTTCGATCCTCCGCCTTGCGAACTTCGAGTTCGTCTCGCGCAAGTGGGTCATGGGCGGTTTTTGTCTACTGACCACGGCGCTTGTACTGCATGACCTGCCGCTGTTCTGGACCAAAGATATCTACCCGGTCTGCGAATTCGACCTCATCCGCTACAGCGGCACGGTCACCGAGGCCAATCGCTGCAGTGCGACCCAAGCCTTGGTGCCGAGTGATGGCCCGCCGATCGCACCGATCGTCACCTGCTTCGTCACCATCTTGGTCGGCGCGCTGCTGTGGCTGCGGCGCGGCCTACCCTGGCTCTCGCTTGGGGGAATCGCCATGCTTCTCACGGTCGCCATCCCGGCGCTGAACCGCCACAAGCTAGACAATCTCGGCGAGGTCTTCATCCACGGCGGGGCGATTTTGACGCTGTGGCAACTTACCCGTGCAGGTGATCGACAAGCTCGGTGAGCGACGCCACTTCGAGATCGGCTCGCGCTTCGAGTTGAGCCGGCCATTCGCTTCCCTGCCGATTGACCCATACGGCGCGGCATCCGGCCCCGAGCGCGCCCTGCACGTCGGCCTGTGGGCTATCGCCTACGTAGAGAATTTCCCTAGGCGGCAAGCCGAGTGCCCGCGAGATCGCCAGAAACGCTTCCACGTGGGGCTTGGCATAGCCGACTGATTCGGCGTTCAAGGTGACCTCGAAATGGTTGCCGATCGACATGGCGTCCACATCGGCGTTGCCGTTCGAAAACGTGGCGAGCCTAAATCTTTGAGCCAGTCGTTGCAGCGACGGCGTGACATCAGCGTACACGTCCACCTCGTTGCGCGCCGCCTTGAACACGCTGAAGGCAGCCTCCCCTACCGCCGGATCATGCGCGTGGCGGACTGCGAGACGGCGCAGCGCCTCAGTGCGCAACCACGTCATGTGGTGCGCGAACTGCGGATGCTCACGGGCGAGACTCATGCGTTCCTCCCACAGCTCCTGCGACCCGAAACAGGCTGCGAGGCGCGGGTGCTCGCGCTCGAGAAACTCGTGCATCAAGCGCTCCGCACGCTGCAGGACGGGCTGCACCGGCCACAGCGTGTCATCCAGATCAAAACAGACGGCTTTTACGCGGAGGGACATCGCTGCCGGGGTCCTCGACTACAATGGGGGGAACGTTTTACCGACCCCGCCCTTGGAGCACAACCATGGCCGTCATTTCTCATCGCACCCGCCCGTTGCTGGCTGCCGCCCTGACGCTCGTCGCCGCGGCGAGCCTTCTGACCGCGCGCGCAGCCCAAGCCGCCACGCAGGCCACGCCCGGCTCGAGCGCCTTCACCCCTGAGGATCTGGTGCAACTGGCTCGCGTCGCCGACCCCCGTGTGTCGCCGGACGGTCGCCTCGTCGTGTTCAGCCTGCGCGAGACCGACATGGCCGCCAACCGCGGACGCACCGATCTCTGGCTGGTCGAAACGGGAGCCGCCGCGCCAGTGGCCCGGCGCCTGACGCAGCACCCGGGCAGCGATTCCTCGGCCCGCTGGTCACCGGATGGCTCCGGCGTTTATTTTCTTTCGAGCCGCAGCGGCTCCTCGCAGGTGTGGTTCCTCAGCCTTGCGGGCGGTGAGGCGCAGCCCGTCACGGAGCTGCCGCTCGATGTGGGCTCATTCGAAATCTCCCCTCGCGGCGATCGCATTGCCGTCTCGCTCGAAGTGTTTCCTGACTGCGCCGATCTGAAATGCACCAGCGATCGGCTTGCCGCAGAGCGCAGCAAAAAAGCCTCAGGCCAAAGTTACGATCAACTGTTCGTGCGTCATTGGGACACTTGGAGGGACGGCACGCTGTCGATGCTGTTCACTGCGCCGCTCGGCGCCGACCGGCGAGCCGGAGCGCCGGTCAACGTCTCGGCTGCCGTTCGAGGCCACGTGCCCTCGAAGCCCTTCGGCGGCGACGAGGACTATGCGTTCAGCCCCGACGGCACGCGGCTCGTGTTCAGCGCGCGTCTCGCCGATCGAGGCGAGGCCTGGTCGACAAATTTCGACCTTTACGAAGTGCCCGCCGACGGCTCCAGCGCAGCACGCAACCTGACAGCCGACAATCCGGCCTGGGATGCGCAGCCTGTGTTCCTCGCCAATGGCGATCTCGCGTGGCTCGCAATGACGCGGCCGGGGTTCGAGGCCGATCGATTCCAGATCATGCTGCGCAGCGCCACCGATGGTCGCGTGCGGGCGCTGAGTGCCGACTGGGATCGATCCGTGGCGACGTTGGGCACCACCTTCGATGGCAAGCGCCTGCTCGCCACCAGCGATGACATCGGCCAAGTCGCGCTATTCGAAATCGACCCGACCACAGGCCGACGCACGACGCGCTTGAGTCGCGGTCAAGTCGCTGCATTCAGCGCCACGCGCGATGGTGTCGTCATCGAATGGGCGGCGCTCGACTCACCGCCCGATCTCTACCTACTCGAGGCGCGGCCACGTGATGCGGGCCAACCGCTACGTCGACTCACCGCCGTCAACGCCGCTCGCCTCCAGGCGCGTCGCCTCAGCGAGTTCGAGCAATTCTCGTTCAAGGGTTGGAATGACGAGACCGTGTACGGCCACGTGATGAAACCGCACGGCTATAAACCGGGCCAAAAATATCCTATCGCCTTCATCGTGCACGGCGGACCGCAGGTCAGTTTTGCCAACCAATGGTCTTGGCGTTGGAACGCACAGGTCTACGCCGGCGCGGGCTACGGCGTCGTATTCATCGATTTCCATGGATCACCGGGCTACGGCCAATCCTTCACCGACTCGATCAGTCAGGACTGGGGCGGCAAGCCGCTCGTCGACCTGCAAAAAGGCCTCGAGGCCGCCGTCAACAAATACGACTGGCTCGATGGCGAGCGCGCCTGTTCGCTCGGGGCATCGTATGGCGGTTTCATGCAGAACTGGATCGCTGGCAACTGGCCCGAGCGCTTCCGCTGCATCGTCAACCACGCCGGTATCTTCGACCAGCGCAGCATGTACTACGGCACCGAGGAACTGTGGTTCACCGAGTGGGAGAACGGCGGCCCGTACTACGCCGCCCCGCGCATCCACGAAAAGTTCAACCCCGCCGATTACGTCACCCGCTGGCGCACGCCGATGCTCGTGACTCACGGGGCGCTCGACTACCGCGTGCCCTACATTCAGGGCCTTGCCACCTTCACCGCCCTGCAGCGGCAAGGCGTGAAGAGCCGGCTGCTGTTTTTCCCGGACGAGAACCACTGGATCCTGAAGCCCGCCAACAGCGTGCAATGGCACGCCGCGGTGCTCGACTGGCTGCAGGAGCACCTGCAGACAACAGATCGCGTAAAATAGCCGCATGAAAAACTCCCTGCAGCCCGTCATCCTGGCCGGTGGCTCCGGCACTCGCCTCTGGCCGTTGTCACGCGAGGGCTACCCGAAGCAATTCCTGATCCTCGATGGCAACACGAGCCTGCTGCAGCAGACGGCACAGCGCGTGGCAGCACTCGCCAGCACCGGCGCCGCGGTGCAGCCGCCCCTCGTGGTAGGCGGGGAGGAGCACCGCTTCCTCATCGTCGATCAGCTGCGCGAAATCCGCTGCGAACCCGCACACGTGATCCTCGAACCGCTCGGTCGCAATACGGCACCCGCCATTACACTCGCCGCGCTGCACGCCAGCGTCGCGGGCGACGATCCGGTATTGGTCGTGACCCCCGCCGATCAGACCGTGCGTGATCCAGCATCCTTTACAGCGGCGCTCGCTACGGCCGCTGAAGCTGCGGCCAGCGGAGACATCGTGGTACTCGGCATCGCGCCAGAGCGACCGGAGACGGGCTTCGGCTACATCCGCTGCAGCGGCGCGACCTCTTCAACCCACGGCACTGCTGCCGCGGTCGAGCAGTTTGTCGAGAAGCCCGATCTTGCCACGGCCGTGCGCTATCTCGACGAGGGCGGTTATTACTGGAACGCCGGCATTTTCGTCTTGCGGGCCAGCACCTGGCTGAAGGCGCTCGGCAACTTCCGACCGGACATCCTCGAGGCGACACGCGCCGCGTTCGATGCGCGCAAGGTCGACGGCAAGTTCATCCGTCCGAACCGCGAGGCTTTCGCCCAAGTGCCATCGGAATCCATCGACTACGCCGTGATGGAGCGTTGCCCGGGCTCAAAGATTGCCGTGCGCATGGTCCCCTGCGCGGCGGGCTGGAGTGATCTCGGCGCCTGGGAAGCCGTCTGGCAGGTCGGCGACAAGGACGACGCCGGTAACGTCACCTCAGGCGATGTATTGCTGAACGGCACTCGCAACACCTTGGTACATGCCACGCACCGGCTGGTCGGCGCTATCGGCCTCGAAGACATCGTCGTCGTCGAGACCCCGGACGCCGTGCTCGTCAGCCATCGCAATCACAGCCAGGCGGTCAAAAAAATCGTCGGCGAACTCAGCAGCAGCGGCCGCGGCGAGCACAGCCAGCATCGCAAGGTCCACCGGCCTTGGGGTTGGTACGACAGCATCGACATGGGCGATCGCTTCCAGGTGAAGCGCATCATGGTCAAACCGGGCGCGTCGCTGAGCCTGCAGATGCACCATCACCGCGCGGAACACTGGATCGTCGTGCGGGGCACGGCCGAAGTACGCTGCGGCGAGAAGACGCTGATGCTCACCGAGAACCAAAGCACCTACATCCCACTCGGCGAGACCCATCGGCTCGCCAACCCGGGCAAGGTGCCACTCGAGATCATCGAGGTGCAGTCCGGTAGTTATCTCGGCGAAGATGACATCGTGCGCTTCGAGGACACCTACGGACGCAGTCAGCCGTAACCGGCGCGCCACTCGGCTTTGTACTGGATGCCGAGCTGCAGGATGCGTTGCAGCAATTGCGGATAGCGGATGCCGGCCGACAAGGCCGACTGGGCGAAGTCCTCCGCCTCGGCGAGACAGGGGTTTGCGTTGGCCTCGAGCACGAACACCTGCCCGTCGTCGCGCACGCGAAAATCCATGCGCGCGTAACCCGACAGCCCAAGCGATCGATAAATACGTCGTGACAGTCGCTCCAGCGTTGCCCTCACCGCCACCGGCAGATCGAGCGCCGCGGCGCGCGTGATGCCATGGCGCTGCTGGTACTTGCGGTCCCACTTCACCTTGCGCGTGGCAATCGCCGACTGACCCTCGCCCATCGAGCCAAATGAAAGCTCCCAGGGCGGCAGGCAGGTGATGCGCTCGTTGCCGAGCACCCCGACGTAGATCTCGCGACCGGCGATGTACTCCTCGACCAACGCATCGGTGCCCACCTGACCCTGGATGAAAGCGATTCGATCCTGCAGCTGCTGCGCCGTCTCCACCACCGACGCCTGAGCGATGCCTAGCGAAGCGTCTTCAGTAGCCGACTTCACGAACAGTGGGTAACGCAGACCGGCGGGCACACGAATCTTCACGCCCTTGCGGAACACGGCGAACTGCGGCGTCGGGATGCGGTGCGAGGTAAGCAGTCGCTTTGACAGCGGCTTGTCGCGCGAGAGCAGCAGGCCACGCGGGTTGCAGCCCGTATAGGGCTGCTGCATCAACTCGAGAAAAGCCACGACGTGCTGATCGTAAGTGACGATACCGTTGAATTCTTCGAGTAGATTGAACACGACATCGGGATGCCAGTCGGTGATCGCCGCACGCAACTCGGTGAGGCTATCCATGACACCGAGGCACTGCACTTCATGACCGAGGCTGCGCAGGTTGTGGATGACATCGTATTCCGTACGCCATTCGTCGATCTGCTGATCGGTGTACCCCTCGAGACTCTGGGGCGGCACGAGACTCTGATGCACGACCACAAGAATACGCAGACTCTTCAACATGAAAACCCCATCACCATGAAAACCCCTTCACAATGCAAACCCCACCTTGATTCCACGCCGACCAGCACGCGTGAGTCGCAACACCATCGCCCGCGCGTGGTGCACGCACTCGGAGGCCGGGCCCTTGAGCCACAGTTGCCGCTCGCGACAACGCTCTATTGCCAGATCGATGAGCTGGCCCGCGCTGTACGCGTCAATGCCACTATGCTGGACCGCATAGCGCGCGAGCTCCGCACGATTGGCCCGCAGCAAACTATCGGCACGACGCGCGCGGCCCTCGCGAGGTTTGCCACCGAAGGCTCTGCCGAGCCGCCGATCGATAGCCGAAAAATCGCACTGCGAACGCCGCGCAAGGATCTGCCGGTAGTACTCGCCCAGAGTGAGCTCGTTGGCGGCAACGCTCTCGATGCGCGTGGCCGAACGCACGATGGGGTTGCGCTCGCGAATGCTCTCCATCAGCGTCTGCATGACCTGTAATTTGACCATCGCAGGCCAGCCCGAATAGCGCTTGCGCCACCCCGACCGCGGCGATAACCAAACGGCGAAGGTTTCGGCGAAATCTTCGGCCGGGTGTGCCTGCGCATACCAGCCATCGAGGTGCTGCACGTAAGCGCGGCTGTGGGTGTCGATGACGTAGCGATCGGGGTACGGTGCGCGCGGCGGACCGAAAGTGTCGCGCCATAGCTTGCGGCGTCGCAATCGATACGCGGTGTCCACGGCATGTCCGACCTCGTGCCGCAGGATGCGCAGCAGACTCGTTGAGTTGCCGCCCTCGACGGTGCGCGTCAGGCGGCGCTCCAGACGCTCCAAGCGCGGATGGGCAAGATAAAACGGGATGGCGATTCCGGGTACGCCATCTGGCGAAAACCATTCCTCTGAAAACCACACGTGCGGTTGCAGGCGTATGCCCGCCGCCTCGAGCTCACGGTGCAGCCGCGCGATGGCGCGCCGCAGTACGGCGCGCTGTGGAGCTCCGAGATGCAAATCACGAAAGCGCCGACGCAGCAAGCGCGCATCGGTGTCGCGCGCCCAGACAGGCGTACGTCGACCTAGTCGCGCCGCGCGACTCATGACGAGGGCTCTCCGCTCGCCTCAGCGAGCGCGATCAGGGCCTCAGCAAGCAGAGCGTCAGCGATCTCCTCCATCGCCTCGCGCTGCATGAGCGCAGCGCGCCACGCGAGCGGTATCGCTTCGACGCCATACACGGCACCCGCCAATTGCCCGCACACCGCGGCCACCACATCGGCATCACCGCCCTGATTGACCACCTGCAGCACGGCTTGTTTCCAGCTCGTCGTCTCGGCGACCGCCTGCGTAGCGAGCGCCAGCACGCGCGCGGCCTCATTGCCTTGGTCCACCCGGCGCAGGGCATGTACTTCGAGTGGCGCATGCCGTCCGGCCAGCGCTGCACCGAGAGTCAGGCCGAAATTCTCGACTACCTCGACAGTCGTCGTCTCATGGCTGGTTACGCCCGCCATGCTGCGCAGATCCTCGAGCAGACGCGGCTCGTCGCCGAAGCGGAACATGGCAAGCGGTGCGGTACGTGCCAACGCGTCGGCCCCATCAGCCACCGTCGAATCGGGTGCGCCGGCTGCGAGCGCTCGGGCGACGCTCCCGGTGATGCCCAGACACTCGCCGGTGGCAGAGCCCTCACCGTCACGCTGCCAGCGACGAAACCGCTCGCGCTGATCGTCGACATCGCAGCGACCTTGCTCAAGCAGGCTTCGGGCGAGTGCGAGAGTCAGCGCCGTGTCGTCGCTCCACGCGCCGCGCGGCAGATCGAAGGGGCCACCGCCCAGCAGATCGCGCACGGGCGCGAAGCTTCCGGGCCGCGCGAACTGCACCGCCGCCGCCAACGCATCGCCGACGGCGAGCCCGAGCAAGGCACCGCGAAAACGACTGCGCAAGCGCGCCACGAGCGCAAGGGAATCGGCCGATGGATCCTGCTCAGAGCTCATGCGTGCTGGCACGCAGCGCACGAAAGTCGAACAACTGAGGGTCCGCCAGATGCGCAGGCTCGACGCTGCACAGCGCACTGAAGATCGACTCCGTGCGCCCGGGATACGCGGCCTCCCACTGCTGCAACATCGCCTTGATGGCGCGCCGCTGCGCGTTGTCCTGCGAGCCGCACAACTTGCACGGAATAATCGGGAAATGGCGTGCCCGCGCGTAGCGCTCGATGTCGCGCTCGGCAACATAGGCGAGCGGCCGAATCACGATGTGCCTGCCGTCCTCCGAGCGCAGCTTCGGCGCCATGGCCTTGAGCTTGCCGCCAAAGAACATGTTGAGGAACAGCGTCTCGACGATGTCGTCGCGATGATGTCCAAGCGCTACCTTGGTCACGCCGTTCTCTGCAGCCCAGCGATACAGCGCGCCGCGACGCAGGCGCGAGCAGAGGCCACACATCGTCTTGCCTTCAGGAATCACCCGCTTGACGACGCTATAGGTGTCTTGCTCGATCACGTGGAACGGCACACCGAGGCCGCGCAGATAGTCAGGCAGCACCTCGGGCGGAAATCCCGGCTGCTTCTGGTCGAGATTCACGGCGACGAGCTCGAAGTGCACCGGCGCGCTGCGCTGCAAGGACAGCAGCATATCGAGCAGGGTGTAGGAATCCTTGCCACCCGACAGGCACACCATCACCTTGTCGCCCTCGGCGATCATGGCGTAATCCTCGATGGCTTTGCCGACCAAACCCCGCAGCCGCGCCTGCAACTTGCGGAAGGTGCTCGAGGTCGACACCGAGGTGGGCGGCTGCACCACCGCCTCCATCACGGCGGGCTCACTCATGCAAAGGACTCACTCATGCGGCGTGTTGTGCACCCATCACGATCAGACAGAGGCAGCTGCCGAAGCCAACAAGCCACACGAGCGAACGCAAGGTGGCCAAGTCAGCGAGGTAGCACGCGAGGTAGGCAATGCGGGCGACCGTGAAAATGATGGCCACCGTCGAAACGGCAGAGGGGTCCGCACCGCCTAAAAACGCCGCGGCGAGTCCTGCCGTAAAGACGATCAGGGCTTCCCAAGAGTTCTGCTGAGCCGCGTAGGCGCGAGCTCGATAGCCCTCGCGTCGGGACAGCCAATCACGCGGATTGCGGTTGTCATACCGATCGGTCGCGCCGGCCTTGGAAATTCCCGCGCAGACGACGGGCATCAGCGCAGCGACAAATAAAGCCCAAAGAGCTGTGGTCATTTGGATACTCCTGCGGGGTCGGACGGTGGGTTGGCCCGGGACAAGCGGTCGATCAGATCGCTCACATGGTGAGGCGAAGTGGTGTTACGTGCAATCAGTGCGTAGAGGGCAGGCAGCACGAACAGCGTCAGCGCAAGTGAAAACACCGTACCGAAAAACACGGCGGCACCAATTGCGTGCCGACTCTCGGCTCCAGCGCCGGTCGCAATCATCAGCGGCACGGCACCGAAGGCCGTGCATAAGCTCGTCATGAGCACGGGTCGCAGACGGATCGCCGCGGCCTCGATCACCGCCTCGACGTACTCGATACCACGATCGCGCAGCTGGTTGGCGAACTCGACAATCAAGATGCCGTTCTTGCAGGCGATGCCGATCAGCATGATGCCGCCGATTTGGCTGAAGACGTTGATCGAGCCGTTGAAGAGCCACAGACCCACGAGCGCACCGGAAATGGCAAGCGGCACGGTAGCGAGGATGACGAGCGGATGGATGAAACTTTCGAACTGCGCGGCCAGCACCAGGTAGACGATGAGCAACGCAAACGCGAAAGTCACCCAGAGCCTGCCGCCCGATTGTTTCAGTTCGCGCGATTCGCCGTCGTAACCGATCTGCACGCCCTCAGGGATCTCCTCGCGGATCACACCCTCGACGTAATCGAGCGCCTCGCCGAGCGAATAACCGGGCACGAGATTGGCAGTCAAGGTGATCGAACGTAACCTGTCGAATCGACGCAGCGCATTCGAGCCGGCCGTCTCCTGCACGCTGACGAGCGCCGACAGGGGCACCATCTCACCGCTACGATCCGAACGCACGTATAGGTTGCCGAGATCATCGACCGTGGCGCGATCCTCTTCGCGCGCCTGCAGGATGACGTTGTATTCCTCGCCGACGCGCATGAACGTGGTGACGATACGCGAGCCCAGCATGGTTTCGAGCGTACGGCCGACATTCTGCAGCGAGACACCGAGGTCGGCAGCGCGATTGCGATCGATACGCACCTGCAGCTGCGGCTTGCGCTCCTGGTAGTCGGACTCCAAGCCGATGATGCGCGGATTCTCGCGCTGTACCCGTGTGATGACCTTGTCGCGCCAAGCAGCGAGTTCCTCGTAATCACCGCCGCCCAGCACCACCTGCAGCGGCTTGCCGATACCGCGCATACCGAACGAGGGCGGCGAGATGACGACGATGCGTACTCCGGTGATCGCCGCCGTGCGTGCACGCACACGCTGGGCGACCTGCTGCGCAGTCTCATCGCGCTCGTCCCATAGGGTCATCGGCATGTACACCGTGCCGTTGTTCACCTCGGACTGTGAGCCGAACGAACCCGAGCGCGTGATGATGCGCCGGCCATTACCCGCGTTCACTTCATCGAGCATGATCTGCTCGACCTGCGTGATGTAGCGATCGAGATTGGCGAGACTTGCGCCCTCAGGCGCACCAACCAGCACGGGCATCATCGCCCGATCCTCGGTGGGTGCGAATTCCTGCTGCAGCTTGAACCATGGCACCGGCTTGCCGAACACCATCAGCGACACCAGTAGTACCGTGGAGAGGGCTGCCGCCGAAGCGATGAGCAAAGGACCCCTGCCCTGCATGACGCGCCGCAACTGCTGCTCATAAACGCTGGCCAACTCGTGAAACTTCGCCTCGAGCTTCACCGCGAGCGGCCCCCGTTGGATGCCGTTGGCGAAGAGCTTCGAGGCCATCATCGGCGTAAGCGTCAGCGCGACGAGCGCCGAGAAGCCAACCGCTGCCGCCACCGTCACGCCGAACTCGCCGAACAAACGCCCGAGCGAGCCCTCCATGTAGGACACAGGTACGAACACGGCCATCAGCACCAGCGTGGTCGCGATCACCGCAAAGCTGATCTCGCGACTGCCGTGCATGGCGCCGAGCAAGGCCGGCTCACCGCCCTCGATGCGCCGCGCAATATTCTCCAGCACTACGATGGCATCATCGACAACGAGCCCGATTGCGAGCACCGCACCGAGCAGGGTCAAAGTATTGATCGAGTAGCCGAGCATGGCCATGACGATGGCGGCCGCGAGGATCGATACGGGAATGGTGACGGCTGGAATGAGCGTCGCGCGCCAAGTACCGAGGAAGACGAAGATCACCACCAGCACGATCAACAGAGTCTCGAGCAGTACGGTGACCACCTTGCGCATCGATTCGGTGACGAACACGGTGAAATCGAGGTTGATCTCGCCGGTGATGTCCTTGGGCAGCGCGCCCTGTACGAGCTCGACCTCGCGCGTGACGGCCTTGGAAACATCCAGCACGTTGGCTTTCGAGGTCGGCACGATGCCGATGCTGACCCCGGGCAAACCATTTGAGCGCGCGAGATTGCGTTGGTCTTCGGCCGCGAGCCCGACCTCGGCCACATCGCCGAGACGCACGAGGTAGCCATCCGGCGCCCGCCCGATGACGAGCGAGCGAAAATCCTCCGGTGTTTCCATCGAGGTCCGCGTGCGCAGGGTGAACTCGCGCTCGCGTGACTCGATGCGTCCCGCCGGCAACTCCACGTTCTCGCGCCGCAGCGCGGTTTCGATATCGTTGACGGTCAATTGCCGCGCCGCGAGGGCCTCGCGATCGAGCCAAATGCGCATCGCATACCGACTGCCGCCCGCAAGACGCGCCGCGGCCACGCCCGGCAAAGCGCTGAATCGATCGACGACGTAGCGATCAATGTACTCGCTGAGCTCGAGCGCGCTGCGTTGGCTACTGGAGAAATTGACGTAGATGATCGGCTCCGCCGAATCGTCCACTTTGGTGATTTGCGGCGCCTCCGCTTCCTGCGGCAAACGCGAGGCGACACGCGAAATGCGCTCACGTACGTCGTTGGCTGCCGCGTCGAGATCACGATCGATGGCGAACTCCACGTTGATGCGCGCGAATTCGTCGCGACTGGCGGAGCTCAACTTCTCGACACCCTCGATGCCGGCGATTTCGTCCTCGAGGATCTGTGTCACCCGCGCTTCGATCACCGCTGCATTGGCGCCGCGATAGAAGACCGACACGCCGACCACCGGACGACTGACATCCGGATACTCGCGGATGGAGAGCCGCAATGCCGCCATGATCCCGAGGATCAGCAGCAGCAACGACAACACGGTGGCGAATACCGGTCGTCGAATCGACAGATCCGACAGCGTCATGGACGCCGGCCCGCCGCTTGCGACTGAGTCGGCGGCCCGCCACGTGGCGCACCTTGCGCAGCACCGCCCAAATCTTTGGCGAGGTCACGCACGGGCCCGCTGTCGCGCAGCTTCACCGTACCTTCGACCACGATGCGCTCGCCGGCGCGCAAGCCCTGCACGATCTCCACACTACCCGGGCTGCGGCTGCCGATGCGAACTTCGCGCTTCTCGGCCATGCCGCCGGTGACAACGAAAACGAACTGGCGGTTCTGCTCGGGCACGAGCGCTTCTTCCGGAACCACGATCGCCGTGCGCTGGTCGCGCTGCAGCGCGACGTTGAGAAACATGCCGGGCTTGAGCAGACCGTCGCCGTTCGGCAACTCCGCACGCACCAGCACCGAGCGACTGGTAGGGTCAACCCGCGAATCGACGCTGGCGACTTTGCCGCTGAACCGTTTGCCGGGATACGCGACCGAGGTCACGGTCACCGGCAACCCAGCCCGCAGCGCCGTCAGGTTGATCTCCGGCACGGCGAAATCGACCTTGATGAGACTGCTGTCATCGAGGGTGGTGATCACCGTGCCCGGGCTGATGAGGCTGCCCACGCTCACCCGGCGCAGACCGACGCGGCCGCTGAAGGGCGCGCGGATGACGGTGTCCTCGAGGCGCGCGCGCGCCGCATCCACCCGCGCCGCATTGGCGTTCTTTGCGGCCACGATTTGATCGAACTGTGATTTCGACAAGGCCTGGGTCGGCAACAAGTCCCGACCGCGCTCGAACTGGGCCGTGCTCTCGACCAGAGCCGCATTCGCCGCAGCCAGATCCGCCCTCGCCTGCGCGCTGTCGAGCTCGACGAGCACAGCCCCTCGAGCCACCCGCGCACCATCGCTAAAACGGATCGCAGTGACGAGGTTCGAGCTTTTCGCCGTCACCACCACCGCTTCGTTGGCTGCTGCGGTGCCGAGCGCTTTCAATTCACGGGAGATCGGCTGCTCGCTCACGCTCTGGCTGACCACCGGCACGGGCATGCCGCCACCCGGCGCCCCGCCCGGGCTGCGCCCACCGGGCGGCATACCGCCGCGGCCGGCCATCCCAGACCCGGGTCCACCCATCGCTGGTGGACCCATGCCGGAGGAGCCTCCGGCCGGATGACGCGTGGCGTAGATCGCCCAACCGGCGCACAGCACGGCAACGGCGATCGCGATCAAGGTGGTTCGATTGGGGGCTGCAGTCATGGTGCGAGTATGCACTCCGACTGCAACGAACCCGACTAGGTTGCAGTCGCTTAATCGAGGTGCGGCCAGTTGGCGGTGATCCAACCGATGGCGATCGAACCCGCCACCAGCAAGATGAGCACAATGACGAGCGCGATACGCCGAGCGGTCATGTCCCGCAGTCTCAACGAATTCGCAGCGAACCCTTCTCGTCGAAGGGCACGGTTCGGACGACGCCACGGTCGAGTTTGACCTGACCACGCAAGTGGTAGGCAAGCTCGTCCGGCATGCCACCGTCGCGCCGCGCGCGCTCGATGATCTTCAACAAGGTGCCGGCCAGATTGGCGGTCACCAACATGTCGAACTGCGCCTCGCCGCGCGCTGGCACAACGAAACTGCTGCCGGAGAGGCCGCGCCCCAACTCTTCGCCGCCCAACTCCAGCGTGTACGTGATGCCACGCACGGCGAGTTCGACGTTGTTCGGGTTCTGCACGCGCAACCGGGCTTTGAACCGCTGCTCGAACAAATCGCCCTTGACGAGTTCCACGCCGGCGATCGACAACTGTGGGGTTTCAAGCCGCGGGCCGAACGCTGCACACGCCGCCAACACGCAGGGCAACAAGACCACCGCGGCGATGCGTAACCATGATCTAAACAGTTGCCGATACATCTATGCCCGAGTCTAGCAAGGTCTCGATGGTTTTTTAGCACCTCACAGCCCAATGCGGCTTCCTCGATCCGCTCGCGGTATGCTGCGGGGCTTATGAACCGACGCTCTCGCTGTTTGCCGGCCATGGGTGTGGCGCTGCTGCTCGCCCTCTGCAGTACCCCCTACGCACCCGCCCAAGGCGGGGTCGGCGAGCCGCCGCTGCAGGACCTCGCCACCTACCCGCAAGGGGAACTCGACATCCGCACGCAGGCCGGCAGCCACCGGTTTCGTATCTGGATCGCTGATTCCGCCTCGCGCCAACGCCAAGGTCTGATGTTCGTTCGCGAACTGCCCGCCGATCAGGGCATGCTGTTCGTCAATGAAGCGCCGCGGGTGTCGTACTTCTGGATGAAGAACACCTACATCCCGCTCGACATGCTGTTCATCGATGCGCGCGGACGCATCGCGGCGATCTTTGCCAACACCACCCCCCTCTCGCTCGACCCCGTCGGGCCCGATGTCCCCGTCAAGGCCATCCTCGAATTGCGTGGCGGCGAGGCGGCACGCCGGGGAATCCGACCGGGCGATCGAGTGCTGCACTCCGTCTTTCGGTGACTGACGGGCCGGTGAATAACAGGCCGCTGAACGACGGCCCAGCCAGCGAAGGCCAGGCCGCGGCCGAGCGCCTGCTGACGCAGGCGGCCGAGCAGGAACGCAACGGGGCGTGGGCGGCCAGCGCCGCCACGCTGCAGCAGGTGCTCTCGCAATGGCCTGCGCTCGCCGACACTTGGTACAACCTCGCGCGCATGCAACGGCGCTGCGGCGAGCCTGAGGCCGCGCTGACGAGTTACGCCCGCGCACTCGAACTCGGCCTTGATGGCCCGGAGGAAGCGCACTTGAATCGCGGCGTGATTTACGCCGACGACCTCCAACGTGCCGAGCTTGCGGAAATCGAGTTGCGGCGCGCGCTGCAACTCAACCCGAAGTATTTGCCCGCCTGGATGAACCTCGCAAACCTGCACGAAGATAGGGGCGAGCGCGAGGCGGCGCGTGAGGCCTATGCACGCGTGCTCGCACTGCAAGCCGATCACCCCGACGCACTCGCGCGCCTGGCCAACGCGTCCGTGATCACGCATGCCGAGGAGCCGCTGATCCCGCGCCTGCGCAGAGCGCTCGCAGCGACTGGCACGCAGTGGGGCCCGCGTGCCGAACTCGGCTTCGCGCTCGGTCGCGCGCTCGATGCCGCAGGGGAGTATTCCGAAGCCTGGCGGGCGTATCGCACGGCCAATACAGCGAGCCGGATGAGCGCATTGGCGGCGGGCGAGCGTTACGACCGAGACGCCTATTCGCGCTACATCGACGCACTCATCGCGGCATTCCCGCAAACGAGCGCTGCACAGGCTCCAATGAAACCTGCAGCCCCGACAAAGACCGGGGACGCGCCGCGGTTGGTGTTTATCTGCGGCATGTTCCGCTCGGGCTCGACGCTGCTTGAGCAGATTCTTGCTGCCCATCCGCAGGTGCGGCGCGCCGGCGAGCTGCCACTACTGCCCACGATCGTGCAGCAGCACTTCCAGCCTTACCCCGCCGCCTGCCAAGGCCTCGACGCCACACGCGCCCAAGCGGCCGCAGAAGCCTATCTGCACGGCATACAAAGAATTCATTCGGGTGCGGACTACGTCACCGACAAGCGGCCGGACAACTTCCAGCACATCGGGCTGATCAAGGCGCTGTTTCCGCGAGCGCGCATCGTGCACACGCGCCGCAACGCGCTCGACAATCTATTGTCGATCTGGTTTCTGCACCTCGATCACTCAATGGCCTACGCGACCGACCTCGACGACATTGCCCATCATCTGCGTGAGTACCAAAGATTGATGCAGCATTGGCGCTCGCTGTACGCGCACGAGCTCATCGAAGTGGATTACGAATCATTGGTAAAGGAGCCGGAAAACAGCGTGCGCCGACTGCTTGATGCGCTCGGTCTGCCTTGGGAGCCTGCCTGCCTCGAATTCCACCGGCAAAAGACGCTCGTGAAAACCGCCAGCGTTTGGCAGGTACGCGAACCGCTGCATCATCGCTCCGCAGGGCGCTGGCAGCACTATGCGAGCGAACTCGAACCCTGGCGTCAGCGGCTCGCCGACCCACCGGTCTGAAGATCCACGCCCGCGGCCTGCAACGCGCTGCGCAGCGGCTCAAGATGCGCGGCATACAGCGCGGCGCGACCGCGACGCACGCTCACCGGACGACGGACATCCACCGAACTGAATGTGGCGATCGCTTGCGGAGCACCGGCGAAATCGAGACATCGGGGATCCCAGGGCAGGCCACAGGCCTGCACGATAGACGGCGCCGCGTCGGCGAAGCCGCCGGCGAAATCCTCGTACTGCACGGTAAGAATGCGCCCTGGGAAGCGTCGCTCCCAGTGACTCATCAAGCGGACGTATTCGCCATAGAAATGCCCGATGTCTTCGAGCTGATGCGTGAACGACCAACGCTTGCTGAATTCCTGCCGGAAAATCGACCAGCCGGTCTCGAGCGGATCACGGCGCGCGTGGAGGACGACCGCGTTCGGAAACAAGGTGAGGATGAGACCCACTGCCAAAAAATTCAGCGGATGCTTGTCGGTGACGTGCGACTTGCCCGCCGCTCGCGGCAACTCGGCGCGGTAGTGAGCCGCCATCGCTCGCAAGCCAGCCGCATCGATGCGCCGTCCGGCGCGATCCTCGGTCTCGAATTGCGCGAGCAGTGCCTGCATGCCAAGCAACTCGCCGTTGGCCTGCACCTGCGGGTGCGCGCCGAGCATCGCCTCGATGAGCGTCGTGCCCGAACGCGGCATACCGACGATGAAAATCGGCCGCGCCTCACCCGCCTCGCCCGCGAGCGGGGCGCCCCAGTCGAGTTCCATCAATCGACGTGTGCGCGACTCGACAAGTGATCGGTCATACACCCGACCCTCGAGCCGATCGCGCTCCGCCGACAGCGCATGCGCCCGAGCGTAGGCCGCAAACGCACTGTCAATATCATCCAGAGCATCGAACGCGTGAGCGACCGCAAAGGCTGCCGGAATACGCAGATCGAAGGGCGCGAGCTCAGTGGTTGTCACCTGCTCCATGCGCTGCAGCGACTCGGCGGACAGCGCGCCCTGCGAGAGGCGGCTCAGCAGCGTATGCACCGGCACGTGCAACGGTTCGCGCTCGAGGCAGGCGAGACAGGCCGCCTTCGCTGCCTCGAAACGACCGAAATACATGTGCAGCAGCGCGCTCTTGGCGAGCACTTCGGGATGCTGGGCGTCGATCTCGCGTGCCGCTGCGAGCGCCGCCTCCGCACCGGTGTAGTCGTGTGCATGCAAGCAAAGACCGGCGAACGCGGCCAAATCCGCCACGCCGTGTGCGCCGAGCGACAGATAGTTCGCGAACGCTTCCACGGCTTCGCGGTGCCGCCCCTGCTCGAACAGCGACTGGGCGAGGAAGTACCACGGCAAGGGCTCGTTACGCTCGCCACCCGCCCAGGCCTGAGCCGTGGCCTGCAACCGTCCCCACGCACGTTGATCGACGAGCAAGTCACACAGCACCGCAAGCAGAGCGGGCTCCGTCGGCCGCAGGCTGAGCGTCTGCTCGAGCACCGCGATGGCCTCGTCGCCTTGACCCGTCTCGCGGGCGAGCGTGGCGAGCTTGCGGGCAGGTTCCACGGCATCGACATCGAGTTCATGCGCCCGACGCCATGCGAGCAAGGCGGCCTCACGCTCCTCGAGTGCCAGGCAGGCGTCCCCCAGTCGGGTCCACGCCGGGCCCTGCACCGGCCAGCGCTCGATCAAGGCCAGCAGCACCTGCTGCGCATCGCGCCAGCGCTGTGCGAGGGCGAGCCCCTCGGCGAGGTTCATCTGTAGCGCGCTCTCGTCCGGGTCGAGTTCAACCGCTCGGTGCAACGCGCCAAGGCCCTCCTCAAGGCGACCCGCCTGCGCCAGGGCGAGACCCAGCAGACTGTTGGTTTCCGGATCATTCGGGGCGATGTCGAGCGCCTGACGATAGGCCCGCTCGGCCGCAACAAGGTCCCGGGCATGCTGGGCGCGCAGCCCGGCGTCCAGGGCCTGATCGAGGGTGAGCGTCATGGTGGCGCGCATCATAACGGGCGGGCCGAGGTTGCGGGGACTACCGCAGGGCGCGAGCAGCGCCGTCGGTACAAAACGACAGGCGATGAACGCACTGTTGCTTCTTCACAACAACAATTTCAATCCTGCGACAAATTCGGTAGTATTCACGCACCTGTCAGCGCCGGCTTTGCCTCCGGAGGTTATCGGCTCTGCGCAGGAACACTAGTGTCCTAACGTTAACGAGGGAAACAAATGCAACCCAACTCCAATGTCGCACTCGCCGTTCGGCGTGCGCTGATTCTGGGGCTGGTTCCGGCGAGCATGACGCCGGCACTGGCTCAGGAAGCGGCCACCGCTGAATCGCTCGAAACGGTCGTCGTGACCGGTTCGCGCCTGAAGCAGGCGAACCTTGAGTCTTCGAGCCCGATCACGCAGGTCACTGCGGCGGATATCACCACGCAGGGCGTGACGCGTATCGAAGATCTCATCAACCAGCTGCCGCAGGCTTTCGCCGCGCAGAACGCCACGGTCGCCAACGGCGCCTCAGGCACCGCCACGGTCAACCTCCGCGGTCTCGGTTCCTCGCGCACCTTGGTGCTGGTCGACGGTCGTCGCATGCCTTACGGCGGCGTCGGCAGCTCGGCCGCTGACCTCAACCAGATCCCGACCCAGCTCGTCGAGCGCGTCGAAGTACTCACCGGCGGTTCGTCGGCCGTGTACGGTTCGGACGCCATCGCGGGCGTGGTGAACTTCATCACCAAGCGGGATTTCGAAGGTGTCGAGATCTCGGGTCAGTACAGCTTCTATCAGCACAACAACGGCTTCGGTGGCCCGGGTGCCACGGGCCTGCGACAGGTGATCGCCGGTCGTGCAGCCACCAACCCGGCGCAGTTCAAGCTGCCCCCGGGTAACGTCACCGACGGCTTCGGCCGCGAGGGCGGCATCATCGTCGGCATGAATACGGGCGATGGCCGCGGCAACTTCGTCGCCTACTTCAACGCCCAGACCAACGACGAAATCCTGCAGCGTGACCGTGACTTCTCGGCCTGCTCGCTGGGTGGTCAGGCCGGCACGCCGCCGTCCTTCACCTGCGGTGGTTCCTCCACGGCATCGCCGGGCCGCTTCACGGACTTCGCCACCTACAACTTCACGGTGGGCTCCGACGGCTCGACCTGGCGCAATTTCAGCAGTGCGACCGACCAGTACAACTTCGGTCCCACCAACCACTACCTGCGTCCGTCAGACCGCTACACCCTGGGCGCCAGCGGCCACTATGAGCTCAACGACAAGGCCGACGTCTACACCCAGCTGATGTTCACCGACTACCGCTCGGTGGCGCAGATCGCGCCAGGCGGCATCTTCATCGGTGACACCTCGACCATCAACTGCGACAACCCGTTCATCCCGGCGGCCAACCGCGCCGCGATCGGTTGCACGGCCGCGAAGATTGCTGCCGGTGAAAGCGTGCCGATGTACATCGGTCGTCGTAACACCGAAGGTGGCGGTCGTCAGCAGTCGTTCACCAACCAGTCCTACCGCGCCGTCGTCGGCGTGCGGGGCGACATCAACGATGCGTGGGGCTACGACTTTGCGGCCCAGCGTTCGACGTTGAAGGCCGACCAGCAGACGCTGAACTACTTCGTGATCGATCGCATCAAGAACGCTCTCGATGTGGTGTTGGTCAACGGCGTGCCGACCTGCCGCTCGGTGGTAAACGGCTCGGATCCGGGTTGCAAGCCCTACAACGCGTTCAAGACCGGTGGCGTCACGCAAGACGCCCTCAATTACCTGCAGGCCCCGGGTCTGCAGGCCGGCACGATCGACCAGGAGGTCTACACCCTGACCTTCACGGGCGATCTCAACAGCTACGGCGTGAAGATGCCGGCCGCTGAAGAAGGCGCGCAGATCGCACTCGGTGCCGAATACCGCCGCGACTCGCTGGAGAACACCACCGATGCGCTGCTGACGAGTGCGGCCCTCTCGGGTACCGGTGGTCCGACCATCGGTCTCAAGGGCGCGACCCAGGTCAAGGATCTCTTCCTCGAAGGCCGTCTGCCGCTCGTGCAGGGCAAGACCTTCGCCGAGAGCCTCAGCCTCGACGTCGCCTACCGTTACTCGGACTACGGCAAGGTCAACACCGATACCTACAAGCTGGGTCTCGAGTGGTCGCCGGTGGAAGACTTCCGCGTCCGCGGCAGCTTCCAGCGCGCAGTCCGTGCGGCGAACATCATCGAGTTGTTCACCGCGCAGGGCAACGGCCTGTTCGATCTGGACGGCGACCCCTGCGGTGAGGCACTCGGCACCACCGTCAGCGGCGTGAAGGCGACTGCGGCTCAGTGCTTGGCCACCGGCGTGCCGGCAGCCAACGTAGGCAAGGCGGCGCTCGACAGCCCGGCGGGTCAGTACCAGCTGCTGGGTGGCGGTAACCCGAACCTCAACCCCGAGGAGTCGGACACCCTCACAGCGGGCATCATCATCACCCCGTCGGCTCTGCCGGGCTTCGTGGCTTCGATCGACTACTTCGACATCACGGTCGACAAGACCGTGGGTTCGTTCGGTCCGATCAACACCCTGAAGGCCTGCTACAACAACAATGACGCGGCCGCTTGCGGTCGCATCAAGCGCAACGCGCTCGGTCAGTTGTGGCTGGGTTCGGGTCTCGTGCAGGACCTGAACATCAACATCGGTTCGCTCGCCACCTCAGGTGTGGACGTGAACTTCAGCTATGCCGGCCTCGATGTGGGCGCGGGCAGCCTGAACTTCAACCTCCAGGGCACCTACCTGAACGAGTTGTCGACGGAGCCGGGTCCGGGCCTTTCGGCCTATGACTGCGTGGGCTTCTTCGCCGGCTCGTGCGGTACGCCGAACCCGAAGTGGCGTCACCAGTTCCGCGTGGGTTACGAGACCCCGTGGAACCTCGACCTCGCTTTGACCTGGCGCTACTACGGCAGCGTCGAGGGCTACCAGCAGGCGGCGACCCGTATCGACCGCTCTTTCGCTGCTGAGAGCTACTTCGACCTCGCCGGCACGTACGTGTTCAACGAGAAGATTGCTGCCACGATCGGCGTGAACAACGTCCTCGACAACGATCCCTCGATCAACGCGAGCGTCGGCACCACCGGCAACGGCAACACCTACCCGCAAGTCTATGACGCGCTGGGTCGGTATCTGTTCGCCCGCGTCAAGGTGTCGTTCTAAGACGAGCCTGTCGGACCCCGCAAGGGGCTGACACCAGCGGCGGTTTCCGAAAGGGAACCGCCGCTTTTTTTTGCTCAACCGTCGCTGCGCGGAATGATGCCCGTGTAGGCATCGCGAGCACGGATCACCGCAGCAATGGCCTCACGCTCGGCGAGCGAGAGCAGCGGACTCCAGATGTCGCAGATGAGGATCACGCGCAGCTCATCGCTGTCATTCCAGGCCTCGTGCTCGATCGTGTCATCGAAGATCCAGGCTTCGCCCTCTCGCCACGGCCGCGTCTCGCCACCCACACGAAAGCCGCAACCTTGCGGAATCACGAGTGCAAGGTGCACGAGCAGGCGGAAGTTAGCGATGCCCGTGTGCGGCGGGATGCGGGTCTTCGGCCGTAGCGCCGAGAACAGCGCGGTGGGGGAACGCAGCGGCACCCGCGCCTGCGGAAGCCTCGAAAACGCCGCCGCGGTCAGTGGCGCCCGCACCCAGCGATCGGCAATGGGCGTCGCGCGCTCGTAGAAATGCCAAGCTGTCCAACGCGGCGAGCGATTGAGCTCGCGCCACTGATCGAGCGGCATGTGTTCGGCGTAATTCACGTACGGCGAGAAGCCGGGCGCGCCCTCGTCGAGTAGCCCGAGCAATTCGCGACGAATGTCTGGCGTCGCGGCCTCGAGCTCCACGAGCCACGGGAACATCGATCGATCGTAAAACTCGATCGACGGCATGCCCGGGTAGCAGTACTCCATCGGCTGCTGCATGTAACGCTGCCGCAGGCGCAGCGTCGTATCGATGAAGGTCTCGAGGCGCCGTTGCTCGCTTGGCGTGCAATCCTGCCGAACGGTATCGAGATCCGCGTGGATGTAATCGCGCAGCGCTGCCGAATGTTTCGCGACGATGTGCCGACCGTGCTCAAGCGCGCTGCGCGAGGCGGCATCGAGTCGCTCATCAGGAGGCGCTTGAGCGATCGCGATTTCGTATTGGCGCGCCGCTGCGGGTACATCGCCCTCGCGCTCGAGCAAGGTGGCCACCATCAGCAAAGCCGGGAAACAGCGCGGGTCGAGCTTCAGCGCGCCGCTCAGCGAGTCGAAGGCGGCAGCCGTATCACCCTGTTGCCGACACACGGCCGCGCGGCGCAACCACGCACCGAGGTGCGTAGGCTCCTGCTGCACCCAGGCATCGAGCAGTCCGCGTGCGGTCGCAAAATCTCCCGCCATCATTGCGCGCGTGGCGAGTTGTTCGTATTCGACGCTCGTGCGCCCGGATGCTGTGCGCTCCATCGGGATGATCGCCCCCTGCCGCCAAACGACCTGTCTACCGCCTTTACCCGCTGCGCAACGCGATGGATACTGCGGCAGGTTGACCCACGAGCCAAACTCTAACATGAGCGCTTCCGCGCCAAACACGACCGCCAATCCGATCGCACTCATCCACCGCGGTGACGAATACGCGGCGGGCGGGGACAAACGCTCGGCAGCCGCTTTTTATCAAGCCGCCATTCGCGCGGCGGCGGCAACGCCTCGAAGCCCTGCGCTTGAAAACGAACTGGTGCGGATCCGTTCGCTGCTCTCAACTTACGCAAATCAATTTCAGCAGCATCTCACCGACCACCTCGCCGCACAGGGCTTTCGCCCCGAGGCCTCGAGTCCGCGCTTCGCCGAATCGCTCGATATCGTACTCGGCCGCAAGCAGATCTTCTTTCAGAACCCGCGCTACTACTTTTTCCCGGGGCTGCCGCAGATCCAGTTTTACGATCGCGCGCCCTTCCCCTGGTTCGCCGAACTCGAGTCTCACACGGATGCCATTCGCGATGAGTTGCTCGAGCTGCTGCGTACACCTGATGACTTCAAGCCCTATGTGCAAGGCGATCCGAACCGCCCGCGCAAGGCCGAAGCCGGCATGCTGAATAACCCGGACTGGAGTGCCTTCTATCTTTGGAAAGAGGGCAATGTGATCACCGAAAATGCACGCCGCTGTCCGCGCACCATGGCGGCGCTGCAGAAAGTGCCGCTCGGCTCGCTCCCGCAACGTTCTCCGTCGGTGCTGTTTTCGCTGTTGCGCCCCGGCGCACACATCCCGCCGCACTGCGGGCTCGTCAACACTCGGCTGATCTGCCATTTGCCGCTGATCGTGCCTGAAGGCTGCCGCTTCCGCGTCGGCAACGAAACTCGCGAATGGCGCAAGGGTGTCACCTGGGCGTTCGACGACACCATCGAGCACGAAGCCTGGAACGACTCCAAGGAAACGCGGGTGATCCTTCTGTTCGAAATCTGGCGACCGGAACTCACTGCGCAGGAGCGCGACTGGGTAACACAGTTGTTCGTCGGCATCGATCGGTACAATGGCGCACCGCCAGCGTGGGAGATCTGATTGTGCGGCTGATCTGGATACTGGCAATCGCCGCTCAGCCGCTAGCCGCTCAGTCGGACCCGCCCACTAATGCGGAACCGCCGGCTAATGCACCGCAAGATTCGAGGCTCGTCACCGATGCGCGGCGCTGTGGCGCTCTGTCGGACATCGGGCAGCGCCTCGCGTGCTACGACCGACTGTTTCGCACTGAGCAGCTCGGCACTGCATCGAAAGTCGATGTCCCGAAAACCGATGAAGCGCTGTTCGGCTACCGCGGCAAGATCGCACAAGAAGCGCGTGACGAGCAGGCCAAGGCGCTCGCCTCGAATCTTGCGGAGTTGAGCGCTAGTGTCGAGGCGGTCGATTACCTCGCCAACGGCACATTTCGCGTCAGCCTCGACAACGGACAGCATTGGCAACAACTGGCCAGCGGCGTGACGCTGCGTCTGAAAACCGGTGAGAGCATCGTGATCAAGCCGGGCGCACTCGGCTCATTCACCCTGGTGGCCGCCTCGGGGCGAGCCGCGAAGGTCAAGCGGGTTCGTTAAGCAAACCGCGCAGCACGCGCTCGAGATAAGCCTGCTGCCACTCGGCACGCGAAGCAGCCTGCACCTCATCAGGCTTGAAGCCCTCGACCTCGGCCGCGGGCAGCACGGCACGCTCGGCGAGCAGGCGCTCGACCGTGTCGAGTCGCGTGCGCGTGACGGCGAGTTCCGATACCAACGCGAGCGTGACCGAGTACAACCGGTCGAGCATCGGGTCGTCGGTGAATTCCGGACGACGCCCTCGCGGGACCGCAGGTGCTGGCTGGATGGGGTCAGCTTCCAGTGGGAGGGAATTCATGATCCATGCTCTCCAATCGCGGCAAGTCCGTTTGCCGTTTGCCATGCACCCACGGCGTACCACGAGGGCGCCCGTCCGAAATCTTCCTGAGCCGAGCCCGCGCTCGCCGCCGAGCAGCGCGACTCGAAGATGTGTTCTGGCGCGAACCCTGCCCGCTCGAGCAGCTCCGGCACGCGGGTCTCGTGCAAAGCGCTCCAGAACGGCTCGTTGTTGTAGCGACCGTCCCAATCGCGCATGAACTGCTCGAAAGGCTCTAGCCCACGATAAGGCGGCTGCTCGAGGTGGATCGTCAACCCGCCCGCGCGCAGCAGGCGATGCGCCTCGAGCATGATCTTCGGCAGCGCTTCATGCGACGTCTCGTGCAGCACCATCGTCGTATAGACAAGATCGCAGGAGCCGCTCGCGATCGAGGTGTGCGTGGCGTCCTCTTGACGGAACAGCACATCCTCGACTCCGAGCGCGCGTGCTCGCGCGTGACCGTATCGCAGCATCGGCGCAGCCACATCGATGGCGATGATCTCCGCACCCGGAAATGCCGCGCGCAACGGCAGGGTGTTGTGGCCGACCCCACAGCCGAGATCCACGATGCGCTTGGGTCGAAACTGCGGCTGCTGCTCGCGCAGCCAGTTGACGAGTGCTCGCCCTGCCGCATCGTTCCAGCGCCCGGCGCTGCCACCGACCGTGGCAAACAACCCCGCGTCGTAGTTGGCCGGATTCACCACATCGCCCTGCAAGTGCTCGGCGGCATAGCCGCCCGGCATAAGGTGGGTATCGACAGCCGATACATACCGCGGAACAGGCAACGACTCATCGAGTTGCAGCGTGTTCGCCCCGGCGTTGAGGGCGGCGGCACGATCGCGCAGTTGCCGCGCCTGACGCAGCATCGCCCTGCGACCTGCGTGCTGACGCATCTCCATGGTGTTGCGTCGGACGAGGCTCCACGAGCGGTAGTCCGCATCGGGTGCCAAGGCCTCTGCCACCTCGTGACGATCCTTCGGGGCGTGCCCGTGACGCATCCGCCAAGCATTGACGACGCGGGTCTCGTAGGCCGTACGCACCCGCGGCGCGAGGCGCTGCGCGGCGAAGCTGTTGAGCTGGCCGACCATATCGAAGCGCACGAGCTCATCGTGCGTGAGCTGCGGCAGCATCTCGTGGTGACCGATTTCGTGCCAAGGCTTGGGAATGCTCATGGTCCCAACCATAACGAAAGGACTCAGTTCTGGAAAATCGATTATTCGTGATTGATAATCCGAATTTCCCGAACTATCTCAAGGCCCGCCCATGCGCCATCCGAACTACACCCATCTGTTGTACTTCTGGACCGTAATCCGCGAGGGCGGGGTCGCGCAGGCCGCAGCGGCGCTGCATCTGACGCCGCAAACCGTGAGTGGCCAGATCAAGCTGCTCGAGGCCCAGTGGCAGGGCGCCCTGTTCGAAAAGCAGGGGCGGCGCCTTGTGCCCACCGAACTCGGGCGTATCGCCTATGCCTATGCCGAGGAAATCTTCCCTCGCGGCCTCGAACTCGCCAGCGTGCTGCGCGGCGCCGGGGCCAGAGGCCGTCGATCGGTCGCCATCGGCGTGGCGGATGCCGTGCCGAAGCTGGTCACCTGGCGCATTCTCGAACCCCTGCTAACAGGAGATGGCCCCTTCCAAGTGCTGTGTCACGAGGGCCCGCTCGAGACTCTGCTCGGCGAACTGGCGGCGCATCGTCTCGATCTCGTGCTCTCCACGAGTGCAGTGCCCGCGGATGCTGGCTTCAAGGCTTTCAGTCACCTGTTGGGTGAATCGGCCATCGGTTTTTTTGCAGCGCCAGCGCTCGCCCGCAAGCTGCGCGGCAACTTCCCGCAGAGCTTGCACGAAGCACCGCTACTGCTACCCACAGATCGCACTGCCAACCGCCGCATACTCGATGCGTGGTTCGAAAAGCTCGGCATTACCCCGCGCATCGTCGGCGAGCTCGATGACAGCGCGCTCGTCAAGACCTTCGCGCAGCACGGCGTGGGGGCTTTCGCCGCACCGCTCGCCGTCGAAACGGAGATCACCCGGCAATATGGGGTCTTGCCCATCGGCCGCATCGAGGGGCTGCGCGCGCGGTTTTTCGCGATCTCCACTGAGCGCAAGATCAAACACCCGGCCATCTCCACGATCACGCAAACGGCGCGAGAGTTCTACTCGACCCGTGCCGAAGGCGAGACCGAGCTGCCTCCAACCACCGCTCAAAAGCGTGGCAAGGGCGGTGCTACACTGCGGCGCAACGTTTGATCGGAGCAGCCCCGATGATCCGCTTGTCTGCCATCGCTCAGTTGCCGCTTGCGCTCACGCTGGTCGTCGCTTCAAGCGGCGCCGCGCTCTCCGCCACCTCAGCCACGCTCAGTCCGACCTCGCCTGCGAAGAGCCTCGCGAGCACGCACGACGATTTCTGCGGCGAGGTGCAGCGGCGACTCGTGGCCACGAGCCTGCCGCTGCGCAACGTCATCGAGCCGGACTTCGAGTCCTTCAAACTCTCAAAGCCGGGGATAGAACCCTTACGCACCCATCAGTTCGTGGTTCGCAACTCGAGTGGCATGCCGATCGGTGTGTCCTGCAAGACCAAATCGGCCGATCATTTGCGCGCCGTGCATGGCGCGCGTGCCGCGGCCGACCCGAATGTACCCGGCAACCCGCACAGCTGTCGGGACGTACACCGCGAGATGATTCGCGAGATCGTCGCGGAGCTGTCTGCCGCTGAGCGCGCCCTGCTGCGTGAGCCGCCGCAGCGTGTGATGCTGGATGCCGACGTGCTGCGCTACACCGGTTCCCAGTGGGTGAAGTCTGCGGCCGAGGCGTATCGCGGCGAGGACGGACGACTGCATTTGCGGGCGGCAGCGCTCTTTGCCGAATGGGAAGACTGGCGCTGGAAAATCATGCCCGAGAGCTGGCGGGGCAACCATTACTGCCATCTCGTCGCACCGGAGTACATTCGTGCACTGATGCGCGGCGCAGCGCGCGAGCCGACCACCACCTCGAAGTAAAACATACAGGCATGTCCGCCTTGCGAATGTCCGCCGCCCGCCGCTTCAGCGCCCTCTGCGCGCTCGCAGGCCTGTGGGTGGCTTGCCAAGCGATCGCCGCCGAACCGCCCGAGGAAGCCTTGCCCCAAGGCAATTTCGCCTTCGCCCACCGCCTCGGCAGCGGCATCTACGAAATCTCCGGGCGTACGGTCCAGGTGTATCGCTTGCCCTTCGAATGGCAATGGCGCGAGCCGTCCAAGCGGCATGCAGGCGTCATGGTAACGGTACCGATCACCCTGGGTTTTTTTGATTTCAAACCTCAGTTGCTGCTGGAGGAAGGTCTACCGACCGATGTATCCACGATCGCGGTGGTACCGGGGCTACGCTGGAATTTCACCGCCAGCGACATCTGGCATATCAGCCCGTTCATCGAAGCAGGCGTGGCGCGCGATCGACGCAACGATCGCAACTCACAAGTCTTTACGGCGGGCCTCGAGATCGAGCGCACCGACCCTTCGCGCTACGGGCCGTTACGTCAAAAATATTCTGCGATCTATGCACTGAG
>VEQP01000045.1 GCA_018883185.1 Nevskiaceae bacterium | reverse complement strand
TACTGCGGCAGCGGCCGACGGGCCTCCATGGCGATCGAGGCTTTGCGGACCGCGGGCTATACGAACCTCAAGCACCTCGAGGGTGATTACCCGGCCTGGGCGAAGATCACCGCCGCGCCGTAAGTTATCGCAACCCCGCTCAGCGCGCCGCCGCCGTCGCCGGAATGGCTACTGCGGCTGCAGTCTCCGCATCGATCAGTGCGCGCACTTGCCGATAGAAGGCGTCGCGGGCCTTCGGCTCTGGCCCAAGCGAAGCGCGCGTCCAGTTTGAGTTGCTGGCAATCACCAGCCGGCGCTGCGGATCGATGAAAATGCCCTGACCAAAGATTCCTTGCGCAGCGACCGCGCCGTCGTCGTACGTCCACCACTGGAAGCCGTAACCACGACCGGGTGAGCCGATGTCTTTCTGTTTGACGATCGCCTGCGCGAACCAGTCGTCGGGCACGATCTGCTTGCCGCCGGCGTTGCCGTTGGCGAGCACGAATAAACCAAAGCGGGCGTAATCACGCGTTGCAGCTTGGATGCAGCAGCCTGCGATCTCATGCCCCGTTTTGCCTTGCAGCCAAGTGGCACTGGCCTCCATGCCGGCGGGATGCCAAATTTTGGTCTGCAGATATTGCGCAAGTGGCTGTTTAGTCGCCGATGAGACCAGCACGCCGATCAGGTTGGTCTCGCCCGTGTTGTAGTGCCACACCTCGCCTGGCGGATGTGCGCGCGGCAACTTGCGCATGTAACTGACGGTCGCATCCACACCCTTGTCGGGTGTCGCGTTATTGAACTTGGCGACATCCGCCGCAGGATCCTCGTAGTCCTCATTCCACTTCACGCCCGAACTCATGGTGAGCAGCTGGCGTATCGTGACCTCGTCGTAAGCGGAGCCGCGCAGATCCGGAATGTACTGGCTCACCTTGTCTTCGAGGCTGCCGATGTAGCCGTCTTGAATGGCCGCGCCGACGAGGGTCGAGGTAAACGACTTGGCCACCGAGAAGCTCGTCCAGCGACCCGATGCATCGAAGCCAAGACCATAACGCTCGAAGCGCAGCTTGCCGTCTTGCAGGATGACGAGACCCGCGGTGTGCTGTTCGCGCATGTAGGCATCGATTCCCGGGATTTCCAGCGCCGGCCCTGCGTTTAACGGCAGCGGTGTGGGTGAGGCGCTGATCGTGGACGCCTTGGCGAGCAAAGGAATACGGTCCATGGCACGAAAGGCTGCTTCACGTTGATCTTGCCGCCAACTGAGCACGTCTCGATCGGTCGGCAACGCGGCGAGCAGCCCGCGCGTTTCCTTGTCGAGACTTGCGAACCACAGCGCGCCCGCAAGCACCAAGACGCCCAGCACGGTAAAGCCGACATGTTTTTTACTCATTGGCAATTCCCTCGATGGCGAGCAGCGTGTATTCACCCGCGCTTTGGCGCAGAGGTATCGCTCGCTGGTAAGCCGGATCACGGTAGAACGTTTCGAGTGCCTGCATGGACGGGAAGCGCAGCAGTGTCACGTCGAGGTTGCCGAACTCGCCCTCGAGTAGCTCGATATCTTTGCGACCGCCCACCGAGACGAAGCTCGCGCCGGCAGCACGCACCAAGGGCCGCGCGATATCCGCGTAGGGTTTGAGCTTGTCGCGATCCTTGATGTCGCCGATCGACAGCAGATAAGCGGGTTTGCCCGAGGGTTTGTCGAGATCGCCCGGAACACCCTTGAGCTTCACGACGGTGAAGCTGCCCGCACCGCGACGGATCTCGACGCTGCGTCGATATTCGGGACTCCACCAAAATTCGTTCGGGCCCTCGATGCGCGGAAACTTGGCGAGCACCACCGATTGCGCCTTGAACGAGCCTTCGAGCACGGTGATGCCACGACCGACGGCTCCAAGTGCAAGGTAGTAGCCATCGAGTTTGGCGTAGATCGGCGGCAGAGTCCGGGCGTAACGCCCCATGGCGGCCGCGTCCGTGCTCGTGCCCATCACGAGCAGGTAGCCGGGGCGAGGCGTATTGGGATCGCCCGTCGATTGCGCGGGCAGCGTGGTTGCAACACCGAGGCTACCGACGAGGCAGAGGATCAAACGGACCAACATCGGCAGAGCTCCACGTTGAGGTTTCGACGCCCGCGCACGTTAGCACCATCCGCCGTGGGCATCATCCGGTGCGGCCAGCAGTGGTGGAATCGATGCGCTAGGCTTGGATCCCATGGCTACTAGTGACAATCCGAGTGACGATCATCCGCTTGCGCGCTGGCACCGCATCCTGCGCGACCGGGATTTGGCTGCGTTGGACGCGCTGCTCGACGAGCAGGCCGTCTTCCACTCTCCGGTGGTACACACCCCGCAAATCGGTAAGGCGCGAGTCTCCGGCTACCTCTCGGCGGCGGCGATGGTTCTGGCCACGCCGTCATTCCGGTACGTCCGCCAGATCGTCGGACCGCACGATGCCTTGCTCGAATTCGTCACCGAGCTCGATGGCGTACAGGTCAACGGCATCGACTTGATTCGCTGGAATGAGGCCGGACGCATCATCGACTTCAAGGTGATGGTGCGGCCACTGAAGGCCATACAGGCCGTGCAGCACGCCATGGCGGAAGCGCTGCAGCGGATGGCGAGCGGCGGGGTGGCCTGAGCGCGTAGGCCCGTCGGGCGGTTGACCGGGGCGGCCCCCGGGCGGGAAGCCCCTCCCCTTGCTAGACTGCCGGTTTTGGCAGGGAACGCCCGAAGGGTGGGCGTGTCCCGCAGTGGCTGGGGAACGCGCATGGCCAATGACGACATTCTCGACTCGGGTTCACTGCCGACCTGGCAGAAGGCGGCTGGCAAGGCTGCACCCGAGGGCGATCTCGGCAAGCTCAATTGGCGTACGCCGGAGGGCCTAGAGGTCAAGCCGCTTTACACGGCGGCTGACCTGCAGGGGCTGCGCTACACCGACACCCTACCGGGGTTTGCACCATTTCTGCGCGGCCCACAGCCCACCATGTATGCGGTTCGGCCCTGGACCATCCGCCAGTACGCCGGGTTCTCCACGGCTGAAGCCTCCAACGCGTTTTATCGCAAGTCACTGGCCGCCGGCGGGCAGGGTGTCTCGGTTGCTTTCGACCTCGCGACCCATCGTGGCTACGACAGCGATCATCCGCGAGTGACGGGCGATGTGGGCAAGGCCGGGGTGGCGATCGATTCGGTTGAGGACATGAAGATCCTTTTCGATGCCATTCCGCTCGACAAGGTCAGCGTGTCGATGACGATGAACGGCGCGGTATTGCCGGTGCTTGCGGCATACGTGGTCGCCGCCGAGGAACAGGGCGTTGCACAGGATCAGCTCTCCGGCACGATCCAGAATGACATTCTCAAAGAATTCATGGTGCGCAACACCTACATCTACCCGCCGGAGCCGTCGATGCGTATCGTCGGCGACATCATCGAGTACACGGCAAGACAGATGCCGAAGTTCAACTCGATTTCCATCTCCGGTTATCACATGCAGGAGGCGGGTGCGAATCAAGCGCTGGAACTCGCCTTCACGCTGGCCGACGGCAAGGAGTACGTGAAGACGGCACTGGCGAAAGGGCTCGATGTCGACGAGTTCGCCGGGCGACTGAGTTTCTTCTGGGCGATCGGCATGAACTTCTACCTGGAGATCGCCAAGATGCGCGCGGCGCGTCTGCTGTGGTGGAAGATCATGCAGGGTTTTGGCGCGAAGAAGCCCAAGAGCTTGATGCTGCGCACGCATTGCCAGACCTCCGGCTGGAGCCTGACTGAGCAGGACCCGTACAACAACGTCGTGCGCACCACGATCGAGGCGATGGCGGCGGTCTTCGGCGGCACCCAGAGTCTGCACACCAATTCCTTCGATGAGGCGATTGCGTTGCCGACAGAGTTCAGCGCGCGCATTGCCCGCAACACCCAGTTGATCCTGCAGGAAGAAACGCACATCACGAGCGTGGTCGACCCCTGGGCCGGCAGCTACATGATGGAGAAGTTGACGCAAGACATGGCCGATGCCGCGTGGAAAATCATCGAAGAAGTCGATGCGATGGGCGGTATGACCCGCGCTGTCGAGAGCGGCTGGGCGAAGTTGCGCATCGAGGCCAGTGCCGCCGAGAAGCAAGCACGAATCGACTCGGGTCGAGACGTCATCGTCGGCGTCAACAAATTCAAACTCGCCAAGGAGGATCCGGTCGAGATCCTCGAGATCGACAACGTCGCCGTGCGCGACAACCAGATCGCCCGGCTGCAGGCGGTGCGAGCGTCGCGAGATGCGGCGCGCGTGCAGGCCGCCCTCGCAGCGCTGACCGCGGCAGCAAAAAGCGGCACGGGTAATCTGCTCGCCTTGTCCGTCGAGGCCATGCGCGCCCGAGCCACGGTGGGCGAGGTCAGTGATGCGCTCGAACAAGTCTGGGGCCGGCACCGGGCGAATTCGCAGGAGGTCAGTGGCGTGTACGCAGGAGCCTACGAATCGCAGGAAAGCTGGACGGCCTTGCAGTCGGACATTGCTGCCTTCGCCACCGAGCATGGCCGACGGCCGCGGGTGATGATCGCCAAGCTCGGCCAGGACGGCCACGACCGTGGCGCCAAGGTGGTCGCCAGCGCATTTGCGGATCTCGGCTTTGATGTCGACGTCGGGCCGCTGTTCCAGACGCCCGAGGAGTGTGCGCGTCAGGCCATCGAAAACGACGTGCACGCGGTGGGCGTGAGTACGCTGGCCGCAGGGCACAAGACCCTAGTGCCCGCCATTGTTCGCGCCCTGCGCGAGCAGGGTGCGAACGACATCATCGTGTTCGTCGGTGGCGTGATCCCGCAGCAAGACTACGCCTTCCTCTACGAGGCCGGTGTGAAGGGCATCTACGGGCCGGGTACGCCGATTCCCGACAGTGCACGCGACGTGCTCAATCAGATCAAGCGCGCCAGTGCCGCTGCCTGACGACGATCAATCATTGATTACCGGCGTGCGAGCCGGCGATCGGCGGGCGCTGGCCAAGGCCATCACCCTGCTTGAGTCGACTCGGCCGGAACATCGTCGCCGAGCCGATGCCGTGCTCGATGCCTTGTTGCCGCATACCGGTGCTGCGCTGCGGCTCGGCATTTCCGGCGTACCGGGTGTCGGTAAGTCGACTTTCATCGAAGCACTCGGCATGTTCCTGCTGGCGCGTGGCCACAAGGTCGCCGTGCTCGCCGTCGATCCATCCTCGGGTGTCTCCGGCGGCTCCATCCTCGGCGACAAGACGCGCATGGAGCGCTTGTCGGTGCAGGCCCACGCGTACATCCGCCCGAGCCCCTCGTCCGGCACCTTGGGGGGCGTAGCGGAAAAAACCCGTGAGGCGATGCTCGTGTGCGAGGCGGCTGGCTACGACATCGTCATCGTCGAGACGGTCGGTGTTGGTCAATCTGAGACCACCGTCGCGGGCATGACCGATATGTTCGTGCTGCTGCAGTTGCCGAATGCCGGTGATGACTTGCAGGCCATGAAGAAGGGCATCATGGAGCTCGCTGATCTCGTGGTCATCAACAAAGCTGATCTCGACGAAGACGCGGCACTGCGCGCCGAGGCGCAGATTACCGGTGCCTTGCGCGTGTTGCGCTTCACCGGAGCCCCTGGAACCCGCGACGATGATCGATGGCAGACCCGCGTGATCCGCGGCAGTGCCCTGCGCGGTAGCGGGCTTGAACACTTTTGGGATTGCGTTGGGGAGTTTCGGCGCCTGCGCGAGCACTCCGGCGAGTGGGCCGAGCGGCGACGACAGCAGTCGCTCAAGTGGATGTGGGACGAGGTGCATGCGCGACTCGTCGCCGATTTCAATGCCAGCCAGGCGGTGCAGCGAGCGCTGCCGCAGGCGCTGCAGGACGTGACGAGTGCGCGCGTAGCGCCATCGTCTGCCGCACGCCGATTGCTCGATCTCTTTGAACACACGACCGTTCAGCCCAGATAACCGATCAGCTCAGATAGAAGGAATCAGGCCATGCACGACATCATCCACCAGCTCGAGAAGAAGCGCGCGCAAGCCCGGCAGGGCGGCGGTGCCAAGCGCGTCGCAGCGCAGCATGCCAAGGGCAAACTCACGGCGCGCGAGCGCGTCGAGCTGCTGCTCGATGAAGGGTCGTTCGAGGAATGGGACATGTTCGTCGAGCATCGTTGCAGCGATTTCGGCATGCAGGAGCAGAAGGTGCCGGGCGACGGTGTCGTCACTGGCTGTGGGTTCATCAACGGGCGGCTGGTGTTCGTGTTCAGTCAGGACTTCACGGTGTTCGGCGGCTCGCTCTCGGAAGCGCATGCGCAGAAGATCTGCAAAGTCATGGACACGGCGATGAAGGTCGGCGCACCCGTGATCGGCATCAACGACTCGGGCGGTGCGCGGATTCAAGAAGGCGTTGCTTCGCTCGGTGGCTACGCCGAGGTGTTCCAGCGCAACGTTACGGCCAGCGGCGTCGTGCCGCAGATCAGCTTGATCATGGGGCCTTGCGCGGGTGGTGCGGTGTACAGCCCGGCGCTGACCGATTTTATTTTCATGGTGAAGGACAGTTCCTACATGTTCGTCACCGGCCCGGATGTGGTGAAAACGGTGACCCACGAGGAGGTCACGGCGGAGGATCTCGGTGGGGCCATCACGCACACGAGCCGCAGCGGCGTGGCGGATCTCGCCTTCGAGAATGATGTCGAAGCCATCTTGATGGTGCGCCGGTTCTTCAATTATCTGCCGCCGAACAATCGCGAAAAGCCGCCGATACGTGAGGCCGGTGATCCGCCCGATCGGGACGATTACTCGCTCGATACACTCGTGCCGGATAACCCGAACAAGCCCTACGACATGAAGGAGCTGATCTCGAAGATCGTCGATGACGGCGAGTTCTTCGAACTGCAGCCCGACTACGCCAAGAACATACTCATCGGCTTTGCGCGCATGGACGGCCAGGTCGTGGGCATCGTTGCCAACCAACCGCTGGTGCTCGCCGGCTGCCTCGACATCAAAAGCAGCATCAAGGCCGCCCGGTTCGTGCGCTTCTGCGATGCCTTCGGTATTCCGGTAGTGACCTTCGTCGACGTGCCAGGCTTCATGCCGGGCACTTCGCAGGAGTATGGCGGCATCATCAAACATGGCGCCAAACTGCTGTACGCCTACGCCGAGTGCACGGTGCCGAAGATCACGGTGATCACGCGCAAGGCCTACGGCGGCGCCTACGACGTGATGGCCTCCAAGCACCTGCGCGGCGACGTCAACTTCGCTTGGCCGAACGCCGAGATCGCAGTGATGGGCGCCAAGGGTGCAGTCGAGATCATCTTCCGCGAGGAAAAGAGCGATCCTTCCAAGCTTGCGGCGCGCGAGGCCGAGTATCGCGAGAAGTTCGCCAACCCGTTTATTGCCGGCGCGCGCGGTTACATCGACGATGTGATCATGCCGCATGGCACGCGGCGGCGCGTCTGTAGGGCGCTGACGGTCCTGCGCGACAAAAAGCTCGAAGAGCCATGGCGCAAGCACGGCAACATCCCCCTTTGAGCGGCACCGCGGAGCACACCCACATGTTCAAGAAAATTCTTATTGCCAATCGCGGTGAAATCGCTTGTCGCGTCATCAAGACGGCAAAACGCCTCGGCATCAAGACGGTTGCCGTCTACTCAGAAGCCGACAAAGACGCGCGACACGTCGAACTGGCGGATGAGGCGGTGCTGCTGGGCCCGGCGCCATCGCGCGAGTCGTACCTGGTCGCCGACAAGATCATCGCAGCCTGCAAACAAACCGGCGCTGAAGCTGTTCATCCGGGCTATGGCTTCCTGTCCGAAAACGCCGCCTTCGCCAAGCGCGTCGAGGAGGAAGGCATCGTCTTCATCGGCCCCAAGCACCACTCGATTGCTGCGATGGGTGACAAGATCGCCTCGAAGGAGTTGGCGGCCAAGGCCAAGGTCAACACCATCCCCGGCTACAACAATGCGATCGAATCCGCCGAACAGGCGGTCGGCATCGCCAAGAACATCGGCTATCCGGTGATGATCAAGGCGAGCGCGGGTGGTGGTGGCAAAGGTTTGCGCGTGGCTTGGAACGACAAGGAAGCGCTCGAGGGCTTTACTTCCTGCCGCAACGAGGCGCGCAACAGTTTCGGTGACGATCGCGTGTTCATCGAGAAGTTTGTCGAAGAGCCGCGTCATATCGAGATTCAGGTGCTCGGCGACTCGCACGGCAACTGCGTTTATCTTTGGGAACGCGAGTGCTCGATCCAGCGTCGACACCAAAAAGTCATCGAAGAGGCGCCGAGCCCCTTCCTCGACGAGAAGACTCGCAAAGCTATGGGCGAGCAGGCCGTGGCCTTGGCGCGCGCGGTCGATTATCAGAGTGCTGGCACCGTGGAGTTCGTGGTCGGCAAAGACAAGGGGTTCTACTTCCTTGAGATGAACACGCGTCTGCAGGTGGAGCACCCGGTCACCGAGTGCATCACCGGGCTCGATCTGGTCGAACAGATGATCCGCGTTGCGGCCGGAGAGAAACTCGCCTTTAAACAGCAGGACATCGCGCGTAACGGCTGGGCGATCGAGTGCCGCATCAACGCCGAAGACCCATTCCGCAACTTCCTGCCCTCGACCGGGCGACTGGTGAAGTACCGACCGCCGAACCAAAACATGGAGGCCTCACAGCCGGTGCCGCTCGATGGTGGCGTGCGGGTCGATACCGGCGTGTATGAGGGTGGCGAAATCCCGATGTTCTACGACTCGATGATCGCCAAGCTCATCGTGCACGGCAAAGATCGCAACGAGGCGATCGGTCGCATGCGCGAGGCGCTGAACGGTTTCGTCATTCGTGGCATCTCGAGCAACATCCCATTCCAAGCCGCGTTACTCGCACACCCGCGTTTCGTTGCGGGTGACTTCAATACGGGTTTCATCGCCGAGCAGTATCCCAAGGGCTTCTCGAGTTCCGCGGTGCCGCACGACGAGCCAGGTTTCCTGCTGTCTTTAGCGGCCGTGTCGCATCGGCGCTCGCGCGAGCGTGCCGCGACGCTCACCGGCCAGCGCCGGCATCGCGAGGTGCGAATCCGCGAGGATTTCGTGATCGTGTTGACCGACGAGACGGGGAAGCGGGATCAGATCCCGGTCGCGGTACGGCCGATCGGCTCGATGTTCCACGTTACGCTTGCGGGCAAGACGCATGAGGTGGCGTTCGAAGACAATTTGCGCGATATCGCCGTGCATGGCCACTTCGATGGCGAAGCGTTCTGCGCGCAGATCGAACGCATCGGTCTTGGTTACCGCATCTCGCATAACGGGTCGTCACTGTTCGCGCGCGTCTATAACCCGCGTGCGGCGGAGCTCGAAGCGCTGATGCCCTTCAAGGCGCCGCCCGATTTATCCAAGGTCCTGATCTCGCCCATGCCGGGGTTGCTGGTTGACGTCGCCGTTCAACCGGGTCAAACCGTGCGTGCGGGCGAGCGACTTGCGGCGATCGAGGCGATGAAGATGGAGAACATCCTCTTCGCCACGCAGGACTGTGTGGTCTCCGAGGTGCTCGCCAAGAAGGGCGACAGCCTTGCCGTCGATCAGGTGATCATCCGCTTTCAGTGAGTGATGACTATGTCTGCAGCACGTCCGTTCCGCATTCTCGGCATCCAGCAGATCGCCATCGGTGGCGAGGATAAGCAGCGCCTGCGGCGTTTGTGGGTCGATATGCTAGGCCTCGAAGTCACGGGCAACTTCGTCAGCGAGCGAGAGAACGTGGACGAGGACATCTGTGCGATGGGCAGCGGTGCGATGCGCGTCGAAGTCGATCTGATGCAACCGCTTGATCCGGCGAAGAAGCCGGCCGTACATGCGACGCCGCTCAATCACGTGGGTCTGTGGGTCGACGATCTTCCGATGGCGGTGACGTGGCTGACGGCGCAGGGCGTGCGCTTCGCGCCCGGTGGAATCCGCAAGGGTGCAGCCGGCTACGACATTTGCTTTCTGCACCCGAAGGGCAACGAGGAGTTTCCGATCGGCGGCGAGGGCGTGCTGGTGGAACTTGTGCAGGCACCGCCCGAGGTCATCGCTGCGCTCGGCGACCGGGCGAATTAGACGGCAGTGATACGGGCGCCGCGCTAGTTGCGCGGTACCGGCTGCAAGGCGACGAGTATCGTCTCTGGGCCGCCATGCACGCCGATGGCGGGGCCCATCTCCGTGTAGAGGATCGATTCGATACTACCGACGGGCAGCCGGCGTTCGAGTTCGGCGGCGACGAAGCGACCATCGGCAGGGGTGAGTCCACAACCAATAAGAATGCGCAGCTGTTCGCGGCGGACGTCGAATGGCATGTTCTTGATCACGAATTTGGCGAAGCGTTCGCGCAGTCGATGCGGACCGAACAGCCCGCCGCCCGCGGCGACTCGCCCGTCTGGATACGTGCGCAGGATCACGGTGAGTCGCAACCAGCGCGCGATCTTGCCGACGATGGCGGGTACGCGCCCACCCCGCACACCGAAGCGCACATCGTTGAGCAGCGCAAACGTTCGCGTCTGTGTCACCGCTTCCCGCGCGATCCGCTCGACGGTCGCCATGTCGGCCCCGCGCGCTGCGGCTTCCGCTGCAGCGAGTACGACGAGGCCCTCACCGGTCGAAGCATTCAGGCTGTCGATCACGGTGACGGGCTTGCCCTCGCTCGAGACACGCTGTCCTGCAGTCACTGCGGCGTTGTACGTGCCGCTGTGCCGTGAGGTGAGGTTGATCGAGACGATGCCCTGGTAGTGCGAGGCGAGAAACTCGAAGGTGCGGCGGAAGTCCCCAGGCGGTGGCTGCGACGTCTTCGGGTGCTCCGGATTGACCAGCAACTCGCGGTAGAACTCCGTGGGCGTCATGCTCACTTTATCGAGATAGGATCGGTTGCCGAAGTGGATGCGCGCCGGCACGACGTGGATGCCTAGTCGCTCGATCATTTCCTCCGGTAAGTCTGCACCGGAGTCAGTCGTCACTGCGATCCGTCGCAGCGCCTGGTGATGGGCTGCACTTTGCTGCATGCGCATATCGTCCGCCTTCTGTGCGGAAACAGCGCCGTAGCCGCCGGCGACGCGAAACACTTCATCCGGATCATCGACATGCACGTGGATGCGCGCCTTGCGCGTGCTGCCGCTGACCACGAGGCTCGCGCCGAGTGGTGCGAGATTTTCGCGCAGCTGCCGCAGGTCGATGCTTTGCCCGGCCGGGGCTGCCACCAGACACTCGGTGCAGAAACGGAAATCCTGGTCGGGTGACGGCGCGGCGCTGCCGATCATCACTTCCTCGCCGGCATGCACCGGGGCGATGGTCTTCGCCATTTCGCCGGTCTCGAGAAATCGAGTCATGCCCTCGAGGACTTCGACGAAGCCGAGCGCGCCGGCATCAACCACATTGGCAGCGCGTAATTCCTCGAGTTGACTTCGCGTCTGGTCGAGCGCCGTCCGAACCCGATCGAGTGAATTTACGAACAGCCCCCGGAAGTCTGCAGCTTTGGCTTGTTGAGCCTGTACGGCGAGGGCGAATTCGCGCAGCACCGTGAGCAAGGTGCCCTCGCGCGGCTGCGACATCGCATCGCGCGCATAGTTGGCGCCGTTGGTGACGGCTGCGACGAATTCATTGACACCGACGCGGGCCAAGTGACCCGCGCCATCGCCTAGCCCAAGCAGGAACTGTGCGAGGATCGCCCCCGAATTGCCGCGGGCTCCATCGAGCGCCGCATCAGCGGCACGCACGAGCAGGCTGCCTGCGTGCGGTTCCGGCTCACGATCGAGAGCACCCAACACCGCCGACAGCGTCATCGACATGTTGGTCCCCGTATCACCATCAGGGACGGGGAATACATTGATTTTGTTGATGTGATCGGTCCGGGCGAACAGGCGATAGATGCCGGCACGTAGCAGGTCAGCGAGGACGAGGCCATCGAGTTCGACAACGGATGGGGTGGAGGGACTCATCGTGCAACGGCCCGCTTCAGTTGATGGACAACATGAACGAATTTCCACCCGCGTTCAGCAGTACCCCTTCGGGCAAGATTTGCTCGACGCGCAGGCCCTCGCGACTCACTTCGCCTTCACGCAACCGTTGACCATTGAGCAGCACGAACCTCAGTGCCGGGGTGGCGTCGTAAACATGCATGTTGAGGTTGGCCTCGGGAATCGCGGCTCCCGCTGCCAAAAGATCGTCGCGACTTGGCGTGTTCGCCGCGGTTTCGGCGGATGCTGCGTCAGACGTGGCGGATACGGGCGCTGCTTGCAGGATCGCGCGCGCTGGAGCCGAACTCGAGGAACGCCGCGCAGTTGATGCCTGCGCAGCCATCGATGGGGCTGATTCAGCCGGTGGAGGCGCGGTCGCCGGCGCGTTGGAGGTCGAGGCAGCGGCCATCTTCGGCTGCGCGGCCGTCGCGTTCGGTGAAGGCTTGGCAGGTCGCCACAGCACGTAGCCGAGGATCAACAGATTGAAGGCGAGTAGCACCATCAGGGCAATACCCCAGCGCGGCAGGCCCTGACGCCTGACGGCCGCGGCCTGCGCGTCGAAGATCGCCGGATGATCCTGCCGCAGGCGCGAGTTCTCCGACTTTTTTAGCGCGTCGAGAATGAAGGACATGACGCCGAAGTATTGCACGCCCGGGGCCGTGCGCGGCATAGTCCGCCGCATCGTGCAGATTTCCCGGCAGCACTGGCAGACCTGCGCGTTGCCCGCCAGAGGTGGGGTGCCCGCGGCCGCATTGCCGCAGGACGAGGTGCACTTGTGGTGCGCCGACCTCGACGACGCTGAGCTCAGATGGCCCGATGAAGAGCCACTTGGACAGCTCGAGCGTGAGCGGCTCGCCACTATTGCCGATCCACTGATGCAAGCCCGGTTTCGTCGATCACGCGGGTTGTTGCGGCGCATCTTGGCTGGCTATGTCCGCTGTCCCGCCGAGACGCTGGACTTCGGTACCGCAGCTCACGGAAAGCCGTTTCTGCGCCAACGGTCTTCGCATGAACTTCCGCTGCATTTCAACCTGAGTCACAGCCGTTCGGCCTGGCTGCTCGCCGTGGCGAGAAGCGACCCGCTCGGCGTCGATCTCGAACTGCCGCGAGAGGTGCCGAACGCGACCCGACTCGCTGAAAGGGTGTTCACGCCTGAGGAGCGCACTACCGTCGCGGCGGCGAGTGCGGTTTCGGCGATTCAGCGCGATGCGGTGTTTCTGGCCTGCTGGACACGCAAGGAAGCCGCGATGAAGGCGCTTGGCGATGGCTTCACGCTCGGCGCGTCGACCCTCCAGGTCGGTGCGCTCGCCGACGATCTGCTTCGCAGTCACCCGCGGCACCCCTCGCGCGCTTTTCGTTTGGCCATGCTCGAGTTGCCGTGGCCGGGCCAGGGAGCCTGCGCCCATGCGCCGCTGATTCGACGCATAGAGTGTCGCTGGATCACCGGATGACGGCGTGGTTTGAAGCCTTGCGCTGGTCTCGGCCCGACATCGCCGCGGGAGAATACTGGCGTCTGCTGACCGGGCACCTCGTGCATCTCGATACCGGTCATGCCTTGCTCAACGCGCTAGCTGCGGTAGTCGTCTGGACCGTGTTCCGTCGCGATCTGCCATGGCAGGTGTGGGCGTGGGTGGCTGCCTGCGCCGTGCTCGCGGTGGATCTGGGGTTGTGGTTCGGCACCCGTCTCGACTGGTACGTCGGTGCCTCGGGCGTGCTGCATGCTTTCGCGGCCGCAGGCATTCTGCAGTCGTTGTGGACGCGCGCGCTGCTACCGTGGCTGTTCGCGGCGCTCGGTACCGCCAAGTTGATCTATGAAAAGTTTTTCGGCGCCATTGATTGGGGCATGGGTTCGACCGCGGTCGTCACTGACGCCCATCTGTTCGGTGCACTCGCCGGCGTGCTGGTCGTGCTGGTGTGGCGCGCCACCCGCCGCATCACGACCGACGACGGTTGAGCAGGCTTGAGTAGAGATGAGTATTTTTCGGCAATTTTCTTTGTTGCCGTGGCCAGGTCACTTCAGCCCATACCACACGCCGCGTCCGCTGCCGCGCTGCTCCAGATGGTTGCGCTCGGTCAGCTCACGGAAGTGTTGCTTCAGTGTGTTGCGACTGGCTCCGGTCAGCTTGATGGCGTCCATCATCGTGACGCGCCCGTGCTCACGGGCGAATTCCACGATCTGCAGCGACAACTCGGGCAGTGTCGCTAGCACCATCCTCTCGCGTTCTACCTTCGTCTCCAGACGTCGCACCTGCTCGGCCAGCGAGCGCAAGAAGAACACCAGCCATGGCTGCCAGTTGGGGGCCTCCGTACGGATGGTGCCTTGGGTCTGTCGCAGGGCTAGGTAATAGGCTTCCTTGTTCAGCTCGATCACACTTTCCAGCGAGCTGTACGGTACATAGGTGTAGCCGGCCTGGGTCAGCAGCAGGGTCGTCAGTACCCGGCTCAAGCGTCCGTTGCCATCCTGAAAGGGGTGAACTTCCAGAAACACCACGACGAAGATCGCGATGATCAACAAGGGGTGCAGATGCCTCTTTTCCCGCTCATCATTCACCCAGGAAGCCAATTCGCCCATCAGCCGTGGCGTATCGAACGGCGTGGCAGTCTCGAAGACGATGCCGATCTGAGTCCCACTTTCATCGAAGGCGGCGACGTTGTTCGAGTTGGTCTTGTACTGCCCCCGGTGGTGCGCATCTTTTTCGCTGTGGCGCAGCAGGATCTGGTGCAATTGTTTGATGTGGTTTTCGTTGAACGGAATGCTCTGCCACGCGCTGAACACCAGATCCATCAGTTCGGCATAACCGGCCACTTCCTGCTCGTCGCGGGTGTCGAAGGACTGAATGGCTAGGTTGGAGAGCAAGCGCTCGACCTCGCGGTCAGTCAGCTTGCTGCCCTCGATGCGAGTGCTTGAACCGATGCTTTCGATGGTCGCCACCCGCCGCAGCGCTGAAAGACGTTCGGGCGCGAGCGTTCCCAAGGCCCGCCATGCGCCTTTGAATTCGTCGATCCGAGCAATCAGGCTCAGGATCTCGGGGGTGATTTGCAGGGTGTCTGAACGTAGCACGCCGCCCATTCTACACCCATTAACACCCATTTTTAAGTTGTATGGCCCGTTAATGGGTGTAAATGGGTGCTCTATTGGTCTGGTCAGAATCGAATGCCTTGAGGGTATTCCGGCGAACGTGACCGGCGTGCTGGTCGTGCTACCGACGACGGTTGAGCAGGCTTGCGCGTGCCACCGAGCCCGCGCCGAAGCGATCGCGTATCGCATCGAGTGTGGCGTCGAGCTTGCGTTGCGGTACCGCCTCGACGCTGGAGAACAAGTCCGGTTGTATCTCATCGTCGAGCGCACTGGCGGATACACCGAGCAGCCGCAGCCGCGCCGCCGGCTCTTGGGCGAGCCATTCATCGAGCAGTTGGCGCGCGGCCCGCACGATGGTGGCGCTGTCCTGCGTCGCGGGTGCCAGTGTGAGTTGGCGGGTGACGGTTCGAAAATCATGTCGCCGAATCTTGATACCGATGCAGGCAGCACGCAGTGCCTTGGTCCGTAGGCGTGCCGCAACCTGGTCGGCGAGCGCCACGAGCTCGGCGTGCATGGCGCGGTGCTCGGCGAGATCGACGGCGAACGTACGTTCGTTGCTGACCGACTTCTCTTCGCGCTCGGCGATGACGGGTCGATCATCAATGCCGGCAGCGCGCTCGCGCCAGCGAGCCCAATCGCCACCGAACAGCGGCCGCAAGCGCTGCTCGTCCGCACACCGTAATTCGCCTAGGGTCGTTAAACCGGCGGCGTGCACCTGTTCGCCCTTTTTGCGCCCGAGTCCCGGCAGCCGACGGATAGGTAACGGATCGAGTACCGACTGCAGCGTCTCGGCGGTGACCACGGTAAGGCCGTCTGGTTTATCGAGATCAGAGGCGATCTTCGCCACGAGCTTATTTCCCGCCACCCCCACCGATGCGGTGAGTTTCGTCTCGCTCGCAATGCGCTGCTTGATGTCGCGCGCGATGCTGACGGGATCCCCCTTCAAGCCTTGGCTCGCCGTCACATCGAGATAGGCCTCATCGAGCGATAGCCCTTCGACCAACGGCGTGTAATCGCGAAAGATCGCAAACACCTGCGCGGAGACCTCGGCGTAGCGGCGCATCCGCGGCCGTACGCAGATCGCTTGAGGGCACAGGGCAAGGGCGCGGCGGATGGGCATTGCAGAACGCACGCCGAACTTGCGCACCTCGTAACTGGCCGCAGCCACTACACCGCGACCGCTCGTGCCACCGACGATCAGGGGTTTGCCGCGCAGCTCCGGGTTGTCACGCTGCTCGACGGAAGCGTAGAACGCATCCATATCGACGTGCAGGATGCTCCGCGAACGGCTCATGAGGTATGGCGCTCAGACCTCCAGCAGGGCCACGACGCCGGTCAGCGTCAGAACCAGGCTGGCCAGCGTCATGTACAGAAAGCCGAGCGCCAGGAACTTTGCTAGCGTCAGGGACCGGCTGTTGCCGTAGAACACCCGCATTCCGCGCCAACAGTACCAGACGACATACAGCAGGCTCGCCAGCGTCAGCGGTCCGGAGATTGCGGGAAAGGCGAGACTCACGATTTGCACAATGACACTGACGAGAAAGATGGCCGTGTGGTTGCTGAGGAGGTAGACGAGGTGCTCGGCATACAAACGGCGTGGCCAAAGATAAAAAGGCAGCATCACGACCGCGAACAACGGCAGTAGTACGAACATCGCTTTAGGCAAATTGCGTAGGAACACCGCGCCGAAACTCGCACCACCCTCGGTCAGAGCCTTGGTGCAGCCTGCGCGTAGTTTCGCCGATATCTGCTGGTCAAAAGGGCCGTTGTACTCGACTTTAGCGCAGGCTTTTTCGACGGCAACGCGATCCGTGTTCGGCTGGGTGAGGCTAAGGCCGTTGAAGGTGGAGTCGGAATCCGTGACAACCGCTGGCTCGCTTTCCCCCATGCCTAGCAGCAGGAAGAAGACGACGCTGACTACGAGATACAAGCGTATGGGCGGCAGGTAGCGCGCACGCTTGCCATCGAAGAATTCGACGGCAAGCATCCCCGGCCTCGAGAGCAGTTTCCATAAGGTCATCCACAGTCTCGAGTCCGCATGACTCAAGGAT
>VEQP01000065.1 GCA_018883185.1 Nevskiaceae bacterium | reverse complement strand
GGCGAGCGCGGGCTCGTCATGGTGTGCTTCACCCTGCCCTCGCTCGATGTGGTATTCAAACTCATCCGCGACCGGTTCCCGCCGGTGAAAAATGTGCTGCGGCAGGATGTGCTCGACAAGTATCGATTTGTCTTCAAACACGACCGCGCCGGTCGGCTAGTCGACGCGCAGGAGTTCAAGCGGATCCGATTGCCAAAAGCCCGTTTTTCACCCGAACTCCTTGAAGAGTTAGCCGCGGAGACTGCAGAGACCGTGCACTCGGAGGGTGAAGATCTCATTTTCGATCATATGTACATCGAGCGACGGATGGTGCCGCTCAACATTTTCCTGCGCGAGGCACCCGAGGATGCCGCGAACCGCGCGGTGCTCGACTACGGGCAGTCGATCCGCGACCTGGCTCACTCCAATATCTTTGCGGGCGATCTGCTGTTGAAGAACTTTGGTGTGACCCGACATGGGCGCGTGATTTTCTACGACTACGACGAACTCTGTCAGGTCACCGACTGCCGCTTCCGGGAGGTGCCGGTAGCGAGCAGCGACGAAGACGAAATGCGCGGCGAGGCGTGGTTCTACGTCGCCGACAATGACGTGTTCCCGGAGACCTTCCTGAACTTCCTCGCCTTCAGCGATGCACAGCGGCAACTGTTCGTACACAGTCATGGCGACCTGCTCGCGGCCGACTTCTGGCGCGGCATCCAGCGGCGTGTTCGGGAGGGTGACATTCTCGAGATCCTGCCCTATCGTCCGCGCAGGGCCTTCAGTTCTCACCCCGGATCACGATGACGCACGAACTCCAAACGGATGACCTCGGCATCACGCCACGCGACATCCGCTTCGAGCCCGCCGAAGGTTATGCCCGGCATTGGCTCGGCGGCGATCCCGTGGGTACCGCGGTGATGAACGCCTTGTCGCTAACCTTCCCGGATGGGGAGCGCCTGTTCGTCGATGCCGTGCGTCACTATCGCGAGCGCTTGTCGCCCGCCCTGCAAGACCAGGCACGTCGCTTCATTGCCCAGGAGGCGCTGCACTCGCGCGAACATCAGGCACTCAATGACTTGGTCGACCCGGGCGTCTATCCGGTGGCCGAGATCCTCGCGAAAATCCGCTCCCGCATCAGCATGGCCCGCGCCCGCGGCCCGTTCGGGATGCTGGTCTCAACCATCGCACTCGAGCACTTCACGGCAATGATGGCCGAGGTGCACATGGCGGCAGGAGATCGGCTTTTTGCCGGTGCCGAACCCCGCATCGAAAGACTGTGGCGCTGGCACGCCCTTGAGGAAACCGAACACAAGGCCGTGGCCTACGACGTGTTCATGGAAGTCACCCGACACTGGCATCCGCTACGTCGATACTGGCTGCGGGTGTGGACCATGGCGCTGATCACGCTGAATTTCACCCGTAACATCAGCAGTCACGCGGCACGCCTGCTGGAGGCGGAGGGCTACAGCCGCCGGGCAGCTCGGACCGCCGTACGGCGCTATGTATGGCTGTCCCCCGGGATTTTCCGCCTTGGCTGGCGGACCTACTTCGCCTGGTACCGCCCGGGATTCCACCCCTGGCAGATCGGTTCCAGACCCGAGGTGGGGGCTTGGCGCGACGAATTCGACGCCGTTGCCAAAACATCATCGTTGTAAGACGATAGGAGGCTGTTCCCACTTCCAAGGAAGGCCTTGACCCCATGCGAACCCTGAACGCTTGTATTGCGTCCATCCTCGTTGCCGCGTCTGCTGCCGCGGCCCATGCCCAAGACCAGGGCGGCCTCGAAGAGGTCACCGTCACCGCACAGCGCCGCTCGCAGAGCCTGCAAGATGTGCCCATCGCGATCACGGCCTTCACTTCGGAGCAGCTCGCTGCACGACAGGTATTCGACACCTACGATTTGGTGCGCAATATCCCTAACCTCACAGGCAACGCCAACGTTGGCGTCGGCACTTCGAGCTCTTTGTATGTTCGCGGCCTCGGCAACGCCGAGTCGATCGCCACCTTCGACCTGCCGGTAGGCACGTACGTCGACGACGTGTACATCTCGCGTCAGAACCACAACAACTTCAGCATGTTCGATGTCGAGCGCATCGAAGTGCTGCGCGGCCCGCAGGGCACGCTGTTCGGTCGTAACACGACGGGCGGCGCCATCAACGTGGTCATGAAGAAGCCCGGTACCGAGTACCAGGGATTTGTCGAAGCCGGCGTCGGCCGCTTCGGTTTGGTGACGGCGCGCGGCTCCGTGGACCTGCCGATCTCCGACACGCTGCTGACCAAGGTCTCGGCGTATCGCGTCAAGGATGATGGCTACGCCAAGCAGCTCTCGACCGGTCGCATGCTCAACGACCGCAACGCCACCGGCTTTCGCGCTGACGTGCGACTGTTGCCGACCGAAGATGTGACGGTCGACTTCGTCGCCGAATACGTCGACGATCGCAACACCAACTTCCTCAACGTGCTCGACGCAAGCGAAAACCGCATCATCAACAACAAGTTGGTGCAGGGCTCGCTCGTCGGAGTGTTCACAGGCGCCAAAGCGTCACTCGATGTCGGCAACGAAGCCGTCACGCGTGCCTACACGCTGAGCGTGCAGAGCATCATCAACGAAAACCTCTCGCTGACCTCGATCACGGGGTACCGCAAGACCGACCACGACTTCCTGGTCGACTCGGGCGGTGAGTTGCCGCGCGTCACCACGACCCGTGGCTTCACGCCTCTCAACAACATGGGCGATCACGCCCAGTTCTCGCAGGAGATCAAGCTCAACGGCAAGAGCCCGGCGCGCAACATGACCTGGGTCGCGGGCCTCTATCTCATGAACGAGAACAACTCGACGGACTTCGCGAACGCCAACACTGTGGCAACCACGGGCGTCTTCTCGGTCGCGGCAGACCGTACGATGAAGAACGATCTGAAGACCTACGCTGCGTACGCTCAGGCCGATCATGTCGTCGCCGAGAAAGTCACCTTCACCACAGGCTTGCGCTACACCAGCGAGACCAAGACCTTCGGCATCGAGCGCAACCCAGGCGCAACTGGCGCGGCGCTTTCCAGCACCGCCATCGCTGCAGCGGGCATCCCGCTCGAACTCAAGGAAAACGTCTGGACACCGCGCGTTGCGCTGCAGTACGACATCTCGGACGACGTGATGGTCTTCGCATCAGCCACCCGCGGCTTCAAGTCGGGCGGCTGGCCGGCTCGCGCCACAGCCAACAACGCCTTCATTCCCTTCGCCCCGGAAAAAGTCTGGTCGTACGAGATCGGTACTCGCGCTGACCTCTTCGATAATCGCCTGCGTCTGAACGCGACCGCGTTTTACGCCATCACCGATGATATCCAGATCCCGGCGCGCATCGACATCAACGGCGTGCAGATCTCCACCACCACGAACCCGGCGGACCTGCGCAACTCGGGGTTCGAACTCGATGCGGTGTGGGTCCCGGTAGATGGTCTGAACATCACGGCTGGCATTGGTTTGCAGGACGCCAAGTACGTCGCCATCAACCAGCGCGTGCTTGACCAGGCGGCGGTGTGTCGCGCCAATCCGGCGGGCCTCTATCAGGGCGCTCCGGCTTGCAACGCCAACTTCGTCGACCAGTTCGGCAATATTGCCACCCCGGTCCGTGCGCCGGACTACACCGTCAGCTTGAGCGCAAGCTATGAGTTCACGGTCGGCGGAGTGACGCTGACGCCAAACGTGGGCGTCAATGCCAGCGACGAGTACGCCATCGGCACGACGGGCAGCCCGCAGAGCACGAACGGCACCTGGAGTGGCAAACAGACCTACATCAACGCGGGCCTGAATCTGAAGTTCGCCGCCATCGAGGGTCTCTCGGTGACGGTCGACTGCCGCAACTGTGAGGACAAGGCCTACCCGATGTCGGCCCTCGGCCCCTTCCAGTTCCTCGATCGCCCGGGCAGCTGGAGCGCCCGCGTTCGTTACAAGTTCTGATCGAGCTTCAATCACTCTTCGATCAGTTCGACCCACTCTCCGGCGGGGCCACGCAGTGACACTGCGTGGCCCCCGCCGTAAGCG